>RGJX01000014.1 GCA_010023045.1 Actinomycetota bacterium | reverse complement strand
ATATGAGGCGTGAGAATTACATTTGAAAGATCTTTGAACAAACTATCTTTTGGTGGCTCACTTACTCGCACATCTAGAGCCGCTCCTGCAATCAATTTATCTCGAAGGGCGCTCTCTAGATCGGTTTCGTTGATCACTTCACCACGTCCAACATTTACCAACAGTGAGTTTGGCTTCATCTGCTTTATTAGCGAAAGGTTAAACATCCCGGTCGTCTCTTTGGTAGCGGGAAGATGAATTGAGATTACATCAGATTTAGTGATGACTTCATCGAGATTAGTTAGTTTTACACCCTCAGCACTCTTAACAAATGGATCGTAGGCAAGTACTTCGCAACCAAAGCCTTTTAATAACTTTGCAACAGCTCTTCCGGTTGCCCCAAATCCAAGTAAGCCCCAGGTCTTATGTGAAATCTCTGTTCCGGCGGCGCGGTTCCATTCGCCAGCGCGAGTGCTCTTATCTCGATCTACAATTGATCGAGCGAGCGAAATAGCTAGTCCTAAGGTGTGTTCTGCAACGGCTACCGCATTAATTCCGAGGGCTGCGGCAACTACTACCCCGTTTTCATCCGCGGCTTGAATATCAATATTGTCTAGCCCAACGCCAGCACGAGCGATTACTTTCAACTTAGGAGCCGCTTCAATTAACTCTCTAGTTACCTGAGTTCTATTCCTGACCACTAGCGCAGTCGCATCCGCTAGCTTTGCTTTTAAATCCTCTTTTCTACTCCAGAGATCTGGCTCATGAGTGATTGGAAAACGCTTTTGGAGCTCTACAAAATCATCGCTCCAAACATCTTCACTAATCAGAATCATGAGCCAGTTTCTCCAGTTTCAGTATCGAGTTTCTTGCTCTAAGCCGAGATATAGAGCTTGGTGAAGGTGTATTCGCGGTGGCCCAGCGCCTCAGCAGCGCAAAGTCGGCCATTCACAGTTCTTTCGATGACCTCCATCATCATGTCGCCTGCCTTAGTCAGGTCATATTCCTGACGGAGCAGACCAGAGACATCGAGATCGATGTGCTCGCGCATGCTTGCAGCGGTCTTCTTATTTGCAGTCAACTTCAAGACTGGTTCAATTGGATTACCAATTACGTTGCCCTGTCCAGTTGGGAATAAGTGGATAACAGCGCCAGCTGCAGCCATAAGAGTTACGCACTCTGCAGCAGCAGATGAAGTATCCATGAAGTAAAGACCTTGCTTCTTTCGATCTGGCGCTTCAGCTGGCTTCAAGACTCCGATGACAGGAACTGAACCAGTCTTTGCAATATTTCCAAGCGCCTTCTCTTCGATTGTGGTCAAACCACCAGCGATATTTCCTTGAGTTGGTTGTGAGCCAAGCAGGTTTGCACCGGTTGATTCAATTACCTTGATGTAGTTGTCATAGGTATCTTGGAATGCGCGACGACATGCATCATCGATACAGCGCTCTGCGATTAGATGCTCGCCACCAGTTAACTCGGATGTCTCACCGAAGAAGACAGTTCCACCAGCTGCAACCCAACGGTCGACAGCTTGTGAAGTTGTGGGACATGAACCAAGTCCAGAAGTTGTATCAGACTCACCGCACTTGATTGACATAATCAAGTCACCTGCAGTTGCTTCTTCGCGTTGAATCTCAGATGCATCTTGTAGGAAGACTTGTGCAACACGAGCGGCATCGGCGATTACTTGAAGGTCGCCTTTACCTTCGATAGAGAAGGATGCAACTGGTTTTCCAGATTTAGCGATTCCAGCGGCAACTCGCTCAGTCCACTTTGGCTCAATACCAATTACAACGACTGCAGCGACATTGCCATTCAAACCGGTACCGATCAGGGTTCTAAACGTTAGTTCTAGATCCTCACCGAATTGGAGGCGACCATAGCCATGAGGCAGCGCGAGCGTGCCAGGCACTACTTTTGCTACAGCTTCAGCGGCAGCATTTGATAGGTCGTCAACCGGCAAAATAATTACGTGATTGCGGATACCCATCGATCCATCTGGACGGCGGTATCCGGTTAAGCGCGGCTTGCTTCCCATCGATAACTCCTCATGTTGTGTGTGTGGACGTAATCTCCCTTTTTGATCGGCTTTGAAGCGATGCCGACTTTAATTCCATATTTGATAATTGCTTCTCCCTCAGCATGATCTTTTAACGCAAACTTATGTCCCAGTGGGATTGCGTGATTAAGAACAGCTGTGTGCGGTGTCTGCTCTTTCACCGATAGTCCTTGTAGCGTTCCTGGTTGCAAGTCATCATTTGCAACCGCTACCGAGTCACCATCATGGTGAAGGAGAAAATCAGGCACTTTTGCCATTTCTACTTCCCTTCTCTCTCGATTACTGAATACATCCCCATCAACTTCGTACTCCTGCAAGATATGCATCGAGTTCGGCTTTGCTAGGAATTCCACTTTGGCCATCAAGTGCGCGACATGAAAGTCCCGCAACCACATTTGCAATCTCAACGCTCTCTCTCGCGCTCTTGCCCCAAACTTGTGCCGCAACTAGCGCGCCATGAAAGACATCGCCTGCTCCAAGAGTTGAGAGAATCTCACCTTTTAGAGCTGGGACTTCGCCGCTTTCAACCCCATCGCTATAAACACTTCCGGCCCCACCTTTGGAGATAACAACTAAATTCTTATCGCCCTTTGCGCTATTTACATCTGTAGTTATATTTTCAGAGGGCGCATAAAGGTCATAATCTGAAGATTTTAACCCCGGGTATTTGTACCCAATATCAATCGATAACTTGGCGCTGCCACCTCTAGCGACTCCCCAAGCTTTAAGCGCTGACATACCTAAGTGATCTACGTGAATCCATGAATAACCCTCGATAGCGCTTGGTTTTCGAGGTATTTCGCTATGTGGTTGAGCCATTATCGCCCGACTCTGGGTTGATTCTGCGACAACGATTGTTCCAATTGCAGTATTGATCTTTGAATCAATTACCACATTTGAGGTATCAACTCCCTCACGTTTCAAATTATCAAAAATCTTTCGCCCTGCTTCATCATCGCCAATCACACAAGCAAGTGAGACATCGATACCCAAGCGCGCCATAGTTACCGCAGCGGTTGCGGCCGGTCCGCCAAAACCTTGGATTGTTTCTTTAGCGATTACCCGTTCATCAGCGTTCGGATATTTCTCCACCAAAACAATAGTGTCGAGCGTAGCGACGCCGACGGCGAGGACTTTAGACATTAATCCTCGACCTTCTTCAAATACTGGATCCAGGCATCGCGAGCGTTATGAATATGTTGAATAATCGTAAGTCTTGCCGTAATTGGATCTTGTTTTTCGATTGCTTCCAAGATCACGCCATGCTCATGTTCAGATGCATCGATACGTCCGGGAAGTTTTAGCGTGTTATCCATAGAGCGATACATTATTTCTTGCAGGGTTCCTAGGGTTTGATTTAAGAATTGATTCTGGGCGCTCTTGACGATTGTTAGATGGAAATTCATATCCAGTAACCGAACTCTGTCAAAATCAATTGGATCTTGTTTTACTGCTTCTTGTAGGGAATGTGCCGCACCTTTGATTGCTTGAAGTTGCGCTTCGCTTCTCCGTTCAGCCGCCCATTCGACTGCCGGCGCTTCGAGGATTTCGCGCATTTGAAATAGCTCTTCAATAGTGTGATGCGCGGCGCGCAACGAATTGCGTAACTCTTCGCCTTCTTGATCTTCAAGTAAGAAAACGCCAATTCCATGTTTGACCACCAAGCGACCTTGGGTCTGTAGGACTTGGATAGCTTCGCGGAGCGAAGAACGGCTAATTCCAAGCTTTTTCGCCAGTTCCCGTTCGGAATCCAATCGATCACCTGGGTTTAACTCTTCTCGCTCAATGTAATCAAGCAGCAACCGCGCCTGTGATTGGAGGCGAGGTGGGACTTTTACGACCGGAGAGTTCATTAGCCCTTGACCGCACCTGCTGTTAGACCGGATACGAAAGTTTTCTGCATCGAGAGATACATGACAACCATTGGTAAGGAGGCGACCATTACAGCGGTAAAGATCATGCTGAAATTGATTGCGTATTCACCGCGGTAATCCAATAGCGCTAATGGGAGCGTCTTTAAATCTGCTTGAGTGAGTAGCAATAATGGATAAAGCAGATCGTTCCAAGTAATAACGAATAGGAATATGGCTACCGCAGCCATCGATGGCCTAGAGAGCGGCAGCGCAATCGAACGATAAAGACGAAATGGTCTCGCTCCATCCATCGATGCAGATTCATATAGTTCATTAGGAATCTGTCTGAAGAAAGCGGTCAAGATGAAGATAGATATAGGTAGCGTGGATGCAACGTTAATCACAACTAGACCGTGAAGCGTGTTTGTTAGATTTAATCTTACAAACAATTCATAGATACCAATGATGCTTGTGGCAGCTGGAATTGCTAATCCCAATGAGAAGAGGACAAATAGAACCCGCCCCGTCACATTGATAACGCGGGCAATTCCAAATGATGCCAAGCTAGAGATAAATAGAGTTATTAGAACTGAAAATAGAGTGACAATCGAGCTATTCCTAAAATTTCGCCCAATCTCTCCGTTGTTGAAGAGCTCTCGATAATTTCCAAAAGACCAACTCTCGGGCAGCGCAAGCGGTTTGGTCATCAACTCAAGATCGCCCTTAAAGGATCCAAAGACCACAACTAACGTAGGAATAATGATTAGCACTGCAAAAGTTGTGAGTGCGACTATTCGACTTATTTTATAGAACATGGCGACCTCAGTACTTCGTCCTCAAGATACGGCGCTGCAGCGCCGTAATGGCCAATATAAAGATAATCAAGAAAATTGATTGTGAAGCTGCGTAGCCAAATCTGAATTCATTAAATGCGGTTAGGTAAATCATTGTTACCAAGATGCTAGAAGAGTTATTCGGTCCACCACCTGTCATCGCAAAGACCAAATCAAAGGCACGGAAAGACTGGATGGTTGTATAGGCCATCACTACCGCGGTAGTTGGTAGCGCCATTGGCCAGGTCACGGATTTAAATTGTTGCCATCTAGAAGCGCCATCAACTTCCGCAGCTTCATAGAGTTCGGCGGGTATTTGTTGTAGGCCAGCAATGTAAACGACCATCATCTGGCCGGTGTGGAACCAGACTTGAGTGAATGCGATAGCTCGTAGGGTCGCAGTCTCACTTCCCAACCAATTTAAGGCTAAGAAATCTAACCCGACTGAATTTAGAAATACATTTAATGGGCCAAGATTTGGTTCATACAAAAACTGCCAGACCATCGCTACGGAGACTGAGGAAATGATGGTTGGGAAGAAATAGAGCGTTCTCAAGAAAGTTGAAATTCTTGAGTTCTGCAGTAAGAAAATCGCAAACAAGAGAGATAGTGATGTCTGGAAAATTAAGACTAAGAATGTGAATTCGATATTGTTTCCGAGAACTTTGGTGAAGACGCTGTCGCCAGCCATCTTCGAAAAATTCTCGACCCCAACAAACTTGGCCTCTTGAAAACCATCCCAATTAGTAAGTGAGTACCGAAGGTTGTTGATTGTTGGGTATAGATAGAAGAGTGCGTAAATAAGGGCAGCCGGCAGCGTCATTAGAAGTAAGACGCGATCGTTCGACCTGGCCAACTTATTCTTTGGCCGAGGACTGGCGCCCTTTCGGGCGCCAGTTTCGGTTCTACTCATAGGCCTTATCAGACCTTTGTCTTGATCACGGCTGCGCCATCGGTAAGCGCCTTATCAACGCTTGTTCCGCCGACGATTGCGATCAGAGCATCCTCAAGCGCATCACGGACTCCAATGTTTAGGAATTGGAATCGAGGAGCCAAAACCAAGCGCTCCGACATGATGGATGAGGTGTTACGTAGGTTCACATCTGTGTATGACACATCTAGAACCGTTACATGCTGCTTGGAGCTGTTCGCGTAGTAAGTAGCGACTGGTCCAGTTAGCAAGTAGGACATGAATGCGCGAGCAATTTGTTGCTCAGTTTTTCCAGCATTCTTATTTACACCAAGGATGAAGGTGTTATTGGTGATACCGGTGTAACGAGCATTTACATCCTCGGTCCAGTTCATACCAGTAATACCCATATTTCCGCTCATCTTTGGCTCAAGAGTGACAATTCCACCCATTGAGAATGAACCGGTTGGAAGGATTGGTGCCTTGCCGGTTGCAAATAGAGCGTTACCTGCGGCTTCAGTAACACCGGTTGGGTTTGCTGGGAAGCAACCTGCATCGCGGAGCTCGGCATACTTCTCAGCCATTTCCTTGAACCATGCAGTTGTGATTGGTTCCTTACCGGTATCGATTGCTGTAATGCGAGATGCAAGAAGCGCATCAGTTGAAGCAGTGTTCATCAAAGCTGAGTTGATGATCTGTCCAGCCTGTGCACGGAATCCACCCATCCAAGCCATTGGTGTGTAACCAGCAGCCTTAGCGGTCTTGCAATAGGAGATCCACTCGGAGAACTTCTTAGGAAGCTTCCAGCCTTCCTTCTTGAAGATCTCTATGTTGTAGATCGGGTTGTTGAAGAGCGACTGGTAAGGAATACCAAGTTGCTTTCCTTGATACTGTCCTGCGCCCATCATCGACTTGATGACGTTTCGCTTGGTGAACTGTTCGTTTGTTAGATCAGTATAGAAATCAGTTGTGGCTGCAGTATTGAATTGAGCACCACGGAAAGTAGTGAAAAGCGCTGCTTTCTTATTGGTACGAGCCTTCTGAATTCCAGTTGCCTGGTAATCAACAGAGTTTGAGATTACCTGGGAGATCTTTACGCCTGGGTTTAGCGTTTCGAAGTCAGCGATGATTTTATCGAACCATGCTTTATCTTCGGCACGCCAGTGCCAGAACTCAATTGAGCCACGTGGTGCACGTAGTGCATTTACTGGCTTTAGATTTGATGCGCTGAGCTTTACCTTGGTCCAAACAAGACGTCCAGCAGAGTTCTTTGCGCAAACAAGTGAAGTAGAGAAGGTTCCGGTCGACTCTCCTTCATTGGTGCACTTAGCTCCGAGAGTCTCGCCTGCTGCGAAACCACCGGAGATAGGCAGAACTGTTACCGATGCAGCAAATGCACCAGCAAGCAGCAAACGGAACGCTTTCGCGCTCATGCTTACTTTCATTCTTTCTCCTTATTCGAGGGGTGGTGAATCATTCGATTACCACTCGGTTAGCGGAATGGCGAGCCGTTCCGCCATCCTTCGTACTTCGGGACGGATATCGCGCCAAGAGACAACGGTGTGATGAGGGAATCCGTTTTGGATTAACCCATTCACAAGTTGCCTTGCTGGAGCGTTGGTCCGCACCGTCGCGGTATTGCCTTGGAACCGATTAGGGGCCGATAGTGATTCACCACTAGTCATTACCAATCGGAGTTTGCTCTTGTTTGCTGGATCGATATCGGAATCCAGCCGAACAAGGACAACGGGACCGGTCTTCAAGGGGAAGTTGCCGGCCACACCTAGTTTTCTATTGCAGTGGATGTACTGCGTTGCATTATTCGGATCTACTGCAAGTTCTGTTGATGCAGAACCGCAATGCCAGATTCGAATAATTCCTTCTTTCTCATCGAGGTCGACCGTATCGACCAAGTAATTAGTTCCAGAACCAAGCGCCTCCAGAAGAAGCATGGTGACCGCTCCATAAACATCGCGCTCACAGGCAGCTGGGGTCCCGCTTGTAGCGGTTCTTCCCATTGCCCCGCATGGGCATGCCCCCAAATCAACGGCAAATTCCGGCCAACAGCGCATGGCAATTGCAGAGAGATTGTTAGCGCCAACCCATTCTTGAAGCGCCACTCGAGTGCTCGCATTAACCCGCGCCTCTTTCTCCGGGACATCCTTTAGAGATGGTTGCGCTTCGCAAGCGCTTTTATATTCCGCACTCTCCTCATCAAGTGAGACAGCAGCGATATCAGCAAAGATTTCTGGAATAGATTTATTAATTACTTCAATTCCAAAGTACTCATTCAAAATTCCGGCATCGTAATTACAGGGAGTGAAACCGGTAGGAGCATCGCCAATCGCGCCGATTTTCTTACCCTTTAGTGAAGCAAGCGCTAAATCAACTCTTGCGCTATCGGCTTTCGCGCCATCGATACGAGCAGGTTCACCAATGCTAGGAAGTTTTCCAGCTAGAGCACCTTGTAGTGATTCCTTGATGTGTGCTTCGTCAGGATTTCCGTGGATGTGCACCGCTTTCTTACCTGCAGTACGAAGCGCATGGGAAGCAAGATTTGAGCCACACATTGAATTAAGAAGTAAGCGATCACCGACATTTCCAAACTCTCGAACCGACCAGAGCAGAACATTTCCTTTAACGCCAGCTAGGAGCGATACCGCAGGCGATGCATCAGAGAACGAGGCATTCAAGAGGATATAGAGATCCTCATCGCTCTTTAATTTAGCTTTAGCTGCTTCAGTATCTTCTGGGGTCATCACTAAGTTTTCTGGTCCGTTTAGGGTTACACCTAAACTCTCGATTAACTCACGCGCTTGATCAAAGAACTTTTGCGCGGCATCAACTTGAAAGGTTGGGCGGGCGAGTGCAATAAGAGTGGCGCTACTCATTAGTTCCACCCCGCTGGTAAAACTTCGCTCATCAAAACTGGGCGCCCCTCATCAATACTCTTATGAGCTGCAAGTCCAGTAGCAACGCTTCTTAGCCCCTCTTCCAAAGTCACTTCAGGCTTTCCGCCCTCAACAATCGCTTTATGTAGCTTTTTATGCTCAAGATATGAGGCTCCGTAATGGAAGCCGAGGTACTCAATTGAGTCATCCCAGACCTTTCGGATATCAAGATCTTTAGTCTTGCCGGCTGCATAAGTCCACTCTTTAAAGTTTCCGACTGAGGCGCGCTTTCCATGGCGAATCTCAAGAGATGGCAGGAAGGATTCAATCTTTCCAGCGTTACCGGTGACCGATATGTACTCCTTATCAACGGTATTTTCAGCGAACATACAAAGATCCAACATCGCCCGCTTGCCACTTGCGTATTCGACAATCACATATGCGCTATCGAGCATATCCGCAGGTTTTCCGTCATAGACCTCATCCAAGTAATTGACTCTTTGACCGCCGGAAGCAAAGACGCGTACCGGAGTCTCTTTAGCAATGTGATCCATAAGATTGAAATAGTGGCAACACTTCTCAACAAGCGTTCCACCCGTCTTTGCTCGGAATCGATTCCAATCCCCAACTTTGGGATAAAAAGGCTCACGATGTTCGCGAATTGTTACTTGTTGTACTTCGCCAACTCCGCCACCATGAACAATCTTGATTAGTTCAGCGACTGGTGGCATGTATCGGTACTCCAGCCCCATCCAAACTAAAGCTTTTCGATTCTTTGACCAATTTATGACATTGAGGCAATCCTCAATTGTTGTGCAGAGCGGTTTTTCAATAAATACATGTAACGAGGTCGCAAGCGCATCTTTCAAGACATCAATATGGGTGTAATTTGGGGTAGCAATGATGACTGCGTCGACGAGATCTGAGTTGAGTAAATCTCGATAATCAGCAAACGTCTTTACTTCACCGTCAATCAAACTCTTGGCGCGATCAAGCGAATCTGGAAATGGATCGGCGATCGCAGTAACTGAAGTTCCGGGAATGTGCTTTAGGTTCTCAATATGCTCACGGCCCATGGCGCCAACGCCGATGACCCCGTAGCGAACCATTTGGACTCCCTTGTCACAGCGGTCAGCCAAAAGAGGTCTGACCACTAGGCAGTCTTGTGCCCTAATTGAGGCTGGTCAATGCTCGCTAGATAACGATTAGGTCAACGGATAGCGATATCGGGACGGCTTCGACCTGCGATTTTCAGGCTCGGCCACTCACTCGACCCGGTCACAAAATCGAAGCCGCTCTCAGTTACCACCAAGGTGTCTTCGACCTTTAGCCCAGCCGCGCTTGGATTCCACGCGATCGCATTTCGAACTTGGATTAGCTGTTCGGTCTTCTCATGTGCAGTGAAATCTCTTGGAAGGTAACCAGTCGGTCCACCTTGGTGATGATTGGTCCACTCATCGCGATCAAATCCTTGTTTCAAGTATTCAACTTGGCCGGCTTTGAAAGCTTCGGCAAGGGTTGCTCCCGGTCTTGTTCCATCAAGGAAAGCTGCTTCAACATTTAGTAGCTTTGTGTAATTCTCTTTTTCTTCGTTCTTTAGTTCCCCAAAATGAACCAATCTAGTAACGCTAGCAATTAAACCTTTTCTCCGTGCACAGATGACTCCCATTACCAAATTCCCAACTTGAGAAGTGGTTGGAAGTGGGTGGCGATATCTCTTGATTCGATTTTCCCCAGCAACAAGTAGAACTACTGGTTCTAGATTTCGCTCCCATAACTCTTCGGCTATCTCGCCGGCAACTTCGACTTCACTTGCATCACTTTCAATATCAAGCATTGCTTCTTCAAGAGCCGAAGTCGCATCACGGCCGATTTCCTTAAGTCGAGATACCTCAAACTCATTTAAGTTACGGCGGAGAGATTCGATTTCGCCTTGAATGTTAGTCCGTTCAGAATCAGGTCCATCAACGCCAATTCGAGGACCTTTGGGAAGTTGTGCATCTCTGCCCTCAAACCAATTCACAACTATCAACTCTTCATCGCCACTTAGCTCTTCATCTTTAAGGCGCTGCGCCTCTATCTTGTTAGTAATTACAACGATTCGATCTTGATAGACAATTACATCCATACATGAAAGCTCTAACGTGGTTGGGATATGGGCTCGGCCCCCAATAATCCAAGCGACATTTGCCCCCTTACGAAGGACTACCGCATCTAGCCCTTTTTCAGCCAACAGAGCCTTGATTCTGGCTCGTTTTTCACGCTGTTCAGCTTGGCTCATGCGAGTAGCTCCGAGACTTCAACGCCAAAGCGAGCCAATTCAGCACGACCACCATCGGCAACTGTGAGCACAAATGGCTTTCCATCGGGTGCGATGCAATACGAATTCTCAAAGTGCGAACCACGAGACTTATCGACAGTAACAACCGTCCAATTATCTTCAAGCACTCGAGTGCGCTCTGAGCCCATAGTAATCATCGGCTCGATTGCAAAGACCATGCCCGCCTCGATCTTCGGACCATTTCCCGGCTTTCCATAGTTAAGTATGTGTGGCTCCATATGCATCGCAGTTCCGATTCCATGGCCACCATATTCGCGCAAGATTCCATACTTGCCTTGGGAATTCACATAGCTCTCAATCGCATGTCCGATATCAGATAACTTTGCACCAGCAATGCCGGCTGCAATTCCAACCCACATAGACTCTTCGCAGACGTCGAGCATTTTCTTCTCTTCGTTATTGATTGGATCAACAATCGTCGTAAAGGCAGCATCGCCATGCCAACCATCAATAATTGCGCCACAATCAACTGAGACAACATCCCCCGGCATAATCATCCGTTCACCGGGAATTCCATGAACTATCTCATCATTGATAGAGACACAGATTGTTGCCGGAAATCCGTGATAGCCCTTGAAGTTTGATGTTCCACCACCACGCTTGATATTTGCTTCTGCGATTGCATCAAGAGCGCTTGTAGTAATTCCTGCCTTGATTTGTGACTTTATTAGATCAAGCGTGCTTCGAACGAGTAGTCCGGCACGACGCATCGTCTTTAGCTGATCCAAAGTCTTTATCTGGATCGCCATAATTTAATTTACCTTTGAATTCAGCGCGCGAATCACGTTATCGGTGATTGCGCTGACATCGCCTAGCGCAGAAATCGTTATTAAAAGCCCTTCTCCGCGATAGAAAGTGACGATTGGGGCGGTCTGTTCGGCATAGACCTCAAGGCGCCGGGCAATTACATCTTCCTTATCGTCGTCGCGTTGGTAGAGCTCGCCACCGCATGCATCACATTTATCAAGGTGAGCGGCGAAGATCTTTCCGCAAGCTTTACAGGTACGACGGCTAGAAAGACGTTTGATGATCTCGTTGCTATCAATTGAGAACTCAACTACCGCATCAAGTGGTCGTGAGCGCTCTCCTAAGAATGCGCGGAGAACTTCGGCTTGAGCGACATTGCGCGGAAAGCCATCGAGTAAAAATCCATTCTCGGTATCGCCATGAGTTAGGCGATCTTTGACCATTGCATTTGTTACTGAATCCGGGACCAACTCACCTTTATCCATGTAACTCTTTGCCTGAAGGCCAAGTTCGGTTCCAGATTTCAAATTCGCACGGAAGATGTCACCGGTTGAGATATGTGGAATCTTGTAATGACCGGCGAGGAGAGCTGCTTGCGTTCCTTTTCCTGCACCTGGTGGTCCAACCAGGACTAAGCGCATTAGCGGAGGAATCCCTCGTATGAACGCTGTTGCAGCTGGGACTCGATCTGTTTAGCAGTATCAAGACCAACGCCGACGATAATCAAGATCGCCGTTCCACCGAATGGGAATTGTTGAGATGCTCCGAAGAGAATCAACGCGATGATTGGGATGATTGCAACTAAAGCTAGATAGAGCGAACCAGGTGCGGTGATACGAGTTAGAACGTATTGGAGATAATCACTTGTGGGCTTACCGGCACGAATACCAGGAATAAAGCCACCGTACTTACGCATATTCTCAGCGGTCTCTTCTGGGTTGAAGGTGATCGCAACATAGAAGTACCATGGGGCTTGTGAGTTGGTGAAGTTAGCAACTAGCGATGGAATATAGAGAAGTGAAGAGGCAAAAATGACAGGGATAACGCCTGATTGGTTTACCTTGATTGGAATATAGGTAGTGGTGCCACCGTATTCACGGCGACCGATCTGCTTCTTGGCATATTGAACTGGGATACGGCGCTGGGATTGTTCAACGAAGACAACCGCAGCAACGATGAGAACACCGACTGCCATGATGAATGCGAAGGTGAACCAGCCACGAGCCAAGCGGATCGCCCAGAGTTGTGATGGGAAGGTCGCCGCAATTGAGGTGAAGATCAAGATCGACATACCGTTGCCAACGCCGCGGTCGGTAATCAATTCACCGAGCCACATAACAACCGATGTTCCGGCGGTCATGACAACAACCATCGTAAGAATTCTTATCCAAGAAGTATCAGGAATGATGTTTTCGTTACATCCCTGGATTAAACGTCCTGGGGTACGAGCGACTGCGATCAAACCTGAGGTTTGTAGGATCGCTAAACCAATCGTTAGATAACGAGTGTATTGAGTGAGCTTGGCAGTTCCGGATTGTCCTTCTTTCTTCAGCGCATCAAACCTTGGGATTACGACGGTTAGAAGTTGGACGATGATCGATGCCGTGATGTAAGGCATGATTCCAAGTGCGAAGACCGAGAGCTGTAGTAAAGCACCACCGCTAAATAGATTTACTAGCCCCAACAATCCGCCAGTATCAACGTTAGCGAGACACTTTTGGACCGCTACATATGAAACGCCAGGAGTTGGGACGACAGATCCAAAACGGAAGAGCGCCATGATTGAAAGAGTGAAGAAGATCTTGCGACGTAGGTCAGGCGTTTTGAATGCCTTACCAAATACTGATAGCAACACTTTCTTCTCCTCGATCTAGTTTTCGATCTAGTTCTTAATCTATAGCGTTTTTACGCTTCCACCTGCAGCAGCGATCTTTTCAGATGCTGATGAAGAGAAGCTATGTGCGGAGACATTTACCTTAACGGAGATATCGCCATTTCCAAGGACCTTTACTGGGTGGCCAGCGCGCGCAGCGCCAACTTTGTAGAGATCCTCAACGCTTACATCGCCACCCTTTGGGAAAAGCGCATTGATAGTTGAGACGTTGACGGCTTGGTACTCAATTTTTTCTGGGTTCTTAAAACCACGGAGTTTTGGAAGTCGCTGTACGAGCGGCATTGCGCCACCTTCGAAACCAGCGCGAACGACGTTACGAGCACGCGTTCCTTTTCCACCACGACCTGAGGTCTTTCCTTTAGAACCTTCACCGCGACCCTTACGAGTCTTCTCCTTCTTAGCACCTGGTGCTGGACGGAGATGATGCGCCTTAAGCACCATTACTCGACCTCCTCAACTTTGATGAGATGACGGACGTTGTAGACCATGCCACGAATTTCCGGACGATCTTCTTTAACAACGACATCACCGACACGCTTCAAACCAAGTGAGCGAAGAGTTTCGCGCTGGTCTGGGGCGTTGCCAACTTTGGAACGAACTTGGGTTACTTTCAAACGTGGCATTACGCACCTGCCGTTGTTGTCATAGCGCGGATGATTGCTGCGGGAGCAACGCGCTCAAGTGGAAGACCACGACGTGCAGCAATCGCAGCAGGATCTTCAAGATTCTTTAGCGCTGTTGCAGTTGCGTGGACCATATTGATCGGATTATTTGATCCGAGAGACTTTGTTAGAACATCAGTGATTCCTGCGCACTCAAGAACGGCGCGGACTGGGCCACCAGCAATAACACCGGTACCAGGAGCAGCTGGGCGAAGCAGAACTACGCCGGCTGCATCTTCACCTTGTACTGGGTGAGGAATTGTTCCTTGGATACGTGGGACTTTGAAGAAGGACTTCTTCGCTTCTTCAACAGCCTTAGCAATCGCTTGCGGAACTTCCTTTGCTTTTCCGTAACCAACGCCGACCATTCCATTTCCATCACCGAGAACTACAAGTGCGGTGAAGGAGAAACGACGACCACCAGATACGACCTTAGCTACGCGGTTGATAAAGACAACGCGCTCGATGTAAGGAGACTTCTCGCGAGACTCTCCGCCTTCGCGACGTTCGCGCTTATCGCGACCGCGCTTTGGCTTCTCGCCAGCTTCAGCTGTCTTAATTTCTTCGGTTGCCATTAGAAGTCCAATCCATTCTCGCGAGCACCATCTGCAAGTGCAGCAACGCGTCCGGTGTATCGGTTACCACCGCGATCGAATACGACCTGGGTGATTCCTTTTGCCTTTGCGCGATCAGCAACAAGTTGGCCCACAGTGCGAGCCTTCTTAGTTTTATCTGCTGATTGTGCGCGAAGATCTTTTTCCATTGTCGAAGCGGATGCCAAAGTATGACCCTTGGTGTCATCAACGATCTGTGCGACAAGATGGCGCGCAGAACGAGTTACGACAAGACGAGGACGCTCTGTTGTGCCAGAAATCCGCTTACGAACACGGAAATGGCGACGAGCGCGAGCGATCTGAGTAGATCCCTTAACAATCTTCTTAGCGATACTCATGCTTTCTTACCTGTCTTTCCAGCCTTACGACGGATGCGCTCTCCGAGAAGATGCAAGCCCTTGCCCTTATAAGGATCGGACTTACGTAACTTCTGGATCTTTGCAACAGTCTCACCGACGAGTTGCTTATCGACTCCGCCAACAATCAATTCGGTCGGGGACTCGACTGTGAATGTAATTCCAGCAGGGGCTGGGAAAGCGACTGGGTGTGAGTATCCGAGAGCGAACTCAAGATCCTTACCCTTTGCAGCAACTTTGTAACCAACGCCGGTAATCACAATCTTCTTGGAGTAACCCTGGGTTACGCCAGTGATCATGTTTGCAACGAGGGTACGTGAGAGGCCATGAAGAGACTTCGCAAGACGCTCATCATTCGCACGCGAAATGACGATCGAGCTATCTTCTTTTACAGCCTTGATCAATTCTGGGAAATTATGTGTGAGCGTTCCCTTTGGACCCTTAATAGATAGGTCTTGGCCATTGAGAGTTACCTCAACACCGCTTGGAACTGCGACTGGCATCTTTCCGATACGTGACATAGCGATCACCACACGTAGGCGAGAACTTCTCCGCCTACGCCTTGCTTATTTGCCTGTCGATCGGTCAACAAACCTTGTGATGTCGAAATTATTGCAACGCCTAGGCCACCAAGAACTTTTGGTAATCCAGTCGACTTTGCATAAACGCGAAGTCCTGGCTTTGAGACGCGGCGAAGTCCTGCAATAGAACGTTCGCGGTTTGAGCCATACTTCAAATCGATCACAAGAGTCTTACCGAAACCTTCTTGGTTATCGGTTACTTTGTAACCAGATATATATCCCTCTTTCTGAAGGATTTCTGCGATACGTGCTTTTACCGACGAAGACGGCATTGCAACCGTTTCATGGTAAGCAGTATTCGCGTTACGCAGACGAGTGAGCATGTCTGCGATCGGGTCTGTCATTGCCATTTGGCTTATCGCCTTTCTTCGGGTGGTTTCTCTTTCGAGACCTTCCCAATAGTTGTTACCAGGAAGCTTTCGTTATGCCAGGAAGTTCACCGCGGTGTGCCATCTCGCGGAAGCAGACGCGGCAGATGCCGAATTTGCGATACACAGAATGAGGACGACCGCAGCGTTGGCAGCGTGTGTATCCGCGAACCTTGAACTTTGGTTTGCGGCTAGCTTTGACCTTAAGTGATGTCTTTGCCATTTATTTTGGTCTCCTATTAATCCCGGAATGGGAATCCGAGCGCGCGTAGCAACGCACGACCTTCATCATCATTCTTGGCCGATGTAACGATTGTGATATCCATTCCGCGAACGCGATCCAACTTATCTTGCTGGATTTCTGGGAACACGACCTGTTCGGTTAGACCGAAGGTGTAGTTACCGCTTCCATCGAACTGCTTTGGGGAGAGTCCGCGGAAGTCGCGAATACGAGGTAGCGATACTGATAGAAGTCGATCCATAAACTCCCACATACGATCGCCGCGAAGTGTTACGTGGGCACCGATTGGTTGTCCCTCGCGGAGTTTGAAGTTAGCGATCGACTTACGGGCCTTGGTAACGACGGGCTTTTGGCCGGTGATTACGGTGAGGTCGCGAACCGCTCCTTCAATCAACTTCGAATCCTTTGCAGCTTCGCCGACTCCCATATTTACGACAACCTTGGAGAGAGTTGGGATCTGCATCCGATTCTTGTAACCGAATTGGGTTTGTAGCGTGGCTACAACATCGCTCTTATAGCGAGACTTTAGACGTGGCGCAGTAGCGGTCGTCATTAGATATCCCCTCCAGTGCGGCGTGCGATGCGGACATTCTTTCCATCCTCATCTTTACGGACAGCAATACGAGTCGCCTTGTCGTCATCTGCGAGGAGCATGACGTTTGAGTATGCAATCGGCGCTTCAACGGTCAAGATTCCTCCAACCTTTGCACCACGTTGTGACTGCTCTTCCTTAGTGTGGCGCTTTACGCGGTTTACACCTTCGACAGTAACGCGAGCGGTCTTGGTGTTAACGTTTAGGACAGTTCCAGTTAAGCCTTTATCTTTTCCAGCAATAACTAGGACTTTGTCGCCCTTCTTAATACGCATTTAGAGCACCTCCGGAGCGAGTGAGATGATCTTCATGAAACGCTTGTCGCGAAGTTCGCGCGCAACCGGACCGAAGATACGGGTACCGCGTGGTTCGTTATCATCTTTGATGATGACTGCGGCATTCTCATCAAACTTGATGTAAGAACCATCAGCGCGACGATTCTCTTTTGCGACTCGGACGATGACAGCCTTAACGACTTCGCCCTTCTTAACCTGGCCACCAGGGATCGCATCCTTTACGGAGCAGACGATTACATCGCCAATTCCAGCGTAGCGGCGCTTTGCGCCACCGAGAACACGGATACAGAGAAGCTCGCGAGCTCCGGTGTTATCCGCTACACGTAGTCGTGATTCTGCTTGAATCATGGTTACTTCGCCTTCTCGATGATCTCTACTACTCGCCAACGCTTTGTTGCAGAGAGTGGTCTGGTTTCCATAATGCGTACGCGATCGCCAACTCCAGCGGAGTTACTCTCATCATGCGCCTTAAATTTCTTATTCTTCGTGATGACCTTTGAATAGAGGCCATGCTTCGCGCGGTCTTCGACCTTAACGACGACGGTCTTATCCATCTTGTCGCTTACGACGATTCCTTCGCGAGTCTTTCGGAAGTTGCGATTCTCACTCATGCAGCACCTCCGATGCCGAGTTCGCGCTCGCGCAAAATTGTGTAAAGGCGAGCAATCTCTTTACGTACCGCAGTCAGACGACCATGGCTCTCAAGTTGGCCAGTTGCGGCCTGGAAGCGGAGATTGAAGAGTTCTTCCTTCAATTCCTTTAGCTTCTCTTGTAGATCCTCGGTTGACTTGCCGCGGAATTCTTCAGCTTTAGTTACCTTTGACATCTTTATGCCTCCTCACGTAGTACAACGCGGGACTTGACTGGAAGTTTGTGAGCAGCGCGAGATAGCGCAGCATTTGCGATCTCAAGCGTTACGCCAGAGATCTCAAAGAGAACTCGGCCAGGCTTGACGTTTGCAATCCAGAATTCTGGTGAACCCTTACCGGAACCCATACGAGTTTCAGCAGGCTTCTTTGTTAGTGGGCGATCTGGATAGATATTGATCCAAACCTTTCCACCGCGCTTGATATAGCGAGTCATTGCGATACGAGCAGCTTCAATCTGACGGTTGGTCACATAACCACCCTCAGTTGCTTGAAGTCCGAAGTCACCGAATGCAACAGCAGTTCCGCCCTTTGATTTACCTGAGCGCTTTGGGTGATGTTGCTTGCGGTACTTAACGCGACGTGGAATCAACATTTACGCCTCGCCTCCTTCACTTGCTGGAGCGCTTGTTGGTGCGCTATCTGAAGTACTAGCCGGCGCTGCTTCTGCAGCTGGTGCTTGAGCTTCAACAGTTGTAGTGGTTACTTCGCCACGTGGTGCGCGTGGTGCGCGACGTGGACGTTCGGTCTTTTGTGCCTTAGCCGCGGCGAGTGCAGCAGCCTCGCGCTCAGCGCGTGACTCAATAACTTCGCCCTTGTAGATCCAAACTTTCACGCCAAGGCGACCGAAAGTTGTATGCGCTTCATGGAAGCCATAATCAATATCGGCGCGGAGTGTGTGCAATGGAACTCGACCTTCGCGATAGAACTCAGAACGTGACATTTCAGCGCCACCTAGACGGCCACCGCATTGAACACGGACGCCCTTAGCGCCAGCTTTAAATGCAGTCTGCATTCCTTTACGCATCGCACGACGGAATGAAACGCGAGCAGCAAGCTGTTCTGCGATTCCTTGGGCGACAAGTTGAGCATCAATTTCTGGATTCTTAACTTCGAGAATGTTTAGCTGGACTTGCTTTCCAGTCATCTTCTCAAGATCAAGGCGGAGACGATCTGCTTCAGTTCCACGGCGTCCGATGACAATTCCAGGACGTGCGGTGTGAAGATCGATACGAACACGCTCACGAGTACGCTCGATTTCAATTCGAGATACGCCAGCGCGCTCCATCTTCTTCTCCATGAGACGACGGATTTCGACATCTTCCTTTACATAATCTTTGTAGAGCTTCTCGGCATACCAACGTGATTTGAATTCAGTGGTAATACCAAGGCGGAAGCCATGTGGATTTATCTTTTGACCCATTTAGTTGGCCTCCTTCTCTTGCGCGGACTTCTTAGGTGCAGCTTTCTTAGCTGGAGCCTTCTTTGCAGCAGCCTTCTTAGCTGGAGCCTTTTTGGCTGGTTTTGTTTCAGCACTTGTTTCAGCAGTTGACTCAACAGCTGTAGCTTCAACGGCAGCCTTAGCGCGCTTACGTTGTTCAGCCTTAGAAATCGGGCGATAGTTCTTATCATCCGAGAGCACGACTGAAATTTGTGAAGAGCGCTTCAAGATTTGGTAGCCACGACCTTGGGCGCGTGGACGATAACGCTTCATTGTGTAACCCTCATCAACGAGCGCTTCAGTGACCCATAGTTCAGAAGCATCGCGGATTGCTGGGTTTTTCTGCTTTGCATTAGCGACAGCAGAGTTAAGAAGTGTGTATACGCTCTCAGAGACTGCGATTTGCGGTGAGAACTTAGCGATACGGATCGCCTCATCGGCACGTTGTCCGCGAATCAAGTTCACGACGCGACGAGCTTTTTGAGGTGTAACGCGAACGTTCGTTACCGAAGCCTTCGCGATTAATGGAGTGCTATTCGGCACGCTTCACCGTCCGATCTTCTTGCTTGATATGTCCCTTGAATGTTCTAGTTGGTGCGAACTCGCCGAGCTTGTGACCGATCATCGCTTCAGTTATGTAGACCGGAACATGCTTGCGACCATCGTGTACCGCGATGGTGTGGCCGATCATCGAAGGAGTGATCATTGAGCGACGGGACCAAGTCTTGATAACGCTCTTGGTGTTCTTCTCATTCTGAGCATCAACCTTCTTTTCAAGGTGATGATCTATGAATGGACCCTTTTTCAAACTACGTGGCACTTAAGGATCTCCTATCGGCTCTTATTGCTTGGACGACGACGGACAATGAGTTGGTCACTCGCTTTTTTCTTACGAGTGCGAACTTCAGGCTTACCCCAAGGTGAGACAGGATGGCGACCACCAGAGGTCTTTCCTTCACCACCACCATGTGGGTGATCGACTGGGTTCATAACAACGCCACGAACAGTTGGGCGACGTCCCTTCCAACGGGAGCGTCCAGCTTTTCCGGAGTTGATATTTGATTGTTCAGCATTACCGACAACACCTACTGTGGCGCGGCAACGAACATCAACATTTCTGATTTCACCAGATGGCATACGGAGTTGTGCATATGGACCATCTTTTGCAACGAGTTGTACGCCAGCGCCAGCAGAGCGCGCGATACGTGCTCCACCACCAGGACGAGTTTCGATTGCGTGAATATTTGTACCGACTGGGATATTGCGAAGTGGCAAGTTGTTGCCCGGCTTAATGTCCGCAGCAGGACCGTTCTCAATCTTCGTACCTTGTACTACGCCATCTGGACAGATGATGTAGCGCTTCTCGCCATCAGCAAAGTGAAGGAGAGCGATACGTGCAGAACGATTTGGGTCATATTCAATATGCGCAACGGTGGCTGGGACTCCATCCTTATCGTTACGTAAGAAATCAACTACGCGGTATGCGCGCTTATGTCCGCCACCTTGATGGCGTGTGGTGATGCGACCAGCTGCGTTACGACCGCCCTTTGAGTTGATCGGACGGATCAACGACTTCTCCGGGGTACTACGAGTTACCTCTGAGAAATCCGGAACGATGCGACCGCGTGAGCTTGGTGTCACCGGTTTTAGATTACGAAGTGCCATTTTTTATCCCTTCTCCCTTTACCTAATCGCGAGCGACTAGGAGACGGGACCTCCAAAGATGTCGATACGGTCGCCAGGCGCAACTTGCACGATCGCACGCTTGGTGTCACTTCTCTTGCCCATTCCAAAACGGGTTAGCTTTCGCTTTCCTTCACGGTTCATTGTGTTGACCTTAAGAACGCGAACTTTAAATACCTTCTCAACCGCGATCTTGATCTCGGTCTTATTAGCATCAGGTGCAACGATGAAGGTGTACTTATTCTCATCGAGCATGCCGTATGACTTCTCAGATACGACTGGCGCGATTAGAACGGAGCGATGGTCTCTCATGCTGACACCTCAACTAACTCAGATTCGCGACCGACAGCTTTTGCAGAAGCGCCTTTTGCTGGGCCCGCTACAAACTCAGTGATTGCTTTCTTGGAGAAGACAACGTCATCGGCTACGACAACGTCATAAGCATTTAATTGATCCTGACGGATTAGGTGAAGGTCAGTTTCGTTACGTAGCGATCTCCAGGCAGCCTCTTCGCCATGAGCGAGGACTACAAGAAGACGAGCGCGATCTGAGAATTGACGGACTGCGGAGAGCGCAGACTTTGTATTTATCTCAGTCGTGACTTCGGAGACAACATGAATCCGCTCATTACGTTGACGATCAGATAGAACTCCGCGAAGCGCAGCCTTGATCATCTTCTTTGGAGTCCGCTCGTCATACTTGCGAGGGACTGGACCTTGTGCAACGCCACCATGACGTTGGTTTGGTGAACGTGTCGAACCTTGGCGGGCGCGACCGGTTCCTTTCTGTTTGAAAGGCTTCTTTCCACCACCACTTACTTCACCGCGGTTCTTCGCCTTATGTGTTCCTTGGCGAGCTGCATTTAGTTGTGCAGTTACGACCTGGTGGATTAGTGGGACATTTACCTGGACATCGAAGATCTCAGCAGGAAGATCAAAGGTTCCGGCTTTTCCGCCCTTTGCATCTTTAACTTCAACTGTAAGAGCCATTACGCACCTGCCTTCTTCATTACTTCACTCGCAACGCTCTTTGAAGCGGTGCGGATGACAACTTTTGAACCATTGCGGCCAGGAATTGAGCCCTTAACAAGAATCAAATTCTTCTCGACATCAACAGAATGAATAGTGAGATTTTGAAGTGTGACAGTGTCAAGACCCATACGACCGCTCATGCGCTTGCCGCGGAATACGCGACCAGGAGTTGTACGGTTACCGATCGAACCTGAGGTGCGGTGCTTACGCTCAACACCATGGCCATCACCAAATCCACGGAAGTTGTGGCGCTTCATAACGCCAGCAGTTCCCTTACCAAGTGAAATTCCTTGGGCATCGACTACTTCGCCAGCGGCAAAGGTGTCAGCTTTAACTTCTTGACCGACTGTGTAATTAGCAGCCGCAGCGGTGCGAATCTCGCCAACATAGCGACGAGGAGTAACGCCAGCTTTTGCAAACTGTCCGGATTGTGGCTTGGTTACTTTCTTGGGATCGATTGCACCGAAAGCAAGTTGAACTGCTTCATAGCCATCTTTCTCAAGAGTGCGTACTTGGGTAACGACGCATGGACCAGCTTCAACGACAGTTACAGGAATAACTTTGTTGTTCTCATCGAAGACCTGAGTCATACCGAGCTTCACGCCAAGGATTCCCTTGATCGTGCTGCCCTTAGATTGTGTAGTAGTCATCTCAGTTCTCCCTTAGAGCTTTATCTCGATATCGACGCCAGCAGGAAGATCGAGGCGCATCAATGAATCCACAGTCTTTGGCGTTGGATCGATGATGTCGATTAGACGCTTGTGGGTGCGCATCTCAAAATGTTCGCGGCTATCTTTGTATTTGTGAGGAGAGCGAATCACGCAATAGGTGTTCTTCTCGGTGGGTAGCGGAACTGGGCCCGCGACCGTTGCACCAGTGCGCTCGA
>RGJX01000121.1 GCA_010023045.1 Actinomycetota bacterium | reverse complement strand
CTGCAAGACAGTCACAAAAGAAAGTTATGTAATTCAAAAGAATTCCATCAAGTTGATCCTTGATTGCCCTCGTGGTTCGAGCCTTCTGGTCCTTTTCGAGTTCTTTGAGCGCCTTAGCGCCTCCTGAAATCATTCCCCGTGTGCCACTCTGCATGACTGCTTTCATCTCTTCAGCTTCACTCTCAATCAGTGAAGTGAACCTTGCCTCTGTATGCTCTTGTGCTAGTTTCAAAATCTCATCAGCTGCGCGAATTGCATCACCTTCTGATCTTATCGAAAGAAGTAGATCAAAAGTTTTTTTTCTTGTTGCTCTGGTCGCATCGTTCTTTAGGAATCCTTTCGCTTTACCTAAATGACCTTGCGAGATATTTGCCGCTAACTCCGCTTTATCTTCATTAACTTGGAAGGATTCCATTAAGTATCCCTTTATTTCGCCCTTTGTGGGAGTTTTTAAATTTAAATGGCGGCATCTTGAACGAATTGTTGGTAGGACATCATGAAGAGTTGGGGCACATAACAGCCAGATTGTTGAAGCACCGGGCTCTTCGAGAGCCTTAAGGAGAGCGTTGGCCGCAGCTTCAGTCATCCGATCACAGTCTTCGATTACAACCACTCGCCACTTTGATGTTGCAGCGCCCCATGAAGACCTAGTTACGATCTCTCGAATCTCATCAATCTTGATAGATAGCCTGTTTACATTTAAGCTTTGGCCATATTTGATCTCCCCGAACCAGGAGGGCCAGTGAATAACCAGGCATGAGTCATAGCCTGATCGGCGCCGTCAGTTGAAGCATAAATAGCTCGATCTAGCGCAGAAATCGCTTGTTCTTGGCCGACTAAGCCTGAAAAAACCCGGGAACTCACTTCTTTAACTTCTCTTTTATTCGATTAATAATCTCGATATGAATTTCTTCTATCGGTTTACGGGCATTTAGAACTAGATAACGCTCCGGATCGTAGGTAGCAAGTTGTAAATATTCCTGGCGAACTCGATTATGGAATTCTATAGATTCGCTCTCTAGGCGATCAGCGTTTTTCTTTCTCTGTAGACCAATATCTGCTGGCTGATCAAGAATAATT
>RGJX01000013.1 GCA_010023045.1 Actinomycetota bacterium | reverse complement strand
CTTCGCAAGGAGTGAAGAAGCGAGCAGTCATCTCTACTCGCAAACCAGCAGAACGGAACCGACTCCTCTATGGAGAATTCGCTTCAAAACCATTTGTGCTTGTGGACCTCAAGAGCACCTTCGGAAATCAATTAGTGCAGCTCCAATTACACAAGTATGTACGCGGAGGAAACACCTTTTTGAATCTTGCTAAACTCAAGTTAGATGAATTCGGAAATGCGTCACACGAACTGAATGAACCGTTGCGAAAGCGTGATCGTATTCGAGTTCTCATTGATGGCACCAAGATCATCTATCACTCTGTAGTTCTTCGGTGAAAAGAGATGCCAAGAAGGGCGGCGGGAGTGATCTTGCCGCCCCTCTTCCAATTAGATGATTCATAGATTTAAGGACCGCAATGAGGCTGGCGAACTTCTTGCCAACCACCTCAAGGATCGATTTGATAGCAAAGATACGGTTGTTGTGGCGATTCCACGAGGTGGTCTAGCGGTGGCCCTGCCAATCGCCAAAGAGCTCAAAGCTCCCATACAAGTAATCGTTGTCAGAAAACTTGGGGCACCAGAACAACCGGAATTGGCTATTGGGGCGCTGTCATCTGGTGGATTCATCTATCTAAATGAACATTTGATCAAGTCGTTGCATGTCTCAGAAGATGAACTAGCGAAAATCAAGGAGAAAGAATCTGAAGAGCTACTTCGGCGCGAGAAGCTACTCAATGCTGTCGGAGAGAGATTGGAAGTCAAGGAAAAGAATGTCTTACTTGTTGATGATGGAATAGCCACAGGTGCAACGATTGAAGTCGCGATAAGAGCCTTAAAGGCAGCTCGCCCCCGGTCTATCTCAATTGCAGTACCAATCGCTTCACTTAGGTCAGTGGAACGCCTCCACCGGTACGCAGATCACATTTTTGCGCTTCAGACTCCTGTTCAAATGGAGGCAATTGGCGACTTTTACGAGAGTTTTCCGCAACTCTCCGATGAGCAAGCGCTCAGATTATTGGAGCAGGGATTGGAGAGGATAAATGTTACCTACAACAGTTAACCCAGAGCGATTTGCAGTAGTAGCCGTTCTTCGTGATCAAGCCTTGCTTTGGAAGGGCGGGATTGGTGTTGAAGATTTGCCGGTGCAGATACTTCCACCGATAGAGCTTGACCATCGCCATAAGAGAACGGGTCAATTCCAACATGGACATGACACCGCACACCGATTTCCCGAGTATTTCGAGGAGATTGCCGATGGCTTAAGGGGCTTCGAGGGAATTTTGATTATCGGTCACGGTAAAGGCAAATCTTCTTATGGAGCGTTATTGCTCGAGTACCTTCACAGGAAACATCCGGATCTTTACGCGAAGGTAATTGATTACTTAACTTTGAATCTAAGTGCGATGAGTGAATCTGAAATTAAGTTGAGTGCCAGGAGCTGGTTCGAGAAGAACTATCGAACACTTGCATCCTGGCACAATCGAACTATGGATCGGAGATTTACCTGAGGTTAGTCCCTTGCTCCTATATCCTGCTTAAGTACTGCAAGGTTGCCCTTCGATTTTGCACCCCATACGTAAAGCACCACATTGGTACCCTTTTGAAGGCTCAAGGAATAGGGGTTAATGGCAACTGTGCTCGTATCGCTATAAAGAGCATCTATCGTGTAGCTACCGAAAGCAAGAGAGCGTTTACGTTCAATGCTATTTGCTAAAGGAACGAATACCGGATTTCCATTTGTTCGAAATTGCAGCGCCGTCGCAGCGGCCACATGTCTAATTGTTAGCCAGGATCGCTTTGAGCCAGCTTCAGTAACCATATTCTTAAATTGGCTTAATTTGGGCTTTTCATCAGCACTCAAGTGAGCTACGAACGAGAAGTTGCCACCATTCGATAGATACGTTGGAGTTGAACTTAAGAGCGGGGTTGTTGTTGGACCAGGAACTATCCCGTTGGCATAGAAACTAATAGTGGCGTTCCCTCGGGAGATAGTCAGATTCTTTATGCTCCCCGGTGTAGCGTTATCGACAACCAAAATGTTATTCGCATACACATCCACCACATCTGCACCATAACTAAGTGGAATTGCGTGAATAACTGAATAACTGACTAATTCGTTTGCTTTAGCTTTTGGCCTCGCTTGGGCTGCCTGGATTCCACTTATCGTGATTGTGGCTATTGCCAGGACGGCAATCTTTCTAGTGAATCTCATTCTTCCTCATCTCTTTTAGTTATCTCTTGCGATTTTGGCAAAGGCTAGAGAAGTTAGAGAAGTGAAATAAGACAATGTTCGACTAAAGACTGGCCTTGAATCTATTGATTATTTTGAGTAGATCTGTCCAGGAAACTGTGAGGTAACCAACGAAGAAAATTGCTACGTATGAAGCTAAAGAGATAGAACTCAAGTCGAATGCTGAACTGAGGAAAGGAATATTTAGCAGAGCTAGGAGCAGTGCGAAAGCTCCACCTGTAATCCAGGGAACAGCCTGATTCTTGCGCTGCCGGATTGTTCCTAGAATTGTTAAAGTTCGAGAGCGATTCGCGAGGATTAGGAAAACGTTTGCAATCAAAAGTGTGCCGAAAGTAAGTGATCGCGTGACTTCATCGGCACTTCCTTGACTCAATGAATACCAGAAAACGGCAAATACACCCGCGAGCACAAATAGTCCTTGTAGAAAAGCAAAGAAAATTTCCGAGGAGCCAAACATCGTTTTCTTACTGGGTCGGGGCGACCTCTTCATGATCTCAGGATCAGGTTCCTCCACTTCAAAGACCACAGAACATGCTGGATCGATTATCACCTCATGGAAAGCTACTAATGCGGGAAGAAGTATTAGTGGCCAGTTTTCCTGCATCAAAGGGACTAGCGCCATTCCAAAGATTGGAACATGAACGGCAATCACATAGGACATTGCTTTTTGAATATTTGCAAATATTGCGCGACCTCGACGAATGCCGGCGATGATTGAGGTGTAGTTATCGTCGGTTATCACAAGAGATGCTGCTTCTCGAGCAACATCCGTGCCTCTTGCTCCCATAGCGATTCCAACATCAGCGGCGCGCAGGGCTGGCGCATCATTAACCCCATCACCGGTCATTGCAACGATTGCGCCAGCGCCCTTAAATGCACGCACCAGCCTTAATTTGTGCTCCGGACTAACGCGCGCAAAGACATTTGAACTCTTAACTACTTCTTGGAGTTCAATTTCACTTGAAGCCTCCAAATCTCTACCTGTTACGCATTTCGTTGCACCATCAATTCCAATCTCGCGTGCAATAGCTAGCGCCGTTGTTGGATGGTCCCCGGTAATCATGACTGTACGTATTCCGGCGTCTCTACACTCCTGCACGGCTTCAGGCACACCCGGACGAACTGGATCATGCAGTAGTGCGAGGCCGAGATACTCAAACTCATGCAACTCGAGATTAAATTCATCCATACGATCAACTGGAAATCGAGATTGAGCAATTGCAATTACCCTAAAACCATGTTCTGCCGCGCTATGAACTTTTGCGCTCAATCCAGCTAATTGACTGGGGGATAAGTGGCACATTTCGGCAATGTGCTCCGGGGCGCCCTTTGCAGCAACTAGAACCTCGCTATTGCATTTCCAGAGATGCAGATATGCCAGGCGCTCGCGTGTTAATGGAATTTCCTTTAGCGAAGATAGGTTTGAATTTTCCACGAGTCTTGACGAGAGTTTTCGGAAGGCCTTATCCATTGGATCAAAAGGCCTGATTGGAGCAGCTAGCGCAGCCACTCTCACTAAGTTATGAAATTTTTCTGGGATTTCCCCTTCAGTTATGGTTAGAGACTCATCCGCTATTTGAACTTCCGCCACCTCCATCTCATTTCGGGTAAGGGTTCCAGTCTTATCTACGCATAACACCGTCACCGATCCGAGAGCTTCAATAACAGCGGGACGTCGGGCTATGACTCTCACTTTTGCCATGCGCCATGCACCGAGAGCCATAAAGAGGGTGATGATGACGGGGAATTCCTCCGGAATTAAAGCCATTGCCGCAGATATTCCAGCAAGTGCACCTTCTAGCCAATCATTTCTAGTTGAACCATAGATATAGAAAACGGCAACTACCGCCACAAGCGAAATGAGTCCGATAACTCGGACTAATCCATCGATGTTCTGCTGGAGAAGCGTCTTAGATTGAGGAATCTCTTGAATTGATTTCCCGATCTTTCCTAATTCAGTAGCCATGCCGACTGCAATTACTTCTGCTTGTCCATGACCTCTAACTATTAGCGAACCGGTATAAATCAAGTCTCCAGCAGACTTGACTACGGGTATTGATTCACCAGTTAGAAGGGACTCATCAACTTCAATTGATGCTGACTTGGTAATGTGAGCGTCAGCCGTGATGCGATCCCCTTCTAAAAGAATCAATAGATCGCCTCTTACTACCTGATTACTTGAAATCCGCTCTTCCTTTCCATCGCGAATAACGAGCGCGAGCGGAGCGGTTAATTCATGTAGCGCGTGCAGAGCTCTCTCAGTTCTTCGCTCCTGAAAGATTGAAATGCCTAGCACGATCACAACGGTTGTCATTAGCAGCAGTGCATCAACAAGTTCGACTAGCAGAAAACTAATCACTCCGGCAGCGAGGAGTAGTAGCAACATCGGCTCTCTTAAAACAGAGAGGACTAAACCAAGAAAAGATTGTTCCTTCTCGGTCGGAAGTGAGTTTGGGCCATCAGTTAGTAGTCGAGTCCGGGCCTCTTCAGTAGAAAGGCCTGAAATGCTCACTACCTAATCTTATTGTCGATCTTATTGTCGGCCTAGATGAAGTTGTAGACGAGCGCAGATGTAAGTGCAGCAGAAATCATCATCAATGGAAAGGAGACTCGCATTTTGAGAGCAATTGCAGCAACTAGGACTCCAGCAAGTCGTTGATCGACAATAATCTTTGACTCAATTGTGAGTGTTTGAACTGAAACTAAGGCGCTAAGTAGAACAATCGGCACGAAGTTATTGATTCGCTGAATTCGCGGATTGTTTAGAGTTGATTCGGGTAGGGAATACCCTAGGAATTTGAGTAGAAAACAAATTGCGCTCGCGCCCAGAGTTGCAATCCAAAGTTCGGTCATGACGCCTTCCATCCCAATACAAGCGCAATCAAAACGGTTGCAATAATCGGCAGACCGGCACCGAGAATAGGAGTAAGGGCCAGAGCAAGAGTGAGAGAGAGTAGAGCGGCCATGCGAGCCTTTTTATCAACAAGTCTTGGCCATACCAATCCTAAAAATGCAGCTGGAACTGCGGCATCAAGCCCCCAGCTTGAGGGATCTCCAATTGAATTTGCTCCTAGAGCTCCAATCAAAGTGAATAGATTCCAGAATAGGAAAACTCCAACTCCAGTAGCGAAGAACCCATAGCGCATCGCACCTTCGCCGCGGCTCTCTTGGGAGATTGCAACACCAGTTGACTCATCGATCGTAATCTGGGCGCCAATGAGTTTTCTAATTCCAGATAAATTCAAGATTGGCGCCATGCGCATTCCATAGAGTCCATTTCGAATCCCAAGGAGCGCGCCAGTTGTGATAGCGCTTAATGCGCTTCCGCCACCAGCCATAACACCAACGACTGCAAATTGTGAAGCGCCGGAAAAGAGAAGAAGTGAGAGCGCGCAGGCTTGCAAAACCGAGAATCCACCCGCGACGGCAGCCGCGCCAAATGCAGCGCCATAGCTTCCGACTGGAATAGCCACGCTTAGTGAGTCGCGTAACACGGTGCGGCGCTCAAATGACACGCAACTATTTTGCCCCATCAATCGCCGGCCCAATACCGGGGCGCAGATAGGGTCGCGCTCGTGAGCGAGAGCCAGAACCACCCAGAAATCGTCTTTAGAGATGATGTAACTGTCGAACTAGTAAAGTCGAGCGCAAATGATGCTGACGTAATCTGGGCAGCGCGAGTTTCAACTGCTGGCGAGCAATCACTTGAAGAGATAAACGAGGATCCGAGTAGGTCTGCCGGATTAATAAATTATCTTGCCAGAGAGCGCCACGGTTCCCCTTTTGAGCACACATCAATGACATTTTTCATCAGCGCCCCGATATTCGTATTCAGGGAGTTCATGCGACACCGCATCGCTTCATATAACGAAGAGAGCGGACGTTACCGAGAATTGAAACCAGTCTTCTATATCCCAAACAAAGATCGTAAATTAGTCCAAACTGGAAAGACTGGCCATTACGTATTTGTTGACGGAACTGATGAACAATTTAAAGTTACCGTTGAGGCGATGAAGGACACTTACGTACTTGCCTACCAGAATTACAAGAAGATGTTAGATGCCGGTGTTGCTAGGGAAGTAGCACGCGCAGTCCTTCCAGTCGCTCTTTATTCCTCGATGTATGTAACTATGAATGCGCGTGCTTTGATGAATTTCCTCTCGCTACGGACAAGTCGCGAAGGGTCACACTTCCCAAGTTATCCGCAACGCGAAATTGAGATGGTCGCTGAGAAGATGGAGGCGCATTTCGCTCGCCTTATGCCCATTACCTACGCCGCATTTGAGAAGTCTGGGCGCGTAGCACCGTAGTAGCCTTAGGCCATGTCGCTTCCGACACCCTTTGGTCGCCTACTCACGGCGATGGTCACGCCATTTAATGATGACTTAACTATCGATTGGTCAGGCGTTGAGAAGTTGGCTGCTCATCTACAGAGCACCGGCCATGACGGAATTGTCGTAAATGGAACAACCGGTGAAGCCCCAACCACAAGCGATGAAGAGAAATTAGAGATTATAAAAGTTGTTAAACGAGCTACTGGTGGAAAAGTGAAAGTAGTTGCGGGAGCCGGAAATAACGAGACTTCTCATTCGATTGAACAAGCAGAAATGGCCGCGAAAGCCGGCGCAGATGGGTTACTTGTTGTAACTCCTTATTACAACAAACCTCCCCAAGCTGGAATCGAAGCCCACTTCCGGGCGATGGCTGATGCCACCGATATACCGGTGATGATGTATGACATTCCGGGAAGAACTGGAGTGCCAATTGAGCCGGACACGATCTGTCGCTTGGCGGAACATAAAAATATCGTTGCGCTAAAGGATGCTAAAGGCGATGTGGCATCAACGTCTTGGGTGATTAAGCGCTCCGGAATTCCAGTTTATTCAGGCGATGACATATTGAACCTGCCCCTGCTATCGGTAGGTGCGGTGGGATTTGTTTCAGTGTGCGGCCACACCGTTGGCGCAAGACTGCGCGAGATGCTTGATGCTTGGTTTAGTGGAAACTCTGCCCGTGCGCTTGCCATTCACCAAGAACTTCTCCCGGTTTACACGGGAACTTTCCGAACACAAGGCGCAATCCTCACAAAAGCTGCGCTTAAGTTAATGGGATTGCCAGGTGGAAAAGTTAGATTGCCGCTAGTAGATGCAACGCAAGCACAGATCTCACAACTCCGTGAAGATTTGAAACAAGGTGGAGTGAAACTCAACTAATGAATCATCCGCATCCCGATCTCGGGTTGCCCCCAAAGCTTTCCCCTAAAACGCTACGAATTGTTGCCCTAGGTGGATTAGCTGAAGTCGGCAGAAACATGACTGTCTTTGAATATGAAGGCGAGTTATTGGTAGTTGATTGTGGCGTCCTCTTTCCGGAAGAGAATCAACCTGGTGTAGATCTGATCTTGCCGGATTTCTCATATATCCGCGATCGCCTCCGCGATGTAAAAGCTGTTTTCCTGACCCACGGACATGAAGATCACATAAGCGCGCTTGGCTATCTTCTTCGGGAGCGCGAAGATATTCCTGTTATTGGATCTCAACTAACTCTTGCATTCTTAAAAGGAAAGCTCCGCGAACATCGAATTTCGCCAATCACAATTGAAGTTCGTGAGGGCCAACGGCGCAAAGTCGGTGAATTTGAACTTGAGTTCATAGCAGTCAATCACTCAATTCCCGATGCGCTAGCGGTAGCGATACGAACTCCGGCAGGAACAGTCCTGCATACGGGTGATTTCAAGATGGATCAACTCCCGCTAGATGGACGAGTCACAGATCTAGCGAGATTTGCTGAGTTGGGCCGTGAAGGAGTTGATCTCTTTATGGTCGATTCAACTAATGCGGATATACCGGGGTACACGACTTCGGAACGAGAAATCATGCCGGTATTAGATCGAGTTATTGCCAGCGCTAAACGAAGAGTAATTGTCGCCTCTTTTGCATCTCATGTTCATCGCGTACAACAGGTTATAGATCTTGCATATACCCATAGCAAAAAAGTCGCTTTTGTCGGCAGAAGTATGGTCAGAAATATGTCGCTCGCATCCGAACTTGGTTTTCTACATATCCCACCAAACACTCTGATTAGCGAAGATGAGGTCGATGAATACGGCGATGATGTCGTTTTGATTTCAACTGGATCGCAAGGTGAACCACTCGCAGCCTTGTCACGCATGGCAAATGGTGATCATCGAATAAAGGTTGGCCCAGGGGATACCGTAATTTTCGCTTCCTCTCTTATTCCTGGGAATGAGAATTCTGTTTACCGGGTGATAAATGAACTAACTCGTTTTGGAGCCCGCGTAGTGCATAAAGGAAATGCGCTAGTTCATGTCTCAGGCCATGCCGCTGCCGGTGAATTGCTTTACTGCTACAACATAGTAAAACCTAAGAACGTGATGCCAGTTCATGGCGAGTGGCGCCACATGAAGGCAAATTCAGATTTGGCAATCTCTACCGGTGTTCGCAGAGAAAACGTTGTGATTGCAGAAAATGGGGTAGTTGTAGACCTTGCCAATTCAAAGGCTGAAATTGTTGGTGCAGTTCCATGTGGCTTGGTATATGTAGATGGCCAGAGCATTGGGGATATCACCGAAGACTCTCTCAAAGATCGGCGCATACTTGGTGAGGAAGGTTTTATTTCTGTAATTGTTGTTATTGATTCACAGACCGGAAAGATTGTTGCTGGACCTGATATTCATGCACGAGGTTTTGCCGAAGATCTAGAACTTTTTGATGAAGTGAAAGGTCGCATTGAGCAAGCTTTATCAGGCGCCGTGAAGAGTGGAATAAATGGAACTCATCAATTATCACAAGTAGTTCGTAGAACCGTTGGAAGTTGGGTAGGTGGCGAGCATCGCCGTCGCCCGATGATTGTGCCGGTCGTTATCGAAGTATGACGGCGCGCCTCACTCTTTAGTTTTTTCAATTGCCATACGCTTTTTCGTTATGGCGCGCAAGAGTGGAAAGAAATCAAGCGGAGTTCTTGGAGGCTTTTCGCGCGCACTATCCACTATCTGGAGGGGCATAGCGAAAGCGCTCGGCGCAACTATTCGGATGATCACCAAAGGGGCTCGCGATCTTGATCCCGAGCATCAACGCGATGGAATTGGTCTACTTCTTTTAATTGTCGCTCTCATTTCTGCTGCAACTTCTTGGTGGCGTTTAGATAATTGGTTCGGTGACGTTGCATACTCATTCTTTTATGGAGGTTTTGGTCGACTAGCCATTTTCACCCCGGTCCTGTTCGGATACTTTGCATTTCGCGTTTTCCGAGCTCCCCAAGATAAGGCGGCTACCGGACGGCTGATAATCGGCTCTTTATTACTGGTACTTAGCTCAACTGGGCTCGTTCACATTATTAATCCGACTTCTATCAACACTGGCGCTACTGCGATGCGTGAGGGAGGCGGCTGGATTGGATACGGGACTTCAACGCCACTAGTTGCACTAGTAACTGATGTTCTGGCAATCCCAATTCTTATCTTGGTTTTTCTCTTCAGTATTTTGGTTATTACTGCGACTCCCTTCTCAACAGTCCTCTCATTTATAACGCGTTTATTTGGTGGCGCAAAGGAGAAAGTAAGTGGCGCAATCGAAGAGCGTAGAGAGCGAAGAATTGAGGAGTTTGAGATCTCCGAGACGCCACCTTTCGAAACTCCGCTAGTCCAAGAATTTGCCAAGCCAGATGATGAAGAGATTGATGAAGAGAGTTTTGATGAAGAATTCACGGTAGAAATTCCGAAGCCAAAAGAAGAGTTAAAGCCCGCCAAACCACAGCGCCCAGTCCAGCTAGTTTTAACCTCTACCGACAATTATGCGCTCCCATCAATGGAATTGCTCCGATCGAGTCCGCCATCTAAAGGCAAGAGCAAGGCAAATGAATCCGTAGTTCAAGCTCTCACAGAACTATTTAAAGAGTTCGATATTGATTGCGAAGTAACGGGCTTTATGAGGGGCCCGACCGTAACGAGATACGAGGTTGAGCTCGGTTCTGGTGTGAAAGTCGAAGCCATTACCGCGCTTTCAAAGAACATCGCCTATGCCGTTGCCAGTAGCGATGTGCGAATCCTTTCACCGATTCCTGGTAAGTCAGCTGTTGGTATCGAGATTCCAAATACTGATCGAGAGATTGTTTCACTAGGTGATGTGCTCCGCTCAAGCGTTGCTGGAAATGATCATCACCCGATGGTTATTGCCCTTGGAAAAGATGTTGAAGGCAACTTTATCTGTGCAAATCTAGCCAAGATGCCGCACTTATTGGTTGCGGGTGCGACTGGGGCTGGAAAATCATCGATGATCAACTCACTTGTGACATCGATTCTGATGCGCGCGACTCCGAATGATGTGCGATTAGTTCTCATTGATCCAAAGCGAGTTGAGTTAAACGCTTACGATGGAATTCCACATCTCATCGCGCCTATCATCACAAATCCGAAGAAAGCAGCTGAGGCCCTTGCTTGGGTAGTACGTGAGATGGAGATGAGGTACGACGATCTTTCTACTTATGGCTTCAGACATGTTGATGATTTCAATAAAGCGGTTCGTTCCGGAAAACTAACTGCCGCTCCCGATGCAGAACTACCACTTGAGCCATATCCATATCTATTGATTGTTGTAGATGAGCTAGCTGACTTAATGATGGTGGCAGCACGTGAAGTTGAAGATAGCATTGTAAGGATTACCCAACTTGCGCGAGCTGCCGGAATTCACCTCGTCATCGCAACCCAACGTCCGAGCGTAGATATCGTTACTGGGTTAATTAAGGCCAATGTTCCATCACGATTATCTTTTGCAACTTCATCGCTCGCAGATTCAAGAGTTATTTTGGATTCACCAGGAGCTGAGAAGCTAGTTGGTCAAGGCGATGGATTATTCCTTCCGATGGGCGCAAGTAAACCAATTCGCATTCAAGGCGCATATGTCTCCGAGCGAGAGATCGAATCAGTTGTAACTCACGTAAAGTCACAATTAAAGCCGGTCTACCGCGAAGATATCCTCAAACCTGTTGCAGCTACGAGATCGATAGATGATGAGATTGGCGATGATTTAGATCTACTTATCCAGGCTGTTGAGTTAGTCGTCTCCACTCAATTTGGTTCCACATCAATGCTCCAGCGAAAACTCAGGATTGGATTTGCGAAAGCTGGACGTCTCATGGATTTGATGGAGAGCCGTGGAATCGTTGGGCCATCTGAAGGCTCTAAGGCGAGAACAGTTCTTGTTAAACCTGAGGATCTTGCATCGGTGCTCGACGTTCTTCAGGGGTGAGAAAAGAGGGTTAGTTGCCTCGTAGCGCTTAACTCGGGGTTGTCCACGGCTTGTAAGTGGGCGTAAAATTCGCTTTCCCAATCTGTGAGGTTTAGATGTCAGTCGGTACATCGCTAAGAGAAGTTCGCAAGACAGCAAGTCTGTCTACTAGCGAACTTTCAAAACGTACCCGCATCCCAGAGAGCGTTATCGAAGATTTAGAGCGAGATAATTTCAATACTTGCGGTGGTCCTGCTTATGCTCGTGGTCACATCAGAAATATTGCGCGCGTTTGTGGCGTAGATGCCGAGACGATTCTCTCCCAATTCGAATCACAGACAATTCCGCTTAACAAATCAATTCGTGAACTCTTAAATGACACGAATGCAACTACCGCTAGGAAGGTAAGAAAGCCGATTTCCTGGAAGGGCTTAACTGGTGTTGCTGCTGGCTTCGTAGCTCTACTAGTTTTTGGTGGCGCGCTAATTACTAGTGGCGGTGGCGAGGAGAATATTGCTACGCCACAATCTCAAATTGAAGAAAATGGACCAGTCGCTAAGAAGATTGATGGCGTGGAAGTAACTCTCCGTGGAGTAAACGGACTTTCTTGGGTTGCCATTAGCGATAGTTCGGGAGCGACCCAATACAGCGGACGGATCCGCCAGGGCGAAGAATTAACTTTCAAAGATGATCAATTGCTTTATCTCGTGATCGGCAATGCTGGCGCAATCCAATTAATAGTAAATGGTGAAGATTTGGGCGTTCCTGGGAAAGTTGGCGAAGTTCTACGCCTAGAGTTCGGCCCTCAAGCGCTGGCTAACCAGGGTTAATCAACCACGCTGGATAGAATCTGCGAGTGTCAGCCACTCGCGAAAGCCTTAAAACCGTTGCGTTAGTTACGTTAGGTTGCGCGCGAAACGAAGTTGATTCAGAAGAGTTGGCTGGTCGCCTCGCGGCGGATGGTTGGCAACTCGTAAGTGATGTAGCAAGCGCTGATATTGCGGTCGTAAATACCTGTGGCTTTATAGAGTCGGCCAAAAAAGACTCAGTAGATGCTCTCCTTGAGGCCCATTCACTTAAGAGCGATGGCACCTTACGTGCGGTAGTCGCCGTTGGTTGCATGGCGGAGCGCTATGGAAATGAGCTGGCTGAAGCGCTTCCCGAAGCTGATGCAATCCTGGGCTTTGATGACTACACCGATATTTCTAGTCGACTTCGAAAGATTTTAGATGGCCAGAAAATCCAGACCCATAAGCCCAAAGACCGCCGCTCGTTAATTCCAATCTCACCTGTTTCGCGACAGCAGGAGCGAGAGGTAAAGAGTTCGATGGGCCAAGGCAGCACTTTTTCTCGCAAGCGCCTCGGAAGTGCACCACTTGCTCCACTAAAGATTGCTTCTGGTTGTGATCGCCGCTGCACTTTCTGTGCCATCCCACAATTTCGGGGGGCTTTTATCTCGAGGCGGCCGACTGAGATTCTCGATGAAGCGAGGTGGCTCGCTGATAATGGAGTCTCTGAGATATTTCTAGTTAGCGAGAACACAACTTCATATGGAAAAGATTTAGGCGACTTAAAGGTTCTCGAAAGATTGCTTCCCGAACTAGCTGAAATCGATGGGATCGAGCGAATTCGCCTCTCCTACCTTCAGCCAGCCGAGATTCGTCCAACGCTCTTGCAGGCTATGGTTTCCACTCCAAAGGTCGTTCCTTACTTTGACATCTCATTCCAACATGCATCAGCTACCTTATTGCGGAGAATGCGAAGATTCGGAGATGGTGAGAAGTTTCTCCACCTACTCACTCAAATCCGTGCCCTAAATCCAGAATCAGGTATTAGATCCAACTTCATTGTTGGATTCCCAGGCGAGAGCGAAAGTGAATATCAAGATTTAGTTGATTTCTTAAGCGAGGCGCGACTAGATGCGATTGGAATCTTTCCTTATTCCGATGAAGATAAGACCGAAGCCGCAACTCTTGAAGGCAAGTTGGATGAATCGGTTATTACAGAGCGAACCGAATCACTCCGAAGAATCGCTGAAGAGTTGAGTTATGAGCGTGCCCAAGAGCGAATTGGCGAGCGGGTTCGAGTTCTAGTCGAAGATAGCGAGACCGGGGAGGGGCGCGCTGAACACCAAGGACCTGAGGTAGATTCCACGACTTTCTTAGATTCTCCGCGCACGAAGTTTCGAGTTGGTGAATATGTGAATGCCATCGTGAGCGATGTGGCTGGAGCAGATTTGGTAGCGCAACCACTATGAACCTACCTAACGCGCTCACAGTTTTTAGAATCCTGGCTCTGCCATTTTGTGCTTGGGCGTTATTTCAAGAAGAGGGAAAAGATCCAACTTGGCAGGTCATAGCTTGGACGATGTTTTTCATAGTCGGAATGACCGATGTACTTGATGGCCGGATCGCCCGAAAGCGAAATCAAATTTCTAATTTCGGAATAATTCTTGATCCGATCGCAGATAAAGCCTTTATCGCTACCGCATTAATCGGCCTCTCGATTCTCGGAAAGATGCCCTGGTGGATAACCGCTTTAATTCTCATGCGTGAGATTGGAGTGACGTTGCTGCGATTTGCTGTAATCAAGCGAGAAGTAATCTCAGCCAATCGTGGTGGAAAGATTAAGTCGCTGCTTCAGAATTTCTCGGTCGGTTTTTATATCTTGCCACTTCCTGAGTATCTCTATCTTCCCCGCGATATCTTGTTAGGGGTAGCGGTCATACTGACTTTATGGACGGGATATGAATATTTCCGCAGCGCGCTGAAGAGAGCCTAGAGATATGAATTACACCGATAGAGTGATTGAACTTCTACGGCAGCGTGGCGAAACGGTTTCTGTTGCAGAGTCGCTCACTGGAGGCTCGCTCTCTAAGGCGCTCACAGATATTGAAGGAGCTTCCCATGTATTTCTTGGGGGAGTGATTGCATATTCGGCTGCGAGCAAACTTCACGACTTGGATGTTCCCCAAGATGTTATAGATAGCGCAGGCGTGTATTCCAAAGAAACTGCTCTGGCGATGGCCGATGGAGCTAAGCGAAGATTTGGAAGCGATTGGGCGATCGCAACAACCGGCGTTGCCGGCCCCGGTGAATCTCATGGAGTGGCCGCCGGAAACCTTTGGATCGCGATAGTTGGCGCCCAAGTGCGCGAAGTGGAGCATCTCGCGCTCTCGGGGGGTCGAAGTGAGGTCCGGTCCGGCGCGGTAGCGAGCGCACTTTCAGCCTTCGCGCGTATCCTTGCCTGATGGAGTTGATGCGCACTCATATCGGTGGCGCGCTACGCGCTGCCCGAACCTCTCAGGGTCGAACCCTTAGAGAAGTTGCCCGTGATGCTCGCGTCTCACTTGGTTATCTATCCGAGGTTGAGCGAGGCCAGAAAGAGGCGTCATCCGAGCTCTTGAATTCAATTTGTTTAGCGTTAAATCTAACCCTCTCCTCAGTACTCGTTGAAGTAGCGACTCAAATAAAGCTTCACGAAACCCCGGTACTTACGGTCGTCGACACGAACGCCGCGTAAGGTTCCGCTGTGGCCGAGTCCAGCGCGCGTTCTAGTTACCAGCACCAATCCACAGTCCATCGCCGCACTCGTGGCGCAATCATGAGCGCAGCCAAAGCACTCCTTGGCGAAAGTGGAATTAGCGCCACAAATATGATTGATATTGCCGATCGCGCACAAGTTTCTCGCGCCTCGCTTTATAACCACTTCAGAGATAAGCATGAAGTATTTGTAGCGCTCGTTGAAACCGAGATTGAACGGGTCGCAACTCTTGCCCTGGTTGCCCAATCGCGGGGCGAAGCGCTCTACACAATCTCTCGTGAGATTTCAGAACATGATGGACTTAGAAAAGCAATTGAACGTGATGGTGATTTGATTGCCGCAGCCCTTACCGCTCGTGATCATAAAGTCTGGGTTGAGGTCTACGCACAACTCGCAAAGATTTTCGCAACTGATGTAGTTGGAGTTGGATTAGTTCTTCGCTGGCTGATGGGACAAGTTACTGCGCCGCTCTCGGATGAACATTCTCGCGAACAAGCAAATCGCATCGCTTCTATTCTCTAATTTCTTCTTAGATGCGGATAACTGAACTTCGCCGCCGCCTCAACGAACACTTTGGAGCTGATTGGGCTCCTTCTTATTCAAAAGATATTGTGCTCGCCGAATTGGGCGGCCAGACAATTGATCAAGCTTTAGCGATGGGAATGGAACCATCTGATATCTGGCGCGCTGTGCTTCGCCACAATCCGGAGATCAAGAGCGAGCTGCGCTAATCTCCATTGGAACTGCGCCTTTCGGTCGGTAAGTGGCGCGCGGTTGAGCTTGGGGAAAGCCGGATTTGAGCGCTAGGCGGAAGCGTCGCGCAATCTCCAAAATGATGACCCGACCCTCCAGGATGGCGAATTGATCGCCGAGGCACTTTCTTGTTCCTGCGCCAAATGGAAAATAAGCCCCTTTGGGAAGGCTCTTTTCGAAGTCATTACTCCAACGCTCCGGTTTAAATGAATCGGGGTTTGGGAAGAAGCGGGGATCTCGATGAGTGACAAATTGACTTACCAAAACGTGCGCTCCCTTTGGAATGAATCTGCCACCTAACTCAACATCTTCAAGCGCTCTTCGTGGCGCCACCCAGACCGGCGGACATAGTCGCAGTACCTCATTAAAAATTGCCGAACTTATCGGTGCTGAGAAAAGCTTTAATGCAAAGTCTTCCGCCCCTCTATGCGCAAGTACTTGTTCTGCTTCAGAAGCAAGACCCTCCCAATACTTTGGATTCTCACTTAGGTAAGAGAAGACCCAGGTAAGTACATTCGCAGTTGTCTCATGGCCACTTAAGATCAGGGTTAAAGTTTCATCTGAGATCTCTTCAGGGCTAAGTCTCTCTCCATCTGGAGTTTGCGCTTCTAGCAAGATTCCCAATAAATCATCGCGCTTGATACCTTGAGCGATGCGATTACGAATAATCTTTGTAGCAACTTCATTTAGATCATCAGCTGCGGAATGGAACTTGCGGAAGTAGGGGATGGGCCAACTATCCATTCGATCAAGCCCGGGCAACATAGTCCGCTCAATGCGATCGATTGCGATATGCATGGATCGTTGGACGCGTTCGGTATCTTCGGAGATATCGGTACCAAATAAAATCTCAGCGACGATGTCGAATGTAAGCGACATCATTTCCGGGCCAAGTTTGATTTCACTTCCCACTTGCCAATTTGAAATGTGCTTCTCAGTCAAAGCCAGCATGGTTTCGGCATAAGAAGAGATCTTGCTTATATGAAATGGGGATTGCATCAGTCGGCGATGGCGTAGATGGATCGGCTCCTCATTTGTAAGAAGCCCCGTTCCTAAAACTTTGCGCATCCGCTCAAAGCCCACACCTTTGATAAAGCTATGCTGTTTGCTAACGGTGACCTCATGAACCATCTCCGGTGCGAAGGCGCCATAGAAGAGTTGGCCACCTAAGAAAAATGAAGTCAGGTCGCCAAATTGATCGCGCGCTCCCCGTAGAAAACCAGGGGTGTCCTTCTGGAATTGCAGGGTAAGAAGCGGCGAGCGCGGCCCAGCGGGAATCTCCGTTTTCACCGTTCGGCGCGTCAGAGGTTTAGGAATTGGCGCATATTCAGCCGGGCGCGGAGCGGTGAAAGGGGTTATGGCCATGAGGAAAGGTAGGGGCGAGCGTGTCCTAAAGTCATTAGAACAAATGTTCGGTAAACTATCCGTCAATAACGGCGCTGAGCTGTTAGGCCCAACCAGAGCGGTTCCACACTTCCGCCCGAGCTCCCTCGGGCCGTCGGTGGTAGTCCGTACCTTCTGGACCAACTAACGATAAAGAGAAAGGCAAGACAAGTGGCTAAACCCGCTAAAGATCCAACGGAAGAAAATAAAAATAACCCAGCCCCTGAAAAGCAGAAAGCCCTAGATACCGCGCTTGCCCAGATCGAGCGTCAGTTTGGTAAGGGCTCTGTAATGAAGATGAGTGAGCGAACCGCACAGCCAATCGAAGTTATCCCAACAGGATCGATTGCCCTCGATGTCGCACTCGGAATCGGTGGCCTTCCACGCGGAAGAATTATTGAAATCTTTGGACCTGAATCCTCAGGTAAAACAACTCTTACTCTCCATGCAATCGCAAACGCCCAGCGCGCTGGTGGTATCGCTGCATTTATTGATGCTGAGCATGCTTTTGATGCTGAATACGCAAAGAAACTCGGCGTTGATATCGATGCACTCCTTGTATCCCAACCAGATACTGGCGAACAAGCACTTGAAATCGCTGACATGTTAGTTCGCTCTGGCGCACTTGATTTAATCGTCGTCGACTCGGTCGCAGCCCTTGTGCCACGCGCTGAAATCGAGGGCGAGATGGGCGATTCACATATGGGTCTACAAGCAAGACTCATGTCTCAAGCGCTTCGAAAAATTACCGGTGCTCTTAGCCAATCAAAGACCACCGCAATCTTCATCAACCAGCTCCGCGACAAGATCGGAGTCTTCTTCGGTTCACCTGAAACTACTACCGGTGGAAAGGCCCTCAAGTTCTACGCCTCAGTCCGCATGGATATCCGCCGAATTGAGACTCTAAAAGATGGTCAAGAAGCGGTTGGAAATAGAACTCGCGTCAAAGTTGTGAAGAACAAGATGGCGCCCCCATTCAAACAAGCTGAATTCGACATCCTCTACGGTGTTGGAATCTCCCGTGAAGGCAGCTTGCTAGATCTTGGCGTTGATCTTGGAATCGTAAAGAAATCCGGCGCTTGGTTCACCTATGAAGGAGACCAACTCGGTCAAGGAAAAGAGAACTCTCGCCAATTCCTTATCGATAACCCAGATCTCGCAAATGAGATTGAGTCGAAGATTCGCGCACATTATGCCGCCGCCGATATCGATCCTGCGCTAGTTGCAGCAATCGATGAAGCAGCTGCTGATGTTGAGTTCTAAAGTTGAGCAATAGCGAACTCCTTGAAGAAGAAGTTGCGAGCGACCCCTACCAAGTAGGAACGACGATTGCGCTAACTGCGCTTGGTCGTCGGGCGAAAAGTAGGGGAGAGCTCTTAGCTCTTCTCAAGAAACGTGGAATTGCCGAAGAGGTGGCAAATGCTGTCCTCTTCCGCCTCCAAGAACAGGGCTTTGTAAATGATTACGAATTTGCCCGTTATTGGAGCGAATCGCGCCAACGAACGAAGAAAGTTTCACGGCGAATAATCATCGGCGAACTCCGCTCCAAAGGAGTAAGTGATGAGATCATTGAATGGATTACCACCGATATCTCAGATGAAGCCGAATTCGAAAATGCCATGAAGTTTGCGGAGCGAAAAGCGCGCTCTTACGCGAAGTTAGAGAACGAGGTCGCCTATCGAAGGCTTCATGGAGCCCTTTCAAGACGTGGCTTCTCTGGTCATATCGTCTCTCGCGTCATGCAAGAGTTGGGAATCTCCTCTAGATAACTGATAGGTACGATTCGCTCATGAGTCGTACCTATGTAATCCAAACTCTGGGTTGCCAGATGAATGTTCATGACTCTGAGCGGATAGCTGGTTCACTTGACGCAGCTGGTTATATTCCAGCGAGCGAGGGACAAGACCCCGATCTAATCGTTTTTAATACCTGTGCTGTCCGTGAGAACGCCGACAATAAGCTCTACGGACATTTGAGTTTTCTAGCTCCGACTAAGCGCGCCAATCCAAACCTACAGATCGCAATCGGTGGTTGCCTCGCCCAGAAAGATAAAGGGAGCATCATCAAGAAGGCTCCTTACGTTGATGTGGTCTTTGGAACTCATAATGTTGGTTCACTTCCGGCTCTCTTGGAGCGAGCTCGCATCGAAGCAAAGTCCCAAGTTGAGATAAAGGAATCGCTCGAACATTTTCCATCCACGCTTCCGTCTAGACGCCATTCGGCATTCTCGGCCTGGGTATCAATTTCGGTTGGATGTAATAACACCTGCACTTTCTGCATCGTCCCGCAATTGCGGGGACGGGAAAAGGATCGCCCCAGTTCTGAGATCTTGAGTGAAATTCGCGCTCTGGTAAGTGAAGGCGTAACTGAAGTGACCCTCCTTGGCCAGAATGTGAATGCATACGGGGTTGATTTCGGTGATCGCGAGGCCTTTGCCAAGTTGCTTCGCGACTGTGGCAGAGTCGATGGACTTGAGCGAGTTCGCTTTATGTCGCCGCATCCGCGTGACTTCACCGATGATGTGATCTCGGCGATGGCCGAGACTAAGAATGTGATGCCGCACCTTCATATGCCGTTGCAATCGGGTTCAGACAAGATCTTGCAAGCGATGCGTCGCTCCTATCGCGTCGATCGCTACCGAGGAATAATCGAAAAGGTTCGAAGCGCCATGCCACACTCGACGATTACCACCGATGTCATCGTCGGTTTTCCAGGTGAGAGCGAATCAGATTTCCAGGAGACCTTGGATCTATGTGAGGAGTTGCGCTTTCTTGCAGCATATTCCTTCAAGTATTCAAAGCGCCCCGGCACTCCGGCTGCTGAAATGAGCGACCAGATTCCTGAGGAGACAGTCGCCGAGCGCTACGACCGACTACACAAAAAGCTAAATGAAGTATCGCTATCGGTAAATCAAGATGTGGTGGGCCACGAATCCGAAGTACTTATCACTGATATTGAAGGCGCCAGCGGCCAGGGAAAGAGCAGGGATTTCCGGCTAGTCCACCTAGAGCTAAACCAAGGTGAGGCGCGGCCTGGCGACCTCGCTAGGGTAAAAATCACCAGCGCAAAACCTCATTTTATTTTTGGGGAGAAGTTAGAAGTTAAGCGGACTAGAGGCGGGGATGCCTTTGAAGATCGAAAGCTTGAGGCGGAGAAGAACGGGGTATTTCTTGGTGTGCCCCAACTAAAGAGTTCAATTGTTAAGTGATGCTAGTCAAATGACGCTGATTTTTATTGTAGGAGCTACAGCGACCGGTAAAAGTGAACTCTCCCTCGAATTAGCTACGCAACTAGGTGGCGAAGTAGTTAATGCTGATTCCATGCAGCTTTATCGAGGCATGGATATTGGAACTGCAAAACTCTCCGTTCAAGAGCGGCGTGGAATTCCGCATCATCTGATTGATGTATTAGATGTAAATCAAGATGCATCCGTCGCTGAATATCAAGGATGGGCCCGCACGAAAATCGATGAATTACTCTCTCAAGGAAAGCCGGTAATCGTTGTTGGCGGGACTGGCTTATATGTGAAGGCAATTTTGGATGAGTTGAACTTTCCCGATACCAATCCAGAAGTACGAGCTCGACTTAGCGCAGAGGCTGACCGAATTGGCGGTGATGCCATGCATCAACGCCTCGGCAAATTAGATCCAGCTGCAGCAGCTGCGATCCCAAAGGAGAACATAAGGAGAGTGGTTCGCGCTCTCGAGGTAATCGAGATTACCGGCAAGCCCTTCACGGCAAACCTGCCACGAGCGGGCGCCTCCTATTACCCAGATGCCAAGCAATTTGGCCTAGTTTTGAATCGGGATGATTTAAAAGAGCGGATCGACAAGAGAGTTGATGTGATGTGGAGTGAAGGTTTTGTTGAGGAAGTGCGCGGACTCATTGAGAACGGGATTGCTTCTGGCAAGACCGCTAAGGCCGCTCTCGGATATAGCCAGATCTTAAGTTTCTTACAGGGGACGATTGGCGAGGAAGAGGCCAAGGAAGAGACTAAGCGGGCGACTAGAGCGTATGCCCGGCGCCAAGAAACTTGGTTTTCACGCGATGCTCGGATCAGCTGGCTTAAGGGTGGAACCAAAGAGCGGTTAGATTCAATCCTCTCATCTACGATTAGCAGATAACGATGAACTCCCTAACCGGCACATATGGCCATGGCACCGAGAATGACTTCGTGCTTGTTTTTGATCCTGATGATTCAAATAATCTTTCCAGCCGAACCTCTGCTGCTATCTGTAATCGCAAATCCGGCATCGGCGCCGATGGACTCATTCGAATTGTGAAGCGCGATGGCAAGTGGTTTATGGATTATCGAAATAGCGATGGCTCGCTAGCTGAGATGTGTGGAAATGGCATCCGAGTGATGGCTAGGTATCTTGTGGATCGTGGCCATCAGCCGGCTGGGATATTTCCAATTTTGACCAGGGATGGAACCAAGTTTGTAAGCGTCCCAGAAGCCGGCGACATAACAGTCAACATGGGGCCGGTCACTAAGTTGGAGGGATCGGTCACTGCCTTCTCAAATGGGAAGACTTGGAGTGGCTACAACATCAGCGTCGGAAATCCTCATGCTGTCGTATTTGTTGATGATTTATCTGATGTTGGCGATCTAAAAAATGAGCCAGTCGTAAGGCCAAAAGAACTTTATCCAGAGGGTGTCAATGTTGAGTTTGTTAAGGTGCTAGAAAGTGGCGAGCTAGAGATGCGGGTTCATGAACGCGGGGTGGGGGAGACTCGCTCTTGTGGGACAGGCACATGCGCCGTTGCGCTCGCTGCCACGATTTTGAAAGGTAAATCGCTACCGATCAAGTGGGTAATTCATCCCCCCGGCGGACGCCTTGAAGTTGAGATCGATCCACATTCAAATGCGATTCTGACTGGCCCTGCGGTACTTGTGAAAGATGTGGAATTGAGTAGCTACCTTGGCTAAGCGGGACAGTGAGCAGGAAGTAGACCGCCTACTCCAAGAGAGCGCGGATTTAGCTGCTGAGTTTGATTCAGAAATTTTCATTCCAGATTCTTTCGATTCCACCCAGCGCGATTTAAGCGATCGCCAAGCTCTTCGTAGAGTCATTGGACTCTCAACCGAATTAACCGATATCTCTGAAGCGGAATACCGAAAGCTTCGCCTCGAGCGAGTTGTTCTAGTGGGGGTTTGGACCGAGGGAACAATTAAGGATGCCGAGAATTCAATGACAGAGTTGGCGGCCTTAGCCGAAACTGCTGGCTCTGAAGTTCTTGATGCTTTAATTCAAAGAAGAGATAAGCCCGACCCCGCCACATTTATTGGCTCTGGAAAAGTGAGTGAGTTAAAGGGCGTTGTTAAATCTACCGGCGCAGATACGGTTATCTGTGATGGTGAATTGAGCCCCGGACAGTTACGAAATTTGGAAGATAAAGTGAAAGTCAAAGTTGTCGACCGCACCGCGCTGATTCTTGATATCTTCGCACAACATGCAAAGAGCAAAGAGGGTAAGGCTCAAGTCGAACTAGCCCAGATGAGTTATATGTTGCCCCGCCTTCGTGGTTGGGGTGAGTCGCTCTCAAGGCAAGCAGCTCGAGCCGGCGGTATCGGTGGGCGCGGACCTGGTGAGACGAAGATAGAGATTGATCGCCGTCGCATTCGCGACAAGATGGCGAAGTTACGGCGCGAGATTGGCGAGATGAAGGTGGCTCGCGATACGAAACGACAAGAACGGCGGCGAAATTCGATCCCTTCGGTTGCCATCGCTGGGTATACAAATGCAGGAAAGTCCTCGCTTTTAAATCGCCTCACAAATGCTGGAGTCTTAGTACAGAACGCGCTCTTTGCGACCCTTGATCCGACGGTTCGAAAAGCGGAGACTCGAGATGGTCGGGTATATACCTTGAGCGACACCGTGGGATTCGTAAAGCATCTACCCCATGAGTTGATTGATGCATTTAGATCGACCCTTGAAGAAGTCTCTGGCTCCGACTTAATCGTTCATGTTGTTGATGGTTCTCATGAGGATCC
>RGJX01000120.1 GCA_010023045.1 Actinomycetota bacterium | reverse complement strand
CCTTGAAACTCAAGTACGAGGTTGGTTGCTGTTGCGCCGAATTCAATAACGGTGTTCTTGATGGCATCAGTGAATGCACCAAATAGAGCAGTTGCGGCAAGTACCGCAGTAGCAATCGCAATTCCCTTTGTAATTGCTTTCGTGGTGTTTCCAACTGCATCAAGTGAGGTAAGAATCTTTGCGCCATCACCCTTAACATCGCCTGACATCTCAGCAATACCTTGTGCGTTATCCGAGATTGGACCAAAGGTATCCATCGCAACAATTACGCCCACTGTGGTGAGAAGACCACAACCCGCAAGTGCTACAGCAAAGAGTGAGAGAACGATGGTTCCGCCACCTAATAGGTAGGCGCCAAATACAGCTCCCGCAATTAGTAGTGCAGAGAAGACAGCGGACTCAAAACCAACAGATACGCCAGCAAGAATGACGGTAGCTGCGCCAGTCTTTGAGGATGCAGCAACATCATTTACGGGACGCTTTCCAACTTCAGTGAAGAAGCCGGTAAGAACCTGGATCGCAGCAGCAAGCACAATTCCGATTAGAACTGCGCCAAATGCGAGCGCTCTTGGATTTACCGTAGTTTCACTAACTAGCTCTGGGTTAACACCTGTTAGAGCTGCGAAATTGTCAGGTAGATATGTATAGGTAGCAAGGCCAACAAGAACTGCTGAGATTATTGCTGATAAGAAGAATGAACGGTTAATAGCATTCATTGCGCTCTTATCGCTTGAGCGAAGTCTGGTTAAGAAAATTCCGAGGATTGCAGTGAGAATTCCAATTGCGGGAACGATTAATGGATAGACAAGTCCACTATCTCCGAATGCTGCTTTACCAAGAATTAGTGAGGCTACGAGAGTAACCGCATAGGACTCGAACAAGTCAGCGGCCATACCGGCACAGTCACCAACATTGTCACCAACGTTATCTGCGATAGTCGCGGCATTACGAGGATCATCTTCAGGAATATGTTTTTCGACTTTTCCAACGAGGTCAGCTCCAACATCAGCAGCTTTGGTGAAGATACCGCCACCGACGCGCATGAACATCGCAAGCATCGCAGCGCCGAATCCAAAACCTTCAAGAACGGCTGGGGCATCAGCGCGATAAAGAATTACAACTATTGAAGCTCCGAGAAG
>RGJX01000119.1 GCA_010023045.1 Actinomycetota bacterium | reverse complement strand
GTTATTGATGACAATAACGAAATCATAAGTACCGCAGCATCGGAGACTGGGTTCTGGCGAATCAAACCTAATAATCAATTAGAGGTAGAGCTCGCGCACTCAACTGGAATTGCCGAAGGTTGGGTTGGAAGATTTGATGGACCAAAGATCCAATTAGTTATGGATAGTGGCTATGCAGCCCCTACCGCGAAAAGCGTTACTGAAGGCCAGCGTTTATATGGATTAGTTGAAGGTGAGCTCTTCTTTGCCTATGACATGGCTTATGGTGGAAAGAAGTTACAAGCGCATATCTGGTCGACTTTGCCGCGAGTAATTTCTTAGGGCGATCACTTAATGGAACAAGGGGAAATTCTCTTAGAAGTACTTCGAAATGAGATGGTTGAGTCAGTTCATGCTGGCCATTTGTTGATTTTGGGAAGTGCTCGAAATCCGATCCTTTCGTTAGGTGATGTGGATTCGCCGATTTATCCAAGATCAGCCGTGAAGTCGATTCAAGCATCTGCGATGGTCCGTGCGGGTTTGAAAGTGTCATCAAGAGAACTAGCGCTGATCTGTGCGAGCCATGCTGGAAGCAGCGCGCATCTTGATGTCGCGCGTTCGATACTTAGTGGCTCCGGGTTAGATGAGAGCGCGCTTAAGAACACTCCCGATAAACCACTAGATCCAATTGAGCGAGCGGCGTGGGGAGACAAAGCGCCAACTTCGCTCGCGGCAAACTGCAGCGGTAAGCATGCGGGAATGGTGGCGACCTGCAAGGTAAATGGTTGGAATTTGGCGAGCTACAAGAGTCCTTCGCATCCACTTCAGATAGCAATAAAGAGTGAATTTGAGATGTTATCCGGTGAGGCAATAACAAAAGTTGGCGTTGACGGATGTGGCGCTCCGCTATTTGCCATTTCGTTGTCTGGTTTAGCAAGTGCAATTAGGAATTTGCTTCTCTCTAACGATCCAGTGCATCAAGAGGTTGTCAACGCGTGTCGTACAAATCCAGTAATGGTTTCGGGAACTGGCAGATTGCCTACGCTATTGATGGAAAAAATTGATGGTTTATTTGTCAAAGATGGCGCTGAGGGAGTGATGTTGATTGGCACTCGAAGCGGTGAAGTTATTGTTTGGAAGATGAGCGATGGTTCGCAGCG
>RGJX01000118.1 GCA_010023045.1 Actinomycetota bacterium | reverse complement strand
AAGTCATCTTGATGCAAGTTAGAGTGCTTCCTTCGGCGCCACGACCTGGTGCGAGCATCCCAGCACGACCGCACTCGTCGCCAGCTTTCGCTTTGCGCGATGGAACTTTTGCAGCGTTCGCAGATGGAACGCTGCTGATAACAAGAGCGAAGGCGGTCATGAATACGCCTGCTCCAGTCATTACTTTCTTCAAACTCATTGATTTTCTCCTATAGGCGACCCCCGAGGGTGGGGATCTTGAGGCTCAAGGTAATCGCCGAATAGGGAGAACGGAAGAGCGGAGAGTGAGGCTTAGATAACTATTTGATGTATTTATTTCGGTAACTCGCCTAAGCGACGGAGGGGTAGACCTGAAACCCGATAGACCGTCCACTCTGACATCGCTTCGGCTCCGAGGGAGCGATAGAACTCAATTGCCGGTGAATTCCAATCAAGTACCCACCACTGGAATCGGCCATAGCCTCGTTCATTACAAATACTCGCAAGATGTTGAAGTAGCGCCTTTCCAAAGCCACGACCACGGAATTCAGGTTTTACATACAGATCCTCGAGATAGATTCCGTGTTTTCCTTGCCAAGTTGAATAATTCAAAAACCAGATTGCCATGCCAGCAATATCGCCATCAACTTCAACTAGATCACAGAACACTTTCGGATTATCAGCAAATATTGTTTCGATGATTTCCTCTTCACTTGCTTTAACTTCATCGGGAGCTTTCTCATACTCTGCCAGATCTTTAATAAGTTGAAGAATTATCGATGCCTCATCTTTTCGAGCTGGCCGGATCTTCATTAGGCACGCTCCTCTCTAATGGAGTTACCACCATCGACAACAAGCACCTGGCCCGTCATATAGCCAGAGTTCTCTGAGGCAATCCAGCCAACCAAGCTTGCAATTTCTTCTGGTCTGCCATTTCTTCCTAGGGGAGTTTTCATACCTTGTAATTTCTCGTGGGCGCTCTGGGTATCAGTTTCTATCCATCCGGGAAGAACAGCGTTACAGGTGACTCCGTATTTAGCTTCATCTAAGGCTAGCGAACGCATTAATCCCAACATCGCTGCTTTTGCTGCTGCATAGACAGGTTGATTCGACATCGCCATAAGCCCACCGGTAACACTTGAAACCATGACAATTCGACCG
>RGJX01000117.1 GCA_010023045.1 Actinomycetota bacterium | reverse complement strand
TCAGATGGAGTAGGTCTATTCGAGAAACCGGAATATAGGAATGCTCGCAGGACCTTGGTCATTATGTCCACAATTCTTGGAACTCTTGTTCTCGGAATCTCTTACTTCGCCCACAAAATCTATGCGATGCCATATGAAGATGAATCACCCACTGTTATCTCACAAGTGGCTCAGGCAATTCTCGGCGATAGTGGCTTTGGGCAAGCTTTCTTTTACATAGTTCAAGCAGCAACGATGTTGATTCTTTTTGCCGGTGCAAACACAACATTCAGCGCCTTCCCAATTGTTGTCAACTACGCAGCTCTTGATGGATATCTACCTAGATGGCTAACAAAGCGCGGCCACAAATTGAATTTCTCAAATGGAATCATGGTCTTGTCTGGTTCAGCGCTAGTACTTGTCTTTATCACTGGAGCCTCGGTTAGCTTCTTGGTCGCTTTCTACGCATTAGGGGTATTCACAGCATTCAGCATTTCTGGTCTTGGTATGGCGAAGTACAACCTGACAAATAAAGAGAGTCACTGGAAAGCAAAGTTTGTTATAAATTTGATAGCGGGTTCCGTCTCTGTCTTAGTTGTCCTAATTTTCGCCGTAGTTAAGTTCAGCCAAGGCGCGTGGGTAGTTCTATTAGTTACTCCGATCCTTGTAATTTCTTTTTTGAGGCTGCATAAGCGCTACGAGGCTGAAAAGCAAGCGCTTCAAATTAGAAAAGAGCAAGAACGGGCTACAAGCATTACTCGTCATGATGTAACCGTTCTTGTTGACTCAGTGGATCTTGCGACTGTAGGAGCGGTTCGTTATGCGCGAAGTCTTAAGCCACGAACTCTCCATGCTGTCCACTTTGTACTTGATGATCTAAAAGCTGAACAAATCAAGAAGGCGTGGATGGAAAATCATGCGCTTGATGATGTCCCAATTGAATTCATAGATTGCCCAGATCGACGACTTCCCAACGCCGCAGTTGATTATGCGCTACGAGTTACGCAACAGCCTGATGTTGAGTTAACTCTGCTTTTGCCACGACGCGCATACAGAGGGGCTTTAGGTCGCTTGCTGCACGATCAAACCGCGGAAGAAATTGCACGACCAATCTCCCAGCTCGCGCGCACCGTCGCAACAATCGTTCCGTTTGATATTGATAAATTGATTTCAGGTGAGATTTCGCCCGAGCCAAAAGTGGAAGTCCCGATGGCCAAACCG
>RGJX01000116.1 GCA_010023045.1 Actinomycetota bacterium | reverse complement strand
AGTTAGCCCAGATCCCTTTATATAAGGAATTAGGAGAAGGGATTGAATTGCGATTCCAAGCGTTGTACCAACTCCCAATATCAAAACTTGTTGATCAGTTATCGCTCCAATCGAAAGTTCATCAACAACAGTTAGGAAGTATCCAAAAAGTAAGATGACAGCGAGGTTATTGGCGATCGGCGACCACATCATCGGCCCAAAGCGTTCCTTCGCATTTGTGACCTGGCCGAGGATTCCAAATAGGCCATAGAAGAGGATTTGGGGCAAGCAATAAAGCGTAAATGCGAGCGTTATTTCTCGAGCTCTTCCTTCAAAGGTAGGTGCGTAGAGTGAGACAAGAAGAGGTGCTGCGATCATCGCTAGCGCTGTTACAACAAAAATCAATGTGCCGATTAGTGAAACTAATTTAGATACAAAGGCGCTACCACCATCGCTATCGCGAAATGAACGGACTATTTGAGGTACAAATACCGCCGTCAAAGCGATTTGGCGTTGTATTTCCAACGTTATAGGTATCACCTAAAAGCGCGGTCCCGAGAACTGCGACGGTAAGCAGGCCGCGGATTAATCCGGTAATTCTTGAAAGTAAAGTTCCAAGCGCCATGAAGGCAGAGGATTTGATTAGATCACTCATTACTTCTTCCGCTTCTTAACTCGACGCATGCTTTGGATGACCGCTGCGAGTAACAAGATTATGGCCATTCCGGTCGTAAACCAAGTAGTAAGCGGTGAGATAACCGCGAGTCTAAGTGGGATGTATTCCACTTCGCCCACAAGTTTGCCCTTCGGGCTCCTAAGTTTTAATTCAATCTGTGTCTCTCCGGAAGCAATAATTCTTAACGGGATCTCAACTTGAGATTGGGAATTTGCTTCCACGTTCACAAGTGGCGCAGCTCCAACAACAATACGTGAATTAGTTGGTCGTGCAATCAGTTCAACACTAACCGGGACTGAGTAATCGTTAATTATTGTTACTGGTAAGTCGTAATTGGAGGCGGTAATTGTGTAATTACCTCGCGCGACCCTAAGTTTCTTTGAGTTAGCTTTTAGAGCTTTGACTAAAGATTCATAGAGCAAATCACTAGATTCGCTAGAGAGTGATGGATTCAAGAGTTGACCTATTTGAAGTCGAAGTGATGCTAATTCTGGTCCCGGAGCAACTGAGTAGAGAACTCTTAACTCGCGACGGTAGGCCTCACT
>RGJX01000115.1 GCA_010023045.1 Actinomycetota bacterium | reverse complement strand
TAACGATGGCGAACTTCCGCGCCCTACAGAGCGCTAATCGCCGCAAGACTTTCTTCTTGCTCTTTTTCATGGGCGTACTTGTCTGGTTTATCTCTTACATCGCGATTTCTGCTTTTGGGGGAAGCGGTGCAGGAGTAATTCCATTAGCGGTTCTAATTTCCCTAGTATCGGTCTGGGGTTCTTACTACGCATCTGACAAGTTAGTTTTGAAGATGACGCGCGCTCACTTAATACAAGAGTCAGATAATCCCAAGTTATTCAATCTAGTAAATGAAGTCTGTATCGCCTCCGGCTTGCCTATGCCGAAAGTTGCCATCGTTGATGATCCGGCGCCAAATGCCTTTGCAACTGGGAGAGATCCCGACCATGCACTCATTGCTTTTACAACCGGACTCTTGGGTGCGATGGATAGAGATGAATTACAAGGCGTAGTTGCACACGAAATGGCACATGTCGCTAACCGAGACACTTTAGTTTCTGCAGTTGCGGCAACTACAGCGGGAATTGTTGCGTTGGTTTCCGATATCTTGATGCGAATGCTCTGGTTTGGGGGCGGGAGAAGTCGCGATCATCATGGAAATCAGATGCCAATATTCCTCGCGATAATTCCATTGATTTTGGCTCCTATCGCAGCCACGATGCTTAAAGCGGCGGTCTCTCGGAAGCGGGAATCGCTAGCAGATGCGACCGCTGTTTCATTTACTCGAAATCCAGCTGGTTTACGCGCAGCTTTAGAGGTTTTAGCTAGGGATAACACGGTGGTTGAAGCTCGTTCAAGCGCCGTCGCACATCTTTATATCGAATCACCCCTAGATGCATCGGCTGCATCAAAGTTATTTGCAACCCATCCACCGATCCAGGAGCGAATCGAAACGCTTCGCAGGATGGAAGCCAATCCAAATCTCAGCTAGTAACTAGCCGTACTCCATTAATAACAATAATTGCAATAGCGACAGCAATTCCAAGTGGGCGCCTTGGAACAATCGAAACTAATTTCGCAGCAAATGGCGCCATAATCATTCCGCCAAGAGCAAGACCGCCAACTACGCTCCAATCAAGATTGATTCGATTGATGTTTACGAGAAAACCAACGCTGGCACAAACCGCAACAATGAATTCAGATGCGCTAACAGTTCCAATAATCTTCCGTGGTTCATGTTCCGTAGTAGCAAGTAGCGTTGGGGTAACGACTGGTCCCCAACCTCCACCACCCGATGCATCAACAAATCC
>RGJX01000114.1 GCA_010023045.1 Actinomycetota bacterium | reverse complement strand
CATAGACCGAGACAATCCCGGGATGATTCAATCCAGCAGCAGCAAGTGCTTCTTTGTTAAATCTATTAATGAAAGCCGGATCGCGGGCGAGATCGCTCCGCAAAATCTTTACTGCAACTTCGCGATGCAACCTTTGATCATCTGCGATGTAGACATCAGCCATTCCGCCGGTGCCAATCATCTGGCCGAGTTTGTAGCGATCGCCTAAGACTCGTTTCATTGCGCTGCTCCGATGAGAGTTGTTGAAATCGCACCAGGGGCATCGCCAATGCGGGCAGCAATCACAGTGACATTATCGGGAGCATCTTTCTTATAAGTAAGGTCAACTAGCGAATTCACAGCAGCTTGTAAGTCTTCTTGGAACGCAGAGGCGATCTTTCCCTCATCAACTACGGTTGTTAGGCCATCGCTACATAGAAGATAGATATCCCCGACTTCCGCTGGGAATGAAATTAGCGGTGCATCAACGTTTGATTTACCCATGAGCGCTTGGGTGAGAAATGAACGTTGCGGGTGATCACTCGCTTCATCTTGAGTGATTCTTCCTTGATCGATTAATTCTTGAACCACGGTGTGGTCATGGCTTAATCGGGTAATTGTCTTCCCGCGAATTCGGTACGCCCGCGAATCACCGATGTGCAACAAGTTGAGTTGATTTTCAAATAGCGCAAATGAAGTAAGGGTAGTTCCCATCCCATCCAACTCCGGTTTTTCATCAGCAATCTTCCGTATAGCGGTATCGATTTCAGAGATAGAAGTTCTAAAAATCTCATCACGCGACTGTGGATCTAACTCGGCGTTATTTAATACTGGGAGTAAATCAGCAAGTGTTTTTATCGCAGTTCTAGAGGCAACTTCACCGCCGGCGTAGCCACCCATTCCATCAGCTACCGCAATTAGATTCTGTGAAATTAATCCTGAATCTTCATTTCCATCGCGATGTAATCCCAACTCAGATCGCCAGGCGAAAGATGCGAAGTGAAGAGTGCGCTTCATAATAAGTAAGCCTAACGCGCTTGCTTGCCGGTATCCTTACGCGGTGACTCGCTACGCATATCTCGGACCAATCGGCACTTTTACCGAGGCCGCGCTCCGAACCGTTGCTACCTCTAGCGATTCACTTATCCCTTTTGCGAATGTAACAGCAGCCTTAGATGCGGTACGTAGCGGTGGGGCAGATCGTGCCCTAGTTCCGATTGAGAATTCGATCGAAGGAGTTGTCGCTAGAAC
>RGJX01000113.1 GCA_010023045.1 Actinomycetota bacterium | reverse complement strand
GGAAGATTTAGCGTCAAGACCTTCTATATCTTGATGCTAGCTCTAGAGACGATGATGATTGGAGTCTTCGCCGCAACAGATGTCTTCCTCTTCTACATCTTCTTTGAAGCGATGCTCGTGCCGGTCTACTTCTTGATTGGCGGCTATGGAAGCGGTGCGCGCCAGGCAGCAGCCGTTAAATTCCTTCTATACAGCTTATTTGGCGGGCTTTTGATGCTCGCTTCAATCATCGGCCTCTACGTGATTTCAAGCAATCAGATTGGGCGAACCTTTGATATCGAAGCTCTACAAACTCTAAAGATTGATTCGCTCACCGAGAATTTACTCTTCCTTGGTTTCTTCATCGCCTTTGCGATTAAGGCGCCGCTTTGGCCACTACATACTTGGCTGCCTGATGCTGCTAAGTCGGCTACCCCAGGAACATCAATCCTCTTACTTGGCGTTCTCGACAAGGTGGGCACCTTCGGAATGATCCGTTATGGCGTTGAGCTATTCCCGAACGCATCGAAGACCTTTACTCCGTTGATTATCACACTTGCGGTGATCAGCATTATCTATGGTGCAATTCTTGCTATCGGCCAGAAAGATATTAAGAGCCTGATTGCATTCACATCGATATCTCACTTTGGATTTATCACTATGGGTATTTTTGCGATGACCACGCAAGGCAACTCTGGTGCAACGCTTTATATGCTCAATCACGGATTCTCAACTGCGGCGCTATTTATGACTGCAGGTTGGATGATCTCGCGCCGCGGCTCATCAACGATTTCCGAATTCGGTGGCCTTCAGAGAGTCACTCCAATACTTGCCTGGAGTTTCTTTATCGCTGGTCTTTCATCGTTAGCGCTTCCAGGTCTATCAAGTTTTGTGAGTGAGTTCTTAGTTCTAGTAGGTACCTATACGCGCTACCCAGTAGCAGCGATAATTGGAACAATCGGAATAATTTTGGCAGCGCTCTACATCCTCATTCCAGTTCAAAAGGCGCTTCATGGTCCAACCACTCCTGGAAATGAAAATCTTCCAGATCTTAATAAGCGCGAGATCATTGCAATCGCCCCGATCATCGCTCTAATTATTGGACTTGGTTTCTATCCAAAACCTGCGCTAGATGTCATTAATCCAGCTGCGAAAGCCACGATAACTAAGGCTGGATTTAGCGATCCCGCTCCAGTCGTTCAAGGAGGCGATAGATAATGGGTTTTACTAGCCCGAACCTTGAATACGGCGCCCTTGCGCCGATGCTCATCATCTTTATT
>RGJX01000112.1 GCA_010023045.1 Actinomycetota bacterium | reverse complement strand
CAATGAGCCTCTCAGATCGAATCGTCGTGATGCGAAATGCTGTTGTCGAGCAATCCGGAACTCCAGAGGAGATTTACCGTCGACCCAGCTCTGTCTTTGTCGCAGATTTTATTGGCCGTTCTAACTTCTTAAGCGTCTCTGAAGTAAAGAAGGGAAATGGTGGGAAGGTTACGGTCGAAGCTTCTGGAGTTAAATTGAGCGTTAATGCTCATCCAAAGGCATTGAAGTCAGCTCACCCTCACTTACTAGTAAGACCTGAATCAGTCTCCGTTAAGAAATCCAGTTCGGCTGGTAAGAGTAGAAAAGCTAACGAGGGAATTGTTAAGAACGTGGTTTTCTACGGAAACCATGTCGAGTATTCAATAGATACTCCTAACCAAACGATTGCCGCCGTTGTCTCGGATCCTATTTATGATGAGATTGTTCCAGTAGGAGCGGTTGCAAAGATCGACTTTGATGAGAGTAGAGCCTGGCTACTTCCATCAGATAGCGCCGTAATTACTTCTGAGGAATGAATCTCGAATTAAGAGTTATCAAGGAGAGATGGAATGAAGTCCTTGATGCCCTCGAAAGTAAGGACCGAGTTGCCTGGCTTGCTTACTTTGATGGTCGCTTAGTTTCATTCGAGAGCGGTGTCTTAACTCTAGATTTCTCCGATCCAAATAAATTCGAGGGTGGCCACGATTATTCAAAAGTGAGACTTGAACGCTTTCGCCCTGCTTTAGAGGAAGTCTTAGGAAAAATCTTTGGAGTCGTTATATCTGTAAGAGAGATTAGCTAGCGCCTGCGCCACGGCGCCGAATCATCCTCGTAAGAAACACTATTACCGCAAGTCCGACTAGAGCGTAGACGCCATAATCTAGATATTTTGCCCAACTTTCTGCGCTTCGCCATCTATCCTCTAATTGGATTCCAATATAGATCCACAGCGCGTTCCAAATTCCACTTCCTGCAGCAGTAAGCAGCGAAAATTTCAGCAAACTCATCTTTGCCAAACCTGCGGGGATGCTTACAAGGGAGCGAATCAGGGGAATTAGTCTTCCAAAGAAGATCACAAAAGCTCCATACTTTTCAAACCAAGTAAAAGCTAAATCAACATCGCGTTGCTTTATACCAACAAATTTCCCAATACGCGCGACTAATTTTGAGATTCCCTCTCTTGATATAGCGTAGCCAATTGAGTAAAGAAAGTAAGCACCGACAAGTGAGCCAATAGTCGTGGCAACCCAGACAGAGAAGAATGAGAATTCCCCGATAGAAACATTGAAACCTGATAACAAAAGCAC
>RGJX01000111.1 GCA_010023045.1 Actinomycetota bacterium | reverse complement strand
TGCGAGAACGCAAATCCAGATGCGTATATATGAACGGCAGGGTTTGATCCAAGAACCATTTCAGCAATTGCCCAACGAACCGATGGTGGGATTGCAGTTCCACCTAATTCGACTGGAACATCGATCTTGCCCCAATCGCCATCAACATAGGCTTTGTAAGATTTCTTAAAACTTTCGGGCAGCTTTACATCTCCAGTTGCTTTATTGAAATCAGTTCCAAGTCGATCACCTTCTATGAAGGAAGCGGCAAGATCGTTCTCACAGAGACGCTTTACTTCTTCCAACATTCCCATCGCAGTTTCACGATCGAGATCTGCGTAGAGTGATTTACCAAGAATTGAATCGCGCTCAAGTAAATCAAAGAGACAGAACTCGATATCGCGGAGATTTGCTATGTAATGGCCCATGGGCAAAGGATGCTACCCGCGAGTAACTTACGCAAGCGATAACACCGAGCGGGCGACGGGAATCGAACCCGCGCTGTCAGCTTGGGAAGCTGACGTGATGCCATTTCACTACGCCCGCGAATGATTTTGATCTGGGAACGGCGAAGTAAAAGCAAAGGCAACTTCGCCTAACCCCAGCTCAAAATCTACGGGGGCATATTAGAACCTCGAGAGTAAGTAGCGGTAGGGTCGCCAACCATGCTGCTAAGCGATCGCGATATTGCCGCTGAGATAAAGAGCGGCCGGGTGAAGGTTGAACCCTTCGACCCGAAGATGATCCAACCCTCGAGCGTTGATGTCCGCCTTGATCGCTTCTTCCGAGTCTTTGAAAATCATCGGTACGAAGTTATCGATCCTTCGATTGAGCAATCTGAGCTCACTCGCGAGGTCGCGGTTGCTCCCGATGATTTCTTCATCCTTCATCCTGGCGAGTTTGTTCTCGCATCGACCTATGAAGTAATCACACTTCCTGACGATATTGCCGGGCGCCTAGAAGGAAAGTCATCGTTGGGTCGCCTTGGGTTGCTAACTCATTCAACCGCCGGCTTTATCGATCCAGGTTTTAGCGGACATATAACTCTCGAACTTTCCAATGTCGCAAACCTTCCGGTCAAGCTCTATCCCGGAATGAAGATTGGGCAACTATGTCTCATCAAACTCTCATCTTCAGCAGAGCATCCTTACGGTTCAGCTCTATACGGTTCGCGCTACCAGGGCCAGCGTGGGCCAACCCCAAGCAAGTCTTGGCTGAATTTCCATAAGACAGAAATTAAGTAGATTAGGGATATGGACGCCTCACTTTTAATCATCATCGCTGTAGGACTCTTTGTTGTTTTTGCCATC
>RGJX01000012.1 GCA_010023045.1 Actinomycetota bacterium | reverse complement strand
GGGCGCAATCTCGTGCCACGGCATCAATGTAGGAGTCTTAGAAGCTGGCGCTAATCCAAGGCGAATTGCAGAAATGGGATCTGGATAGCGAATCACTTTGGTGAAGCCAAAAAGTGCAAGTGAGAGAACAATTAAGGTTATTACTAGGCGTTTTAGCGCTTTAAACACTGTTAGCGCTCTTCTTCTTGCGCCCGAGCTAGACGCTGCGAGACGTAAACCGGGATTAGCGAGAGCAAAATGACAACCGTTGCGACGACGTTAACAACGCTAGCTTGATTTGGCCTACCAACCTCTTTCAATATCCAGAGTGGCAAGGTATCTACTCCGGGGGGAGCGGTAAAGATTGTTACAACAACTTCATCAAAGCTAAGCGCGAAAGCGAGTAACGCTCCAGCTGCAAATGAAGTTCTAAATTGTGGAAATGTGACGAGCCTAAAGGTCTGCCACAGCCCAGCTCCTAAATCAGCCGAGGCCTCTTGCAAACTCGGGTTCATTCGTTTCAAACGAGCGAATACATTGTTGAAAACCATAACGATACAGAAGGTTGCATGGGCAACGATCATTCCAAAGTACCCAAGGTTTATACCCGCTGGTGAGAGAAAGTTCGAATAAGTATTACTAAAGGCCACGCCTGTCACGATTCCCGGTAGTGCAATTGGAAGAACAATTAGAATGTTTACGGTGCTCTTACCAAAGAAATCAAAACCCTTCATCGCAAAGGCAAATAGCGTTCCCAAGATAGAAGCGATGATCATTGCACCGGTTGCTACTAATACTGAGTTCAGCAGGGCATCGCGGATTGGCTGGTAATCCTTAGCAAAGGCCCACCATTTTGTAGAGAAGCTCTCAATTGGCCAACCAGAGATCTGGGATTCATTAAAAGAATTTAGAATTAGCACAAATAGCGGTGTGTACATAAATATCAAAAGGAATCCAACAATTGCTATGAGGATTGCTTTGGTTAATCTAGATATTCGTAACATCGCTACATCCGCTCAAGCGAACCGGTCCGCCGTGCGACCATTAGATAGATGACGATAAAGAAGATTGGAATCATTGAGTAAGCGGCAGCCACCGGTGGATTTAGATTGATATTTTGGGCGATGATGCTTCCAATCATCTGGGTTGCCCCACCAGTAAAGCGGGCCGCCAGATAATCACCGAGGCTCAATGAAAAAGTAAATACCGAACCAGCGATTACGGCTGGAGTTATTAATGGGAATACAACGCGATAGATGGTTGTAAACCCTTTAGCGCCCATATCACTTGATGCATCAAAGAGATTTGGCGGAATCTGGCGGATGGCGGTGTAAACCGGGAGCGCCATATAAGGAAACCAGAGATAAGTTAGCGTCAAAATCACAATGGGAATTGAAAATCCAGGGCCCCTTATTCCAAAGGGCGCCATCGCCCAATTGAAGAAACCTTCTTCGGTGAAGACCAAGCGCATCGCGATGATCTTTACCAAGTAACCCGCCCAGAGCGGAAGCGTGATGGCAACCGCCAAGAGATTTCGTACCCAAGGTTTGGCAATCTTTGCCATATAGATTCCAAGCGGGATTGCAAAGAAGATACAGATTGCAGTTACTGATAGAGCTATAAGAAGTGTGCGAATAGATGTTGCAATGTAGGCCGGAACAGTAAGTACCATCTTGAAATTTTCAAGATTAAAGCCGGGCGAGACCAAGGAAGTAAATGGATCTACATTCCAGAAAGCGGTTATTAAGAGTAGGAAGAGCGAGACTATGTAGACACCGACAATCCAAGTCATAGGAAGTGCAAGGATGCTCAACAATCTCACCTTCGTACGCCTTAAGAGATACGAGGAGATTGGTTTGCTTTGTTTCTTTGCTACCACTTGAGTCATTGTCAGATTAAGAACGTGGGGACTGATTGCTCAGTCCCCACGACTCTACTTAATCAACCTTTAACGGTTGCCCATGCGTTGGTCCAGTCTTGGAAGCTTGTGCACTTCACATCCTTACGACCATCGACGCAGGTTTCAATTGGGGTTGTCCAAGGCCAGATTCTCTTGAAGAACTCTTCATCCTCTGCGAAGAAGGTATCGCAGTGGGCTTGAGCTTCTGGACTTGATGCGCAGAACGCAACGTTTGCAGGTGCCATACCGAAGTTAACGGCGATTGCACCATTTACCTCAGGCTTGCTGGTGTAATCCATCCAGGCATATGCGCAGTTGATGTTCTTTGTTGTTGAGCTAACTAGCCATGAATCGAACCAGCCCGTTGAGCCTTCAACAGGAAGAGTTGTCTTGATGTTCTCTTTGCCAGCGAACTTACGCAAGACTTCCCATGATGTTCCAACGACAGTGTTTCCACCAACGAAGGAAGTGATCTGAGCGACTGGATCAGACCAGTACTCGCCGATGACCTGATTCTGTTGCTTCAACAGATCAATCGCAGCGGCTAGCTGATCTTTATCAAGCGCATAAGGATTCTTGATACCAAGTTCTGGCTTGTGATACATCAAGTAAACAGCTGCATCGGCGATATAAATCGGTGCATCGTAAGCGGTGATCTTGCCCTTATAAGGAGTATCTAGCTCCCAGACAACATCCCAGCTCTCAGGTGCGCCACCAGTTACATCTTCGTTGTACTGGAGCAAGTTAGCTCCACGTCCGATGGGTACTCCATAAGGCTTGCCATTTACTGTGTCATAGACATTTCCCTTCATTCCAGCGGCAATGTCATCGCTGAAGTTCGGGATTAGGTCGATGTTGAGTGGCTGAACATCGCCACCAACAATCAGACGAAGCGCTGCATCGCCAGATGCAGAGACAATGTCATATTGACCGGTACGCATGAGGGTGACCATTTCATCGCTAGTTCCAGCGACGCGTGGATTTACTTTGCAACCGGTATCTGCTGTGAATTTATCGGTCCAGGCTGGCTCGACGAAACCAGACCAGTTGACGATATTTAATTCGCCTTCAAATTCACCCATTGCTTCATGCATTGGGATATCAGGCACTTCAATTGATACTCCAGAGCTATCTTCGCTTCCTGATGAACATCCACTGATGATCAATACAGAAGCAGAAAGTGCGCTGAGTATCGCTAGTTTCTTCCCCTTCATTACCTTCCTTTCGACTGACGCGCGTCAGTGCTAAGCGGGAATCTCTGCTGCTTGGCTGTTATGCCAGACAACGAGTACCCGATCGCCAGCAGCAAAACTCTTGTCTTGCCCCAGCAATTCTGTATTTGTCTTACTCACGTTAAGCCGGAATCCAAATTCGGTCTCGACTATGTAAACAGTGTTAGCGCCGACGAATGCGGCCTCCTGAACAACTGCGGAAACCGAGCTTTCATCGTTAGAAATTTTCGAATTACTGGGCTGTAATCGCATTCGCTCCGGGCGGATGCTTACAGTCTTTGACTTACCAAATATTTTCTTTGCATCTTCACCGCTTAGGATATTTGCAGCGCCCAGAAATCCAGCGACAAAACGAGTAGCGGGCTTGTTATATACATCTTGCGGAGTTCCCACCTGTTCAACTTTTCCTTCATTAAATACAACAATTCGATCGCTCATCCGCATAGCTTCTTCTTGGTCGTGCGTCACGAAAATAAATGTAATTCCGGCATCTCTTTGTATCTTCTTCAATTCAATTTGCATCTCTTCACGAAGCTGTCGGTCCAAAGCGCCCAATGGTTCATCAAGTAAGAGAACGCGTGGTCTCAATACAAGCGCTCGAGCGAGGGCGATACGTTGGCGTTGCCCACCCGATAATTGATGAGGGAGGCGGTCTGCGGTCTGCTCTAATTTCACAGAAGCGATTGCATCAAGTGCTTGTTTTGCTCGCTCTACTTTAGGAACTTTACGAGTCCTTAATCCATATTCAACATTCTCTTGAATCGTCATATGTGGAAAGAGGGCATAGTCCTGAAAGACAGTGTTGACGTCGCGATCAAATGGCGGAAGATGAGTTATATCTTCACCTGCCAACGAAATTGAACCTGCATCAGGATCCTCAAATCCTGCAATCATGCGAAGAACGGTTGTCTTGCCTGAACCAGAAGGACCTAGAAGAGTAATGAATTCACCAGAGCCGATATCAAGGGTTACGTCATCGACGGCTTTAACGGTGCCGAAGGCCTTTGCGAGATTACGAATCTCTATCAACGCCACGTGAAAACCCTACTCGGGCGAGTGTCATTTGTAAGGGGTTTAAGATAACGAAATGGTTGAGCGCCTCACTCTTTCTGTTGATTGCGGTGGGCTCTATCTAAAAAGTTGTGTTCTGGATGACTCGGGAACCATGCACTCAAAACCAAACCGAATCGAGACCCCATACCCCCTCTCGCCAGAACGATTTGTCGAGACGATTTCTGAGATTGCCTCAAATCTTCCCGCTACTTATCGCGCGACGGTCGGCATGCCAGGAATGATTCGTAATGGCGTGGTGGTCGCTACTCCGCATTACATAACAACAAAAGGTCCGCGCACTCGCATTGATCCAGAGCTGCAAGAACTCTGGAGCGGATTTGATGTCCAGAGCGCAATTGGTGAAAAGCTTGGAATTCCCACTTTAGTTTTAAATGATGCGGAAGTGCATGGCGCTGGAATAATTACTGGAACTGGATATGAAGTAGTTATAACTCTTGGTACTGGACTTGGATTTGCAATCTTTTATGGCGGGAAATTAGCGCCGCACTTTGAACTTTCTCATGCAACAGTCCGCCGCGGAACTACCTATGACACTTGGATTGGCGAACAAGAACGGCGCCGACTTGGAAATGTTTTCTGGTCTAGAAGAATTAGATTGTTAGTTGAAGAGCTTCGCCCAGTATTTAAATGGGATCGTTTATATATTGGTGGCGGAAATGCGCGGTTGATTCGCCCGATTGATTTAGAGCGAATTGGTGATGATGTAGTTATAGTTCCAAATACTGCTGGCGTTGCTGGCGGAGTTAGAGCTTGGGGCCTAGAGCACTATTACCGCGCTTAGGCGCGTAGCGCTTTAGCGAAATCTAGGAAATCACCAACGATGATGTCGATTTCGCGCTGTCCATGAGCGAGAGAAATCAACCACTGTTCATCAAGTCCTGGCGGGGTCATCACATTCCGGTTTTGTGACCAGAAGAATGAGAGTTCAGCAAGATCAAAGTCAGTTGCACGATAGTCGCGATAGTTGCGGACTGGGGTACTTGACCAGGTAATACATCCCTTTACGCCAAAACCAACGGTATGTGCAGGTAGTTCATATTCATTGATGATCTCAGCAACGCGTGTGAGGGCTTGGCGGTTGAAATCTTCACAACGCTGGAGCGCTTCTGGGGTACAGAGACGATCAACAGCGCGAAGACCGGCCATAGCTAAGTAGTGGCCATTGAAAGTACCAAGATGTGAGTGGGTGCCATTCACCACTGTTTCCATGTATTCGCGCTTACCACCGAAGGCTGCGACTGGGATTCCGCCACCAATTGATTTAGCAAGTGAAATCAAATCTGGCTTAATACCAAGGCGTTGGGCTGCGCCTTGTGGTCCAGCGGTAAGTCCAGTCTTTACCTCATCAAATACGAGAAGAACTCCATATTGATCGCATAGCGCGCGAACTCGCTCTAGATAACCCATATCAGGAAGAACGATTCCGATATTTTCAAGGACTGGTTCCATCATCAAACAGGCAATTGAATCTGCGTGCGCTTTAAATACTCGCTCAATTGCATCAGCATCGTTATAAGGAACTACATAAACCTCACCAGGAACAGTGGCAGGAAGTGGAACTGAATTTGGATTATCTGGCGAACCTGCTTTATCAAGCACTGGTTTCGCTGAGACCATCAACGGGTCATATGAACCGTGGTAACCACCTTCGATTTTTACAATTCCAAGTTTTCCGGTGGCAGCGCGAGCGGTACGAATCGCGTACATCGTCGCTTCAGTTCCAGAGTTAGCAAAACGAACTAGATCGAGCCCAAATCGGCGGCAGAGAATCTCAGCGCCACCGCGAGTAATAGGTGAAGGAGTAGCAAAGAGCGTTCCAACCTCGAGAGTCTCCTTTGCCTCCTTAACGACTTCATCATTTAGGTGGCCAACGAGAAGCGCGCCAAAGCCCATCGATAGATCGAGCATGTCTCGACCATCGACATCTTTCATCCAGGCGCCCTTGGCCGAGACGATTGAGATTGGGTATGGATCCCAGTGTTGGAAACTTGAGGCGACGCCGAGCGGAGTTACTTTTCCGGCGCGAAGATTCTCTTCACCTGATTTAGGAGCGCGAGCGGTGAATTTAGCTCGCTCTGCATCAAGTAGTTCTTGGATTCGAGTAGGCGAAACCGGGGTAGCCGAAATCGGCACCTGTCTAAAGGTTTGCGAATGATGGGTTTGGTTGAACATGGGAGTTTGGGACTTCCCAAATACGGTTCAGAAGAACCGATTTGTTGGTACCACTCTCCTTATTTAATAGCCTTAAAAACGCTTTCTAACTTGACCGTAGTTTACTCCTCGGTAATAGGGGCGGTCAACCGGTGTGTCTTACGCGTGAATTTAACGCATAAATAGATCACGCAGACGTCGCGTTGTAAAAAATAGACCTAACACAATCATCACTATGAAATAACTTAAGTGAGAGAAACTTGAGAAATCGATAACACCAAACCAGATATCTCTTATCAATTCGATGCCATGCCAGGTTGGAAGAAGCTTTATTGTGAACTCTAACCAATCTGGATAGACCGAAATTGGATATAGCGATCCAGAAAAGAGAAACATCGGTAATAGCGCAATATTTATTAAACCCATTTGTTGGTAAGTCTTAAAGTAAGAAGTGATTGCCATTCCAAAAGAAGCAAATCCAAATGCAATCAAGACGGCAGCAGGAATTGCAAGGAGCGCGCTCCAACTTGGGACCAATCCAAGCGGTGCGGTGATTAACATGAAGGCAATCGAGTACGAGAGTCCGCGGAAAAGTGCCCAGATAATTTCGCCAAGTGCGACATCTAGTGGACCAAGTGGTGTAGCAAGCATGCCTTGATAGAGCTTGCTCTCATTTAATTTGAAAAATACATTCCAAGTTGAGTCATAGATGGCGCCATTCATCGCACTTGTCGCTAATAGTCCAGGGGCGATAAAGACGGTGTAATCAATCGCGCCAGCGCTAGTCGAGATATCACCGATTAAAGCGCCCATTCCATAGCCAAAAGCAAGGAGATATAGGACTGGCTCGATAAAGCCGGTAGCGATTGGAACCCAGGTCGATGAACGGAGCGCGATAGAGGCGCGCTCGATGATGGCGCGAGCTCTACCAGCATAAAGTTGGTGGCCCGGTTTATTTGCGCGGGCGTCGGCGATCTCAACAGCGCTTCTCATTTAAGCAACCTATTTGTAAAGCGGATATTTGCAATCTTGATTCCCGCAACCAACATCGCCGTTAGGAATAGGAAATGAATTGAGAGCATCGAGCCCGAAATTTCTTGGCCATAACCAAAGTAACGACCTAGTTCAGTGGTATGCCATAACGGTGAGATCCAACCGATTGGCTGTAGATAAATTGGCATATTTGTAAGTGGAAAGAAGGTTCCCGAGAAGAGGAATAACGGGGTGATTACTAACCGGCCCAAGACCGTCAGGAAGTAATCATCTTTCTTCACACCGGCAACGACGCCCATCATTAAAGCTCCAAAAGCAGCCCCGCCATACATCGCAACCACCATAGCCATCCAGCTATCTTGAAATGAAAGAACTCCAAAGGCGACTAGAAATATCCAGTAGAGAAATACGCTAAATGCAACGCGAACAAGCGCGGCGATAAAGACACCGAGTGCGATCTGTGGACCGGTAATTGGAGTGGAGTTAATTGCATAAAACATTTTGCGCCACTTAAAACCTTCCATAACTGGAAAGACTGTTTCATCCATCGCACCTAAGAGCGCGGTGTTAGCAAGAAGTGCCGGTGCAATAAAAACAATGTATTCAACGCCGCCAGTTCCTGAGGTTCCGGAGTTTTCGGTTACCAGAATTCCAATCCCAATACCGATAGCAACTAGATAAAAGAGCGGATTACCGACCGCAACTAAGGTGATAATGCCCTTCCACTTAGACATCTGGCGGATTCGAGACTCAGCGACATAAAGCGCCCCATTACGCCGGATATTTTCGACGCTAACTCCAGAATTCATTCGATCAGCGATCTTCCAGTTAGTCGGAGGAAGACATCTTCTAGGGAGCTACGGCGCACTAGCGAGGTATTTGGATGTAGCTTCTTTGCAGCAATCGCTTCTAGAAGTAATTCGCCATCTTCGACATAGAGCAGAATTCGATCTGGTAACTCTTCGATTCGATCGCACATCTCACGCAGAATCGGCGCTACCTCTTTATTGCGGTCTGAGCCAAAGCGTACTTCGAGAACTTCGCGCGTTGAGTACTCCTTAATTAACTCTGCGGGAGAGCCCTCCGCCATGATCTTGCCCTTATCCATAACAACTAAACGATCACATAGCTGTTCAGCTTCATCCATGAAGTGGGTAGTAATAATTAAGGTGACGCCGTCTTCTTTCAATCTAAATAGGCGATCCCACAAGATATGGCGAGCCTGGGGATCCAAACCAGTCGTAGGTTCATCGAGCATCAAGATATCCGGCTCACTCACCAAAGCGCGCGCGATAGTCAAGCGCCGTTTCATTCCACCACTTAGGGCTTCAACCTTTACATCTTTCTTCTCTTCTAGTTGTGCGAATGCAAGTAGCTCTTCAACTTTCTTATTTACGAATTTCTTACTTAAGCCAAAGTATCTTCCATAGATATATAGATTTTCGGTAACGGTTAACTCGGTATCGAGATTATCTTGTTGGGGCACAACGCCAAGATGTGCGCGGACTTGGGGGCCATGTTCTTCTGGATCTCGACCGAGGATTGAAATAGTTCCGGAGGTACGACGTGATGTTGCGGCGATGATCCGCATCGTCGTTGATTTGCCGGCGCCATTAGGACCAAGGAGCCCAAAGGATTCGCCTTTGGCGACATCGAAATCGATTCCATCAACAGCTGTGAAATCGCCGAATTTCTTAGTTAGGCCCCGCGCGGATATGAGTGATTCAGGCACTGATTTATCCTACCGAGCAAAAGGGGTCTACACTCCCACTACGTGCGCTTAATACACGAGGCAAATCACGATCTCACTTACGACGATGTATTTATGATTCCGTCGCGCTCTGGAGTGATGAGTCGTATGGATGTGGATTTAAGCACTTCTGATAATTCTGGCGCCACAATCCCATTAGTGGTTGCAAATATGACAGCCGTCTCAGGGCGTCGTATGGCCGAGACCGTCGCGCGACGTGGTGGCTTAACTGTTATCCCACAAGATATTCCAATTCCAGTTGTTGCTGATGTTATTTCTTGGATGAAGCAACGCCATCTTCTTTTTGATACGCCAATCACTCTTGAGGCGCATAACACTGTTGCTGATGCCGCATCCCTAATTCATAAACGTGCTCATGGCGCGATTATTGTTGTTCAAGACGGTAAGCCAATTGGAATTGTTACTGAAGCAGATTGGGAAGGCGCTGATCGCTTCACCCAAGTACAACGCGTTATGTCCAAGGATTTGATGGTTCTCCCCGTTGGAATCCTTACACGAACAAGTGCGCTCCGTTCTACGCTCTATCAACCAGCACTCGATACCGCTGGAAAATTAAGAATTGCGGCTGCAGTTGGCGTAAATGGTGATGTGAAAGCAAAGGTAGAGGGACTCATTGCCGCAGGAGTTGATTTATTAGTAATTGATACTGCGCATGGCCACCAAGAGAAGATGATTGAAGTATTGAAACTCATTCGAAGCGCTAGCCCCAAAGTTCCATTAGTTGCCGGCAATGTTGTAACCGCCGAAGGAGTTCGCGATCTAGTCAATGCTGGCGCTGACATAATCAAAGTTGGCGTAGGCCCGGGAGCAATGTGCACAACTCGTATGCAGACCGGAGTTGGAAGACCACAATTCTCAGCGGTCATGGAGTGTGCAACAGAAGCGAAGAAGTTAGGAAAACATATCTGGGCCGATGGCGGAGTACGCCATCCCCGCGATGTGGCGCTAGCTCTCGCAGCAGGTGCATCTTCGGTGATGATCGGTTCTTGGTTTGCTGGAACTTATGAATCACCAAGCGATCTTCGAGTCGATGCCCAAGGCCGCCTTTATAAGGAATCTTTTGGAATGGCATCAGCGCGCGCCGTTGCGGCTCGCACCTCAAGTGAAGATGCCTTTGATCGCGCGAGAAAAGCGCTCTTCGAAGAGGGAATCTCTTCCTCGCGAATGTATCTAGATCCACAGCGCCCCGGAGTCGAAGATTTGATTGATGACATTATTTCTGGCCTTCGCTCTTCCTGTACTTACGCGGGTGCGCGAAACTTAGAAGAGTTCTCCGAGCGTGCAGTAATAGGAATTCAATCCGCCGCAGGTTATGCGGAGGGAAGACCGCTTCATAGTTCTTGGAATTAAGCAGCTTTGGCGTAGCGCGCCGCGGGAATAAGGGCAACGGTAAGAATTACTAGTAAGAAAAGCGCCCAACGAAGTTCTACTAATTCCGCTAAGAAACCAATCAGCGGCGGACCGATCACGAAACCAAAGTAGGAGACTCCAGAAACTCGGGCGATGGCTTGGGAGGGGGCAATAACTCCTTGATATTTAGTGCTTGCCAAAGTTCCGGCTGCGCTAAACATAAGAGGAATAACGACTGATAAACCAATACCGAGCAAGAACCAGGCGAGCATCAACATCGGAATCCCACCGACTAACAATCCGAGAGCAAGTCCAATACCGGCAATGCTTCCACCCGATGCGATCACTTTAGATGCGCCAAAACGATGAGCCAAGTAGTCACCAGAAAAGCGACCAATCACCATTGCTAGAGTGAAAAAGATAAAGGGAAGTGTCGAGACAAATGGCGTGGCATCAAAGGTATCGCGCGCAAGAACTCCACCCCAATCTCCGGCTGCGCCTTCACTAAGTGCGGCGAAGAGTCCGAAGATTCCAAATACCCAGAAGATGATGGGCGACTTTGCCTTCTTCTCTTTAGTGATTGGGTGTTGATCGATGCTTGCGGGAAGCAGTAGTGACTTAATGACAAAGGCAAGTACAAGATAGAGCGCAGCAAAAATTGCGGCTTGAGACAATAGCGAAACTTCAAATTGCGAAAGTACGCCACCAATAATTCCACCGATAAATGTGCCAACTGAGAACATGGCATGAAAGGTGCTCATCAATCTTCGCCCGGCGCCTTGCTCAATCACAACAGCGTGGGCATTCATCGCAACATCTTGAGTAGCCAACATAAATCCAAAGAGGAAAAAAGCAAACCAAGTAAATTGCAGCGAAGGCAGTAAGCCAACAAGTGGTAGCGAGATAGCGATACCGATGGTTCCAAAGAAGGTAATGGGAGCGCTTCCGTACCGAGCGCTATTTCGACCGGCCGGGCCAAGGGCCAAGAAGACTCCGATAGATATAAATAGAAGTGAAAGACCCAAGGTTCCATCTGAGATACCAAGCGCGCTCTTGATATCTGGAATACGAGCTACGAATGTTCCAGCAGTAAAGCCGTTAACAACAAATGCGAGGGTTACCCCGATCCGTGCTCGCCGCAGGCTCTCGTCCATAAGTTGCCCGCTCATAAGTTGCGAAGCCTACCCAGCAAAGGTTGAATTCAGATTAAAGAAACTCTCAGGAAAAAGTGAAAGTGTCCCCCCATGAATTCAGTCTCTACATTTACAAAGGTAATGAGTGGTTTTGTTATGGGCGCTGTTGTGGCCGGCGGAGTAGCAGTCGCCGTTACGCCCGACACTCCACCAACAAAAGTCTGCGTCGATAACCGAACTAAAGCCATATTTGCAAGCACTGATGGCAGCTGTACTAAGACGCGCACTCTTATGGAGATTGTTGGTTCCTCCCTTGATGTCCAGACCATCGCATCTGCCGTTTCGCCTTCTGTAGTTTCAATCGCAGTAAATGGGCTCACCGGAAATGGCACGGGTTCTGGAGTTATCTACCGTTCCACCGGTAGTAATTCATTTATCATCACAAATAACCATGTGATCTCATCAGCTGCCCAAAGTGGCACAGTGCGAGTAGAGCTAAATAATGGCGATTTAGAAGTCGCAACTATCGTTGGGCGCGATACTGCTTATGACATCGCAGTACTTCGAATCAATCGTGGAAACTTAAGAGCAATCAAAGTCGGTAATTCCAACAAACTAGTAATTGGCGAACCAGTCGTTGCATTCGGTTCCCCACTCGGGTTATCCGGAACGGTAACGAGTGGAATTATCTCTGCGCTAAATCGTCCAGTTACAACTGGAAGCACCGGGGCTGAATCATTTATCGATGCGATTCAAACCGATGCCGCTATTAACCCCGGAAATTCAGGTGGCCCATTAGTAGATGCCACCGGTGCGCTAGTTGGAATCAACTCTGCTATTGCAACGCTAAGTGGTGGCGCGACTGGATCGATTGGCCTTGGTTTCTCAATACCTATTAATCAAGCCAAGCGCGTTGTCGATGAGATTATCGAGACCGGAAAGTCCTCTCGCCCATTCCTTGGAATCAACTTCGATCCGGCATATACCGGCCAAGGAGCGAGAATCCTTAGGCTCGTTGAGGGCGAAGCTGCAGCCAAAGCGGGTATTCCCGCTGGAGCTGTTATCCGTGAGATTGAAGGGCGCAAGATCAACGATCTAGTCGCCGCAATCGTTCGAATTCGCTCATTTGCTCCGGGAGATACTGTGAAGATCACCGTTGATTTACCGGGCAATGGCGGTAAGGCAACATACAGCGTCGTGCTTGGCAAAGCCGATTCACTCTGATTTAGGAGCCTAAGCAAGCGGCGGAGTTGCGAGAATTTCGTGACTCCGCACTGCTAGGTTCTGCTTTAAGTTAGGTTTGTATCAGTTAAAGAGAGGAAGCGCAGGTAACGTAATTGGGTAACGAACACAACGATGATGAGACAAATGAAGAGATCATCACTGAAGAGATGTTGTGGGAACGGATACCTGAGACGCAAGGCGTAGATCGCGCAAGTACTTACTATGAGTTAAGCGCACGCATTTATGCGCGCGGCCAATATGACGAAGCGCTCGCTCTAGCTGAGACCGCCCGAGATATCTATTCTGAATTGGGAGTTGCTGCGCCGCGCGAAGGTCTCGCCCAGGCATATAGCGCAATCGGCTATAACTTAAATCAATTAAAGCGGATGAGTGAAGCAGCTTCGGCAATGAGTAAAGCGGTCGAGTTACTCCGTGAGAATAAATCTCCGATGGCACTTGAACTTGCCTGCACTCTCGGTGAGTGGTGGTACTCATCTAAAGAGTATTCCAAGACGATTGAATGTATGGAGGAATGTGCACGCGAGCATCTCGTTGATGGAAATGAGTTAGGCGCTGCTAATGATTTCTATCTGATTGGATGCGCATGGCGAGAGCTAAAGGAATATAAATCTGCAATTGAAACCTTTGTCGAGGCCCGCAGCTATTTCAAGGCCGCCCATGAAGTAATCCAAGTTGCAAGATGCGACCAGAAACTTGCGCATTGCTATGTTGAATTAGGCAATGCCGAAGAAGCTCTTCGCTACGCCCAAAAATCTGCTGATGTCTTCGCAACCGCCCATGACCAACGCCGCCTCACTTATGCCTCTTTTGAACTTGGCAGAGCCCAGGTTTTAAATGGTGAAGTAGAAGAAGGTCTATCCACATTAGAACGAGTCTTGGATGTGGCCACCGAGAGTGAGCCACGCGATTTCGAATTTATAGTCGCGATTGAGAAGCGGATCGCTGAGATTCTCCACACAATGGGGCGAAGTGAGGAAGCGGTAGAAATCGAGCGTCGGATCGCCTCGGTTGCTGAGATTCTTGAGGATTAGTGGCGCTTCCTGATCTCTCGCACTTAAAAGGGCGCGAGAACTTAATTATCACGATGGTCTGTTACGGCAATATCTGTCGCTCACCGATGGCTGCCGCTGTTCTACATAACAAAGTAGCAAAGATTGAAAGTCCGAAGATCTTGGTCGACTCTGCCGGAACTTCGCATTGGCATGTTGGGCAAGGGCCTAACCCGCCATCAAAGCGAACCTGGGAACGCGCGGGTTACAAATATGAACATGTAGCCTCACAATTCAATTATTCAAGGCTAGTTTCAGCAGACCTTGTCCTTGTTATGGATGGCCACAATCATCAAGAAGTTTCTAAGTTTGTTACTAGTGATGAAGAAGAAGCGAAAATTTATTACCTACGGCAATTTGATTCAACTAATCCAGATTCTCTAGAAGTCCCTGATCCCTATTCACTTCCAGATTCGGCATTTGAAGAAGTTCTTGTAATGGTGGAGAGAGCCACCGATGGATTAATCGAAGCCTTACTTCGTTAAGTGCTGCATTAGCAAGGACTCGAGAGCATGCCTTAACCGCCTCATCGGACATCCCCGCACCTTCTTGTCCGAAAAGAAGTACACATTCCTTAGGTAATTTCGCACTTTCGAGAGATGTAGAACTTGCCACATTATCTATTCCAATAATCTCTATCCCTCGTTCATCAAACCAGGCCTTGAAATCAGCAACATCTGGATGGTGAATAACGTGAAGATATTTATCGGTAACCATCGCGCCCCGTCGATTCCAATCTCGCTTTCCAACTATATGAACGCTGGCGACATTAAATGCATTTGCAGTCCTTACGATAGAACCGATATTTAGATCATGTTGCCAATTTTCAATTGCAATCCGGAGTGGATTTCGCTTTTTATCTAGATCTGCAACAATCGCAGCCACGCTCCAATAACGGTAATGGTCTAAGACATTTCGGCGATCACCGTTTTCCAGAAGTTCTGGGTCGTACTGTTCGCCAGTTGGCCAAGGTTTTGGATGTGGACCAACGCCTACTACCGGATAAAACTCACCCGGGCCGATTTCTGCGGGTGGAAGTGTCATAAGTTCTTAAGCAATTCACGCGCTTTATCAACTATTGCGCGCTGGTGTGGTTGCAATTCTTGGCCAGGGTAATCATTTCCATGGGCAAAGGGATCCGACAATTTAGTAACGCCGCTTAACTCTTGTAATACAAAAAGTCCACAGAACGGAGCGTAGGTGGCGCTATAACCACCTTCATGGGTCATCATCAACTTTCCACCACAAACTTCTTCCGCTACCGCCATCAGTTTTCGAGTTAGATTTCGATATCCCTCAGCGGTAATCATCATCCGACCTAGCGGATCTAAATAAGCTGAATCAAAACCGGACGCCACCACCACGATATCCGGATTGAACTTTCTAATTGCAGGAATCACAACCTCATCAAAGGCGTAGTAGTAGCCGCCCACCCCAGTTCCAGCAGGAAGTGGGATATTTATATTTGTGCCAACGCCAACAACATCAATATCTCCGGTGTCATGAGGATAAAGTCGATCTTGGTGTAGTGAGATAGTCAAGACATCTTTATCATCAATGAAAATAGACTCAGTTCCATTTCCATGATGTACATCCCAATCCACCGCTACAACTCGAAGTGAAGGGTTTAATTTCTTTGCAACACCAATAGCCACTGCGAGATTAGAGAAGATGCAATAACCCATTCCTCGCTCGCGCACCGCATGATGTCCTGGTGGGCGAATTAGCGCGTAACCATTTTTTACTTGGCCAGATAGCACCGCATCAAATAATTCAATGGCCCCTCCTGCGGCCAGTGCTGCAATTTCATAGCCACCGCGAGCAAATGGAGTTGTGAGATCACCACCATCTCCACCTAGTCGGGTGGCGCTCTCTTTCTTTATCCGTTCAATATGCTCTTTAGTGTGAACCGTTGCTAATTCATTTTCAGTTGCTTTCCGTGGCGCAATTCGAGTTAGTTCATCTATTAACCCAGAGACAACTACCAACTCATGAATTCTCTTCTTAGTCTCAGCGTGTTCATAGTTTCGATATGGCTGTAAGCCGGCGCCCGGATCAGATGGCATGTCACCCACATAAGTACCAGTGTCATGCCAGCCAAATATCTCGTGGTAAACGTAACCAGTTTTCATACCCGTCGCCATGTGCCGATAGTAATCTTCCCGGGTGCGCCGTCTACTAGCCCTCTTCTTAGCGCTCTTTCTCTCGATTTCAACAGATAGCGCACTCGCTCTCCACACAGTTGAGAAACGAAGCGCAGTAGCCGCGCTTGCATCTCCTGGACTTCTTGTTATGGATCAGGGAGAGAAGCGAGTTCTTGCAGAGAACAAACCAGATTCACTTCGAATCCCCGCCTCCGTTTTAAAGTTATTGACCGCAGTTGTTGCAATCCAAAACCTCGGGGCGGATACCCGATTCACTACCTCGGTAATGAAGATGGCAAAAGAAGATGAGATTCTCATTCGTGGTTCTAAAGATCCATTCTTAACGACTAGCCGAGCGATTGCCGATAAATATGGCCATAAGAATCTACTTTCGCTTCTCAACAAAGGTAATCCCAATAATCTAAAGCGCATCAAGATCTTCTATGAAGGTCTTTATCCTAAAGATGTATACAACTTGAGCGTTGCGATGAAAAACAAGAGAGTAAAAGCTAAATTTATTGAGGTTAGTAGTGGACAAGCAGATGAAATAGGTAAAGATGAGATTGCTTCAATAACCTCAGCACCGCTGAGCAAGATGATTGAGCACCTCACGCTTTGGAGCGATAATCTCGTTGCCGATAGATTGGCTGATGCTGCAGCGCGAAAAGCTGGAAATTCAACGACAGGAAGTGGTCTAACTTCTACCTATAAAGATGTTTTAGCTGGGCTAGGCATAGCAAGTGAAGGTTTGAAGGTTAGAGATGGAAGCGGTCTTTCTAAGAAGAACCAAGTATCAGCTCGGATGGTTGTCGAGCTACTCATGGCGATAAGAAAAGATTCAAAATTCACCTCGATTTATGAAGGTCTACCAATCGCGGGAGAGACCGGAACGCTGGTGAAGCGTTTTGAAAAGACTCCAGATGCAATTGGAAATGTGCGAGCTAAAACGGGCTGGGTCAGTAATAGCGTCACCCTCGCGGGATATGTAAAGAGTGGTGAAAAGGAGTATGCCTTTGCAATCCTCGCAGATGGCATCATCCCAAGCCTTAAATACCGCAATCGCGCTCGGGCTGCGATGGATAAATTGTTAGAAGTAGTTGTTAAGGGTGATCATTAAATATCTTTATCGCTCCGCCATAACAAGCCACCCAGACTCGTTTATTTAACGGTTCATAAGCCACACCGATTGGTTCATTACAAGGCCGTAGCCGTTGCACAATATCGAAAGTACTTGCATTCAACTTAACTAAGGTATTGCTCTTATAGTTAACAACATAGAGTGCGGAGCCATCTTTAGAGATATCAAGGCTTCGAGCAGCGCTTCCTGTCTTTACGGTGCGAACTACTTTTCCTTCATTCAAGTCATAGGCAGCAACTCGGCCAGCTGCATTTAGTGAAACATAGAGCATTTGATCATCAGGAGAGAGAACTAGAGCGCGCGGATTTGATCCCACATTTAAAGTCTCCCGCTCCCAAGTGCCGAGGGTAATCTTGTGAACCACCGAACCACCCATCTGGGCGACATAGGCAAACTTAGAGTCCTTTGAAATCGTGATGCCACGAGGATATGCGCCGATTGCAATAGTCTTCACGACTTTCTGTTCAGCTAAAGAGATAACCGATAGATCGTAAGAACACCAGTTAGAAACCAGTACATACTTGTTATCCGGCGAGACATCTACAACTTTGGGAACTACTCCAACTCGATATGCCGCATCAACCTCCCAAGTTGAAGTGGAGATTCGATATAAGAAAGAGCGGTCATAACGATCCGAAGGTTTACAGACATCGGTACCTTCTCGGTTAAAACCGGGGCCATACATCGCATAGTTAGTTACATATAAATAAGAGTTATCTGGGGAGAAAGCGCCCTCAACCGGTGCGCCTCGATGGGTACCTGAATAACCTTTGAATCCCAGCGCCTTTAGGTCAACGCGATCTGGAATTGTTTTGGTGAGCGTTAAGGAAGAACCGTCGTAAACCGTCACCGAGTGGCGATACATCATGTTATGGGCTGAAACCAAGCCATTACTTGATGCACGAACTGATTTTGGTGCGATGTCGCCGGTAATAGTGGTTGCAAGTTTCATCTTCGTATCTGCTGAGAGCATCTCAGCGCTACTTGGTGAGATGGTAATCACCATCAGATACGCAATTAAGAGAACTCGAATCCGCACTCGCTCAATCTACCCGGTAACCTCGTCACATGATTTCGCCCTACATCGCCCTAATGAAATTACGGGTGGTAGAGCTATTACTAGTCACAACTTTGCCAGCGCTTTTCTTAGCGGCTGATGGAGTGCCTCCGCTTGATATAACAATCGCAACGCTGATTGGTGGAACTCTTGCAGCTGGGGCTGCCAATGCATTTAACATGGTCATAGAAAGCGATATCGACAAGATGATGGAGCGAACTTCGAAGCGCCCGATTGTCAACGAACAAGTAACTGAGACCCAAGCGCTAACTTTTGCATTTGCAATTAGCGCTATTTCACTCGCCATTTTCTGGGTATTTACCAATCCCTTAGCTACCGGACTTACCGTCAGCGCGATTGCTTTCTATGTATTTGGTTATACCGTCGGGCTAAAGCGCCGTACTTCGCAAAATATTGTCTGGGGCGGAATCGCAGGTTGTCTACCGGTTTTGATTGGCTGGGCTGCCGTTACCGAATCACTTTCTTGGACCGCGTTCTGGTTCTTTATGGTGATCTTCTTCTGGACACCGCCGCACTTTTGGGCCCTTGCCATTAAATATAAAGATGATTATGAAGCGGCTGGGATTCCGATGCTTCCGGTAGTTGCCCCAATTAGAAAAGTCACCCAACAGATGTGGTTTCACACGATTGCGATGATCATCACTTCCTTCTTAACGCTCTACTCCGCAGGGCTTGGAAGTTGGACTTATGTCGTAACAGCAATACTTGGGATTGGATTTGCCTCAATCGCCCTCGTTCTCGGGGTATTTCTCTAAGTAACCGACACCACGGCGGATATCCATGGTTTTCCAAGGTATGGGAATTACCCTTTTCGCTAGTAAGTGACCCCCAATTCCCCAGGGAGCCAGTTAGTGAGATTTATTTCTAAGCGTCGGATAGCGCTCGCCATAACAACGCTACTTTTATTTTCGACGACGCCTGCGCTTGCAAATCCAAAGAAGCCAACAATTGCCCAAATCGAAGCGGCAAAGAAACTAGAAGCCGAAGCTAAGAAAGCCGCAGACGCTGCGGCAGCGCGGCTAGCCAAAGCAAATCTCACTCTCCGTCAATTAATTGCTGTCGCAAATACCGCTCGAGTTCGGTATGAAGCAGCACGCGCTGAGTTAGCGCGCGCCACTAGCGAAGCAGATGCTGCAGCTGCGGCTTATCAGGAAGCTTTGAAACAGGTAAAAGCAGCCCACGATGCAATCGGTCGCCTTGCTACAAACGCCTACATCATGGGTGGTGGATTTACAGATTTTGATTCACTTCTACACTCCGACGGCCCACAAGATTTGATGGATCGTCTATCTACTTTGGATTCACTTGGAGAACAGAACACCCAAGCGCTCTTTAGATTTAAAACTGCTGAAGATGCTGCGCGAGTGGCTAAGAAAGCCGCAGATGCTGCAGAAGAGCGGCAACGAGTTGCAACTGCGAAGGTCGCCGCCGCAAAAGCTGAAGCTGATGGAGCGCGTGATGCCCAACAGAAAGAAGTTGATCGACTCCAGAAAATTCAAGATCAAGTTCTTAAAGAATTAAACGCGGCACGTGCAAAACGGGTAACCCTTGAACAACAGCGCCAACTTGCGCTCTTGGAAGAAGCGAATGCAACGATCGCCGAAGGAACGGCGATCTATACGAAAGTCTGGCCGGATATTGGTTTTAAAGGTCGCTCAACCACACGCTCTACTCCAGAGATGAGAGAGAAAGCTGTTGAGTTCGCCAAGAAGCAAGTCCTTGCTCGTAAGCCATATATCTGGGGCGATGAAGGCCCGAATGCATTTGATTGCTCGGGACTTGTTTACGCCGCTTATCGCGCCGCTGGTCTAGGTTGGCCAAATTGGGATCGCCTTAACTCTTCGCTTTATTTCTCTTATACAAAACACGTTCCTATCAAGGATCTTGTGCCCGGAGATCTACTCTTCTATTCATACAAGGGAACCGTTAACACAATTCACCACATCACGATTTATGCCGGAAACGGGATGATGTGGGAGGCGAATTCAAAAGGTAAAGGCCTGCTCTTCTCCAATATCTACAGCATCAAGGGATTGATGCCGTATGGAGGTCGGGTCTAGCAGTAACTACGCTTACGCCTTATGGCAGAAGCAACGCCGCTCTATCAGATCCGCCTTGCGGTTCGGGCTGAGTTAACTGATTTAAGCGCTGGTGACACCGTTCTTGTTGCCGTCAGTGGTGGCGCTGATTCTTTGGCGCTGGCTGCTGGCTTACTTACAGAAGCTAAAGAAAAGGCAATTCGCCCGATTGCGGTAATCATTGATCATGCACTCCAACCAAATAGCGCAGATGTAGCGATGAATACAAAGGCGGAGTTAGCAAAAGCTGGATATACAAATATCGAAATCAAGCGGATTAAAGTAGAGATCACAGATGGAATGGAAGCATCAGCGCGCCGAGCGCGTTATGCAGCGCTAAATGAAATCGCAGAAAGCACTAATGCAGTCGCAATCTTCTTAGGCCACACAAGAGATGATCAAGCTGAAACAGTCCTGCTGGGTTTAGCGCGTGGTTCGGGAACTAGATCACTTTCTGGAATGGCAGAACGAATTGATAAGTATCGTCGCCCACTTCTCTCTATTACAAGAAGTCAGACCGAAGCTGCATGCAAAGAAGTGGGAATCAAATATTGGAACGATCCACATAATCAATCGATGGAATATGCGCGGGTAAGAGTGCGCGAAAAAGTTCTGCCATTAATGGAATCTGAGATCGGCCCGGGAATTGCTGATGCGCTAACTCGTTCAGCCAAGATTCTCCGCGATGATGCCGATGCCTTAGATCAATGGGCCGAAGAAGTTCTAGATGAGATCGACCCGATTGAGATAGATATCGAGACCCTCGCTAGCCTGCCTCGAGCAATCCGCTCAAGGGTGATTCGAAAAGCTATCTATCTCGCTGGCGCCCCATCGGGCTCACTTTCTGCTGAACATCTTGAGCCAGTTGAGGCTCTAGTCACAGCCTGGAAGGGGCAAGGTCCGGTATCGCTACCAGGCGGTGTGACCGTAGCGCGGATTTCGGGCAGACTTTCGCTCTCTTAAAGCCCTCATTTAAAGCCTCGAGAAAGGTGCCAAGTGGATCTCGCATCGGTACAGAGCGATATCGAGAAGGTAATCGTTAACGAAGAGCAACTCCAGAACCGCTTGAAGGAGATTGCTCGCCAGATTGAGAACGATTACAAAGATCAAGATCTACTTCTTATCGGTGTACTTAAAGGTGCGGTGATGGTGATGGCTGATTTAACTCGCCATATTAACCGCCACGTTGAGATTGATTGGATGGCGGTCTCTTCTTATGGTTCCGGTACCAAGTCATCCGGCGTAGTAAGAATCCTCAAAGATTTAGATCGTGACATTACTGGGAAAAATGTACTAATCATTGAAGATATCGTCGATACCGGTTTAACCCTTGATTGGTTATCGCAAAACCTTAAGTCACGTGGAGCTGGCTCAGTTGAGATCATGACAGTTTTAAGAAAACCAGATGCGGCGATTGTTAAAGTTGATGTTCGCTATGTTGGCTTTGATATTCCAAAAGATTTCGTTATCGGTTATGGTCTAGATTTCAATGAGAAGTATCGCAACCTTCCCTTTATCGCAGTACTTGCGAAACATATGTACGAGTAACTATGGCCGATAACGAAAAAAATTCTAAGAAGTTGAAGAAGCCAAAGCTTCCCAACCGTCAATCCAACAAACCTGGTGCGCGTCCACCAATGCGGTTGACCCGTCGCCCGCTTTTCTGGATCTTGGTTGCGATTGCTGCAGTTACGATCTTCGGTCAGATCTCATCTAGTGGAAATCAATTCACCAAGATAAATACCTCCGAAGCGATGGCCGCAATCACCCGTGGTGATGTTGAGGCCGCCACTATCGTCGATCGCGAACAGGTAATCCGCCTCATCCTCAAGCCCGGGATCGCAGTAGAGGGCGCAACCCAAGTTGAGGCCTCCTATGTGACGGGCCAAGAGCCGATTTTGGTTGATTTACTTAGCGCAAACCCACCTCCAAAGGATTGGGATGTAACAGTTCCGCGGACCAATATCTTTGTATCAATTCTCTTCACTCTTGGTCCGATACTCCTTTTATTCTTCTTACTTCTCTTCTTCCTCGGTCAATCCCAAGGTGGATCGCGGGTATTTTCCTTTGGTCGATCCCGGGCGAAGCTTCATTCAAATGAAGTTCCACAAGTTACCTTTGCTGATGTTGCCGGCGCTGATGAAGCGATTGAAGAGTTCAAGGAGATCAAAGACTTTCTCGCTTCACCAAAGAAGTATCAAGAAATTGGTGCAAAGATTCCTAAAGGCGTATTGCTCTTTGGCCCTCCGGGAACCGGTAAAACTCTCCTTGCCCGAGCGGTTGCCGGTGAAGCAAAAGTTCCGTTCTATTCCATATCAGGTTCGGATTTCGTGGAAATGTTTGTCGGAGTTGGAGCTGCGCGCGTTAGAGATCTCTTTAAACAAGCTAAAGAGAATTCCCCATCAATCATCTTCGTAGATGAGATTGATGCTGTCGGTCGCCATCGTGGCGCTGGACTTGGTGGTGGACATGATGAGCGCGAACAGACTCTTAATCAATTACTTGTTGAGATGGATGGTTTCGAGCCACATGATCAAGTAATTTTGATTGCTGCCACAAACCGCCCAGACATTCTCGATCCAGCGCTCCTTCGTCCAGGTCGCTTTGATCGCCAGATTGGAATTGATCGCCCTGATGTAAAGGGACGTGAGGCGATTATGAAGGTGCATGCAAAGGGTAAGCCGCTTGAGAAAGAAATCGATTTACTCGCGATTGCTCGTCGCACCCCAGGGTTTACCGGTGCAGATCTAGCAAATGTTCTAAATGAAGCTGCGCTTCTGACCGCTCGAGAAAATCGAAAGGTGATCTCGCGTGATGATGTCGATGAAGCTATCGATCGCGTAATGGCTGGTCCCCAGCGTAAATCAAGGCTTATGAGCGAGGAAGAGCGTCGCGTTACCGCCTATCACGAAGGTGGCCACGCACTTGTAGCTCACGCACTTCCACATACCGATCCAGTACACAAAATTACGATCATGCCGCGTGGCCATGCCCTCGGTTACACCATGGTGCTTCCTGATGAAGATAAGTATTCGATAACTCGCAATCAGATGCTCGATCAACTTGCTTACACAATGGGTGGTCGCGCTGCTGAAGAACTTGTTTTCCATGATCCAACAACTGGCGCTTCAAACGATATAGAGAAAGCAACTGCGCTTGCCCGCGCTATGGTCACTCAATATGGAATGACTGAGAAGCTAGGTGCAATCAAACTTGGAACAAGTGATTCTGCGCCATTCTTAGGCCGCGATTATGGACATCAACGCGATTACTCTGAAGATATCGCTAGCGCGGTAGATCAAGAGATCAAGAGCCTTATCGAAGGTGCACATCAAGAGGCATATGAAATTCTTGTTGAGAACCGTTCCATCCTTGATTCACTGGTGGAGGAGTTGCTAGAGAAAGAGACGCTTCATAAAGAAGAGATTGAAGTTATCTTCAAGCGCGTTGCCGCTCGTCCGAAGCGCCCAGCTTGGACTGGCTCAGTCGATCGCGTGCCATCAAAGATTCCACCAGTTGAAATCAAGAAGCGCGCTGAGGTAGTTGAAGAGAAGCCAAAGCGTAAGAAGAAATCAGCTTCTAACAATGAGCAGTAACTTTGATGAAGAGCGCGTCGAGCGCGCGATTCGAGAATTACTAATTGGAATCGGTGAGGATCCAGAGCGCGATGGATTGAAGGAAACTCCGCAACGAGTGGCTCGGGCGATGAAAGAGAACTTTCAAGGCCTCTTCCAAGATCCCAAGGAAATCTTCAATAAGTCCTTTGACCTAGGGCACGAAGAGCTCGTAATCGTCAAAGATATAGAGGTTTTTTCGCACTGTGAGCATCACCTAACTCCATTTCATGGCGTTGCCCATATCGGTTACATACCTGGTGCAAGTGGGAAAGTGACTGGGCTTTCAAAACTAGCAAGACTCGTTGATCTATATGCCCGTCGCCCCCAAGTTCAAGAGCGTCTCACCACCCAAATTGCAGATGCGCTTGTTAAACATTTAGAACCAGGTGGCGTGATAGTAATTATCGATTGTGAGCATCTATGTATGTCGATGCGCGGGGTTAAGAAACCACAAGCACGGACCGTCACAAGCGCTGTGCGTGGCATGCTCCGTGATCCAGCAACTCGCGCTGAAGCGATGTCACTAATAACCGGAAAGTAAATAATGCGTACTCTGGTGATGGGAATACTAAACGTCACCCCAGATTCATTTGCTGATGGCGGAAAATATCGCACCACGGTTGATGCAATAAATCGCGCCAAGGCGATGATTGAAGAAGGCGTTGACATCATCGATATCGGTGGTGAATCCACAAAGCCGGGATCCGAACGTATAACGGAAGTGGAAGAAGAAGAGCGAGTTCTACCGGTACTAAACGAAGTTATTCCCTTAGGGACTGATGTCTCCATTGATACAACTAGAAGTTCTATCGCTGCCAAAGCAATCAAACTTGGCGTCAAGTATGTTAATGATGTCTCAGGTGGGTTAGCTGATAAAGAGATGTATCCGCTCATCGCAAAACACCCGAAAGTTCAATACGTGATCATGCATTGGCGTGGACACTCGAAAACTATGCAAGAGCTCGCTACCTATAAAGATGTTGTTAAGGAAGTTAAGGAAGAGTTGGAAGAGCGAATCAATTCAGCGATTGAGGCTGGGGTAGATCCGGAACAAATAATCATCGATCCAGGTATCGGTTTTTCTAAGACAGCTGAACATAATTGGGAGCTGCTAAAAAACCTTGATCGGCTTTCATTATTGGGCTATCCCATCCTCATCGGAGCCTCACGGAAGCGGTTCCTAGGTGAGCTAATTGGAGGCGCCAACCCTGATGAACGAGAATCAGCGACC
>RGJX01000110.1 GCA_010023045.1 Actinomycetota bacterium | reverse complement strand
GCACATCTAGGTCTTGATGATTACTCTCTGGTTTCCGGTATGAGAAAACCTAAAGTTGATCTCTCAATCGGCGTTACCCACGCTCCCTACAAACGGGTTTTGGATGAGATGGCAAATGATGAATTAGATATTATCTTCGCTGGTCATACGCATGGTGGACAAATAAGAGTCCCCTGGATCAAAGGCACTCGCTCACTTACCACCAATTGTGATCTACCGAATTGGAGATCCCGCGGCTTAACTAAATTGAGCAATGAACCATTTCTTCATGTCTCAGCGGGAATGGGCTACAACCCATTTACTCCGATTCGACTTCTCTGTCCTAGTGAAGCATCGCTTTTGCTGCTGAGTTCTAGTTGATGGCCTTTAAGTCGGCATCGACCATTAACTTAGCCAAGTCATCCCACTTGGTTTGAGCAACCCAGCCAAGTTCTTTCTTCGCTTTGCTAGGGTCACCGATCAAAGAATCTACTTCTGTTGGTCTTTGATATTTCTTATCTATCTCGACATGATCTTGCCAATTGAGTCCTGCATGTTTGAAAGCGATCTCTGCAAAGTCACGAACCGTTGCGCCAACTCCTGTAGCTACTACATAATCGCTAGATTCCGGCTTTTGTAGCATCAACCACATAGATTCGACATACTCCTTGGCATAACCCCAATCTCTTACAGCATCGAGATTGCCTAGAAAAAGTTTCTCTTGTTTTCCTGCTTTGATTGCTGCAACCGCACGGGTAATTTTTCTTGTTACGAAGGTTTCGCCACGTCTTGGAGATTCATGATTGAAGAGAATTCCATTTGTCGCATGAATTCCAAATGCTTCTCGATAATTCACGGTGGACCAATAGGCCATCAACTTTGCTGCGGCATATGGTGATCGCGGTCTGAATTTACTCTCTTCATTTTGGGGTGGCGGGGTCGAGCCATAAAGCTCAGAAGTACTTGCCTGATAAAACTTAATGTCTAATTTCGAAGCTCTAATTGCTTCAAGTAGAGCTACGGTTCCTACCGCATCTACTTGCGCTGTGTATTGGGGCATGGTGAATGAGACCATCACATGGGATTGTGCCGCAAGGTTGTAAATCTCAGACGGTTGAATATCTCTTACTAAATTTGTTAAGCAAACTCCATCGGTTAAATCTCCATAATGCAAAGAAAGTTTTGGATTTTGCGTATGAGGATCTTCATAAATGTGATCAATTCGCCCCGTGTTAAATGAACTTGCCCTTCTTATGATTCCATGAACTTCGTAGTCCTTAGAGAGAAGTAGTTCAGCCAAGTAAGAACCATCTTGTCCGGTAATCCCAGTAATTAATGCA
>RGJX01000109.1 GCA_010023045.1 Actinomycetota bacterium | reverse complement strand
AATCCGGCTTATAGGGCGACTCTTCTTTATTCTTTGTTGTTTAATTGAGCTATGGACCTGAAAAATTTCGCAAACTCTTATGCAAATGCGACCGCTGAGTTCTTGAAAGTCGCTCAAGAATTAAGCGAAGCTGAACTTGACTCTTCATCATCTGGGGGATGGACGGCTCGACAAATAATTCATCATGTTGCAGACAGTGAAGCCCAGTCTTACGCGCGTCTTCGACGATTGATTGCTGAGCCTGGAACGCAAATTCAAGGGTATGACGAAGCCGGATGGGGCGAAAATGAAACTTTAGGGTATAAAGAATTACCTGTAGCTCCATCTTTAGAAGTTTTTAAAGCGGTGCGACAATCGTCGTTGGAAGTCGTAAAAAGACTTGAACTGAGCCAGTTGGATAACGCAGGAATTCACACCGAATCTGGAAAATACACAGTGAAAACTTGGCTTGAAACCTATATAAGTCATCCTTTGGAGCATGCCGCACAAATTAAATCCGGCTTATAGGGCGACTCTTCTTTAAATTACTGATTAGTGACCATTTCCCGTGCGGAGATGGTCACTTTTCTTTTACAACTCTCTGCATAACCTAACAAGATTTTGTAAGATTATGTGGGCAAATTTGTGGGCATGTGGGCAAAAACGTGGGCAGAATGTACCTATGTCCTACGTGGTTATCTTTCGGTCAACACGCAAATTAGATGATGGGCAGTTGTATTCCGAGTGGTCTGAAAAAATGGAGAACTTAGTAAAAACAATAGATGGCTATGAACATCATTTCGGTTTTCGAGACGCAATAAGTCGTGACGGGGTAACTGTTTCGTATTTCACTTCTTTAGAGGCAATTTCGCAGTGGAAGAACTTAGATGAGCACAAAATGGCCCAACAGTTGGGTCGAGATTCCTTTTACGAGGAATACTCAGTTCAAGTCTGTGAAGTGCTTCGAGATTATGGCTTTGAAACATAAGAGTCTTTGTTCGGGCTTATAGGGCGACTCTTCTTTATACTGATGACATGAAATTTGGCATCCACTCTGAGCAGTACCAGAACAACTACTCAAAAGAGGAAGAACAAAAGTTCACTCAGGTATTTGGTGACTTGACTTTAGAGTTTGCAGCCAAAATGGCTGAAGGAATTCATGCCTCAGATGAGTCTGTTCAAGAACTCGTGAAAAAACATTACGACTTTATCCTTCAGTTTTGGACTCCGAATAAGGAAGCCTACAAATCCCTAGCGATGACATATATCTTGCCATCGCCTTACAGGGACAGTTATGAAGAAGTTGCCCAAGGTCTAGGTAAATATCACTACGACGCTGTGTGTATTTGGGCTGATAA
>RGJX01000108.1 GCA_010023045.1 Actinomycetota bacterium | reverse complement strand
AGGAGAGTTCTAATAACTCGTTTGTAAATTCTTAAATCGCGCCCAACGAGGTTGACTTGAATGACACCTAGAGATGTGTTTGATGAGGTGGGAGCTGTGGCTAGTACAGTGCAACTTACATCACTTTCCGTGAGCCAATTGGCGAAATCTGCAGTGAACTTCGCTGGCCCTCCTATTTCAGGTGGAAAATTAGAAGTAACCAGCAGTACTGATGAATCTGAATCCACTAGTTAAGCGTAGTTATCTTTTCCGATTTATCCTTCTCCTTATGTGGTCTAAGCGCGCCTATGTCGATTTCGCCCTCAAGAAACGGGCGACGATTGCGAGCATCTATCGGGGTTTGAATACGACATCTGATGCCTGCGATGCGGATCCTTATCTAAGGAGAGCGGCGAAGTTTCATGGTGAGTTAACCGGACGTGATTGCCCGATGTGTCGAAAAGATAAAGTGACTGAACTTCAATATGTTTTTGGCGATCAACTCGGCCAATACTCAGGCCGGATCAAAAATAACGATGAATTGGATGAGATGCAGAGCGAGTATGGGGAGTTTCGTGTCTATGTGGTCGAAGTTTGCTTAGGTTGCGGTTGGAATCACCTCACAGCTTCATATCTTTTGGGCGATGGCATAGAGCGGAAACCGCCTCGCAAAGTTAAGACTCGGTAGCCTTCTTTCATGAATTGGTTGCGTAGTAGAGCCGCAAAGATATTAATTAAGCTCGCCGCGCTCTTTGCGATTCTCGGCGGCACGGCATTTGCAATCGCTTACTTCACAACTGATATTCCGGATCCAAATGATTATGTGAACTCACAAGCAACCATCATTCAATATTCAAATGGTGATGAGGTGGGAAGAATCGGTGCACAGAACCGGACCATCATTCCGCTTGCAAAGATTCCGTTAGAGCTCCGTCAAGCAGTTCTTGCGGCCGAAGATAAGAACTTCTATTCCCAAGGCGCTTTTAATCCAATTGCAATTTTAAGAGGAGCGATCAATACCGCGCTCGGTCGCGGACTTCAAGGTGGTTCGACTATCACCCAGCAATACGCAAAGACGGCATTCTTGACTGCTGATCGAACTGTGCAACGCAAGATCAGAGAGTTGATAATTGCAATAAAACTAGAGAATCAATTGACTAAAGATGAGATCTTTGAAGATTACCTAAACACAATCTATTTTGGCCGTGGTGCGTATGGCGTTGAGACCGGTGCGAAGGTTTACTTTGGAAAGAGCGTCGACCAATTAAATGTGGCTCAAGCCGCGGTATTAGCCTCAATCCTCCGCTCCCCAGGCTTTTACGATCCAGATTTTCGAGAAGGCAATAAGGAGCGACTTGAGAATCGCTACAA
>RGJX01000107.1 GCA_010023045.1 Actinomycetota bacterium | reverse complement strand
ACCAGATGTAATTGATGTCGTTCGAAGCACTGGATTTAGGCTGGCCAGAGAGAGCCACGAATCGAATTTAGCCGTCTCCTAAGTAAGTGCATTTTGTGTGCACCGAATAAGGATTGAATTTTTCTGTGGAGCGCTGAGGGTTTTGATAGAACCTGTTCAGTACCTGAACCATATACATTCAATTCTTCTTGACTTAGCACCGATTTTAGTCAATTGGTCTGACATTTGGAATATGGAAGCTGATTTAGATGGATATAGGCTGGCAATTTCCAGGATTTGCTTCTAATTAGCTTCTCGGAAACTTATCATTTCTCTCTATGAAGCTAAGGGTCCTTCTCATTTCCCTCCTCCTTTTAGCTCCCCTAGCCCCCTCAATCTCTGCAACCCCTCCAAAAGCCGGTGCAATCTGTAACAAAGCAGGGATTACCAAGAATCACAATGGCAAAAAATACACCTGCATTAGAAACGGAAAGAAACTGGTTTGGAACAAGGGCGTGGTGGTCAAAGTTATGGCGCCTACTCCAACTCCTTCACCAACCCCAACACCAGCACGCTCGGCCAAAAAAGAAGTTGAGCCTATAACTACTTTTTCTGAACTCCGAAATAGATTTCTTGACTTTCATTATTTGGCGTGGAAAAGATCTAATGATCAAATTCTCAAATCACCAGAAAACACTTCCTCAATAATCGAGTTGGTAGGTCCTAATTCAAAGAAGTGCCCTGGAAAGAGTATTGAAGCCATCAGAACTACTCAGAGGCTTTTTGCTGCATCGAAACTACCTTCGACTCTAAGGATTATTTATGCGGATAAAGGTGATGAAGAGTGGCTTTATCAAGAAACTAAGAAATATTTACGACCTTTTGAGTTGCAAATGCAGGAAAATGTTCCATGTACTGAGACTAGGCCCAATTTTCTAGACGGTAGTGCTACTGCGCATGGATACACGCACATCATCCAGAAAATGCAATTCACGTCTAATCAGTCTCAATGGGGAACATGGGGAAAGGCTCCTCGTTGGCTATTGGAGGGAGGGGCAACTTTCGCCGATCAGATAGTTATGTATCGCAGCGATGAAGAGCGCTGGTTGGATTTCATACCGAAGAACACACCTTTTGATCTCAGAAGGTACGATCTCAAATCCTTTGAGGAATATTTTAACTCTGATGGCTGGCAAGTAACTGAAAAGTTTCCGAACCAGCGAGCTTATGATCTTGGGTTTATCGTTTGTGAAATTCTGGTGGCAATGAAGGGTCCGTCTGTACTTATCGATCTATATTTTGATCTTTCGCAAACGCAAAACTTTGATTTAAGCTTCAAGAATACGTTTGGCGTAACTTGGACAGAAGCAAAGCCGGACGTTGCATATGCAATCTACAAA
>RGJX01000106.1 GCA_010023045.1 Actinomycetota bacterium | reverse complement strand
CTCTACCCAAGAACGCGATCGTGGAATCTCTTTGGTTGGACCACACCGAGACGATTTACTTCTAAACCTAGGCGAGCATCCAGTAAAAGGTTTCGCAAGCCATGGCGAATCTTGGTCGATCGCGCTCTCACTTCGACTAGCTAGCTACCAATTACTTAAAAGCGATGGCGATAACCCTATTTTGATTCTTGATGATGTCTTCTCTGAGCTAGATCAATCCCGGCGCGAGCGCTTAGCAAAATTAACAGAGACGACCGAACAAACTTTAATCACAGTCGCAGTTGAAAATGATCTCCCAAAACATTTATCCGGAATCAAATATGAAGTTGTTGCTGGGAAAGTCACAAGACTATGAAACCAACAAGAGATTGGAAGAAGGGAATTGCCGAAGGAACCCTTTTCACTAAATGGAGCGAGATTGTCGGAAACGAAATCGCAGATCATTGTGAACCCATCACGCTCTTCGAAGGAAAATTAACAATCAGAGCCACATCAACATCTTGGGCTACCCAACTCCGCCTCATCACCCCAGACCTTTTGAAAAATATCCGCTCCCGCTCTGAAGGAGCCCTAGTTGAAGAGCTAAACGTGATTGGGCCAAATGCGCCTTCTTGGAAGCGAGGCCTCAGGACAATCCGCGGGGCAAAGGGCCCCCGAGATACTTATGGGTGAGACCCAACCCTCACCCGAGCGCTAAAAGTCCGCCTAATCCACATCTAAACCCTTTTCTAGTACCCCTTAACTCTCGCCTACCACTAGGATTCGGGGGTACCCAAGCCCATATCGTGGCTCTAATCGGTTTTAAAGGGGTTTAAGTGGCGGATAAGAAGGTCTCTAAAGCGTATGACGCTAGCGCCATCACCGTCCTCGAGGGCCTCGAGGCGGTCCGCAAACGCCCTGGCATGTATATCGGCTCCACTGGTGAGCGGGGCCTGCACCACCTTGTCTACGAAATCGTCGATAACGCCGTTGATGAAGCACTAGCTGGTTACTGCACCGAGATAAACGTTGCCCTTCTTACTGATGGTGGTGTGCGCGTAACCGATAACGGCCGCGGCATCCCAGTTGATATCCACCCAGTTGAAAAGAAACCTGCGCTCGAAGTCGTTCTTACCGTGCTCCATGCCGGCGGAAAGTTTGGCGATGGCGGTTATTCAGTTTCTGGTGGATTGCATGGCGTCGGCGTCTCTGTTGTTAACGCGCTAAGTCGTGATCTCTCTGTGGTTGTTCAACGTGATGGTTTCTTCTGGGAACAGAGTTACAAACTCGGCGTCCCAAATTCCCCTGTGGAAAAAGGTGTAGCGACTACGAACACTGGAACCGAAGTTACCTTCTGGCCATCTGAAGATATTTTTGAAACTACTGATTACTCATTTGAGATTCTTTCTACCCGTTTCCGTGAAATGGCATT
>RGJX01000105.1 GCA_010023045.1 Actinomycetota bacterium | reverse complement strand
TGTTAGGAAAGACTGGTAGAAATTTTGCCGCAGGAATGTCCGGCGGCGTTGCCTACCTCTTAGATCTTGATCCTCGTTTGGTGAATACCGAGATGGTCGATCTTCAAGAAGTTCCTTCTGAGGATCATTCCCGATTAGAGAATATCGTCTCTAAATTCTTCGCAGAGACTGGTTCCAAAGTAGCTGGGGCACTTCTTAAGGACTGGAGTAAATCGGTTAAGCGATTCACAAGAGTTATGCCACGCGATTACGCCCGAGTATTGAGAGTTATCTCCGAGGCCAAGAAATCCGGTAAAGATCAGGAGCGCGCAATTATGGAGGTGCTAAATGGCTGATCCAAAGGGTTTTATGAAGTTCGAACGCGAGACTCCGAAGCGTCGCCCAGTTGATGTGCGTATTAGGGATTGGCGCGAAGTCTATGAAGAGCAAGAGTTCTCATCACTGCAACGCCAAGCTGGTCGCTGTATGGATTGCGGTATCCCGTTCTGCCACCAAGGTTGCCCTCTTGGAAATCTCATTCCGGAATGGAATGACTTGATTTGGCGAAACGAGAAAGTTGATGCGATTGATCGACTTCATGCTACAAATAATTTTCCCGAATTCACCGGTCGCCTCTGCCCTGCGCCATGCGAGACATCTTGCGTCCTTGGCATCAATCAAGACCCGGTGACCATCAAACAGATTGAACTGCGCACCATAGAAGAGGCATTTCAAGCAGGAAATGTCCGCCCACTGCAACCAGATCGAATCACCGGAAAAACCGTTGCAGTCATTGGCTCAGGTCCGGCCGGCCTAGCCGCAGCACAACAATTGACTCGAGCTGGCCACACCGTTGTCGTCTATGAGCGCGCCGAAAAGATAGGCGGACTGCTTCGATATGGCATACCAGAATTCAAAATGGAGAAATCAATTCTTGATCGCCGGCTAAATCAGATGCAACGGGAGGGAACAAGATTCCGCGCTGGCGTAAATGTTGGTGTGGATTTATCAGCGAGTGAATTGAAATCTAGATATGACGCGGTAGTTCTAGCGGTGGGAGCAACCCAGGCGCGAGATTTAGATATACCGGGGCGCGAAGCACGCGGCGTACACCAGGCGATGGAGTACTTACCTTGGGGAAATAAACAGGCGCTCGGCGAATTAAATGAATCTCCCGCCATTAACGCCGAAGGAAAGAGAGTAATCATTCTCGGCGGCGGTGATACCGGAGCAGATTGTTTGGGAACGGCAATCAGACAAGGTGCAGCCCATATCACCCAGATTGAAATTATGCCTCGACCCACAGATGAGCGACCTTCCTCGCAACCATGGCCGACCTATCCGATGGTTTATCGAGTCAGTAGCGCTCACGAGGAGGCAGGCGATCGACTCTATTCAATTGCGACTCAAGAATTTGTAAAGGATGAGAGCGGAAATCTACGGGGGCTAAAAGTTATCGA
>RGJX01000104.1 GCA_010023045.1 Actinomycetota bacterium | reverse complement strand
CTACCGAGCTTCCATCTAGATGCAAGAGAACTAATCGGCGCGGTGGATGACCAAGATTAAATACTTTGGCAACTGTTTCTTGACCGCGATAACAGCCTTTATTCATATGAACTGCTTTATTTAATACGCCCAACTCATTTGGAATTGATTTGTGATCAGTATCCATACCGATGCGCGCTCTTCCGCATGCGATTCGCTCTGCTTCTAGCGCCCAAATTCCAACTTGTAGATTTGAGGCGTTAAATGCCTCAGACATCGCAGAAACCTCAGCGCGTGGCACCAAAGCGTAAGGACCACCTAATTCATCACTCTTACCCGGCGCCCGGAAAATCGCATAATCATTAGATACATCTCTAACTTCCACTTGAAGCATGAACTTCATCTTCTCAAGATAAGAAATGAGCGATTCCTTTTTGCCTTGATCTAGATGAATGAATACTGAGCTTCCATCATCAACTAAAAATAATTGCTGCTCGACATGGCCCTGTGGGTCGAGAATTAAAGCCTCTTTCCATTCACCAGGTCCGAGCTTCTCAAGATGTTGGGTCGTTAAGGAATGTAACCAGGTAAGTCGATCTGCCCCACTTATTTCGATAATCGCGCGATGAGATAAATCCGCCCAAGCTTTACCTTCAGCTAGCGCGCGTTGCTCTTTAGCAACTTCACCAAAGTGCCAGATCGCACCCTTATCGAGCCCATCTTCTACATAAACAGCGGTCATTATTTTGAGCAGTTTTGGCAGGTACCGTAGATCGCAAAATGCGTTACATCAGTCTTAAATCCATATTCATCTACCAAAGCATTTACAAATTGCGCCGCAGTCTCAATCGGGGCATCGCCAACTGAGCCACAATTTCCGCAGACTAGATGTAGGTGTGTTAGCTCTTCGGCTGCGTGATAAGTCGCACCGCCATGGCCAAGATGGGTGTGCTGGACTAAGCCAACATTCTCAAGGGTCTCAAGGTTTCGATAAACCGTAGAGAGATTAATTCCCGGATGAGTCTTACGTACCTTTTCAGCGACTTCTTCAGGGGTGGCATGGCCGAGTTCGCGCACTGCGCTTAAAACCAATTCACGCTGGGGAGTTAAGCGAAGACCTTTCTCGCGTAACTCATGTGCTTTCTCTTTATCTGCCACCCCGTAATTCTAGAGGCTAGGTAGGTTGTAGGAATCCTCGCGATTTTTACGCGAAGCAACCGCACTTTTCGCCCGCGCAATCAAGAGATAGACCTCGCAACCAAGGCAGAAATTAAAACCTGCATTTAAGAATGCGGCTGCGAGCGCAAAGCTGATGATCACAAGACCTAGCGTTTGGGCACCTAATAGGTAAGCAACCATTGCACTGGCCGCAAATAGGAAGCCAACGAGTTGGGCGAATTGTGGTGGTCGCACATCTTCTGTCGGAATATCACCACTAAGTCTGGGCTTAACAAACTTGCGATAGATGAAGCTATAAGGCGAGGCGCCGA
>RGJX01000103.1 GCA_010023045.1 Actinomycetota bacterium | reverse complement strand
GATCTTCTCTTTTCTACAGATATCAAGAATCTCAGTTCGGCGATCTGCGGGCAGTAAAACCCCAGCAGGGTTTTGATAATTAGGAATTAGATAGAGGAATTTGATCTTTCGCCCTTGATAACGGAGCGTCTTGATTGCCTGACGGAGCGCTTCCGGAACTAATCCATCTTTATCCATCTCGACATGTACAACACTTGCTTCGTATTGCGAGAATGTTCCTAGCGCTCCGACATAGGAAGGAGCTTCAACAAGAACAACATCGCCTGGATCAATAAAGATTCTTGAGATCAGATCAAGGGCTTGTTGGGAACCGGTAGTAACAAGAATGTCATCCGGATTAGCGCGGATTCCCTCTAGCGCCATCACATCACAGATTTGTTCGCGAAGTTTTGGATGGCCTTGACCGCTTCCATATTGAAGGGCTTCTTGGCCATGGTCCTTGATTAACTTCTCAACTATTGAGGCCATCGTCTCCATTGGTATCGCTGTTAAGTTCGGCATTCCGCCGGCAAGTGAGACGATTTCTGGACGAGATGCGACTGCGAAAAGTGAGCGAATCTCACTTGGTTTCATATGTGCAGCGCGATGAGCGTAACGTTCATGGAGATTCTCCGGCTCATGAGTCCGGTAGCGCTCCAAATCTTCGTTAGACATTTGGAAATTCTCCCATAAGGACGAGGGAGTTAGTTACGAATTCCGGCGCGACGGAGATCTTCAATCCGCAAAGTTCCGGTCTTTGCATCCTCTTCGGCCGATAAGAACAACCTTTGAATTGCGATAACAATCCCTTCGGCAACGGTGTCACGGAAAGTAGGATCATTTAACCGAGCTGCATCTTTTGGATTTGTTATGTAGCCAAGTTCTAGGCGGATAGTTGGGGCTTTGGTTAAGCGCAATAAGTCCCAAGTCTTTGCATGGGTCCGATTATTAGCAAGGTCAGTTCGAGCACAAATCTCACGTTGTGCCAAAGTAGCAAAACGTTCGCCTACCAATGAGTGAATTCCATGTTGGTCACTTCCATAAAAGTATGTGGAAATTCCATGAGCTTTATCGTTCTTGTAATTATCAATACCGATTGAAATTACAAGATCTGCATTTACCGAGTTAGCAAAGTTGATTCGTTCCGATTCACTTGGGGATGAAGTTGCACCTCTAGAGAGAAAGACTGAAACACCTAGGGCAATAAGTCTTCCCTCAATTTTTTGAGCTAGATCAAAGGTGAGCGGTGATATTTCATTTCTAGGACTTGGATCTAAAACGATTACTTTGTCAGCAAGTGCCGGACCACGTTTAGCGCGGTCTGCTTGGGCGCGAAGTTCAGTAGGCGCTCCCCCGGAAACAGTTCTCATCAAACGCATTAAAGAAATAACAGTTCCTGGGCCACATATCCCATCAACCTTTGTTCCAACAGACTTTTGGAAATCCTTAACCGCGTTTTCTGTTGCAGGACCATAAATACCATCAACTCTT
>RGJX01000102.1 GCA_010023045.1 Actinomycetota bacterium | reverse complement strand
CCGCTAGAAGTGCCGCCCCAGTTGCTGCATCACCACTCCGCGGCACTAAGGTGACAATGACCCGGCTACGAAAAGTTATTGCAGCGCGAATGTTGGAGTCGCTTCAAGTTAGCGCACAGTTAACTACGGTTGTCGAGGTAGATATCACCAAGATTGCAAGGTTGCGGGATAAGTCAAAGGCAACTTTTGAAGCTCGTGAGGGTGTGAAGTTAAGTTTCCTTCCTTTCTTCGCAGTAGCCGTTTGTGAGGCTCTCAAAGTTCATCCGGTTCTTAATTCTTCCGTTGAAGGCGATGAGATCACCTACCACGGGGCAGAGCACCTTGGAATTGCAGTAGATACCGAACGCGGTTTGCTAGTTCCCGTTATCAAGGATGCGGGCGATCTAAATATGGGCGGGATTGCGCGAAGAATCGCAGATGTCGCAGTGCGCACTCGTGAGAACAAGATTTCGCCGGATGAGTTAGGTGGTGGAACATTCACCATCACTAATACCGGTTCGCGCGGAGCGTTATTCGATACGCCGATCATTAATCAACCACAAGTTGGAATTCTCGGCGTTGGTTCTGTCGTAAAACGGCCCATGGTTGTGAAAGGTGAAGATGGTGGCGAAACTATCGCCATCCGTTCCATGGTTTATCTAGCCCTCTCCTACGATCACAGAGTCGTAGATGGCGCCGACGCCGCACGATTCTTGACAACGTTAAAGGAGCGACTTGAAGAGGGTCGTTTCGAATCTGATCTTGGACTTTAAAGGCTAGCAATGGCGCTGCCACAGAGAATTGCCATTACCGGAGCATCCGGAATGATCGGATCGGCTTTGGTGGGACATCTCAAATCAGAGGGCCACACTGTGCAACGCTTGGTGCGACGCCCTGTCTTATCTCCAGATGAAGTTCTGTGGAATCCCAAGACTGGTGAGGTCGACCTAGCTCCCCTTGAAGGAGTAGATGCGGTCATTCATCTAGCCGGTGCAAATGTTGGCGATAAACGATGGAGCAAGAAATATAAAGCTGAGATATTGAATTCAAGACTTCTTGGTACAAACACGATTGCCACTGCGGTTGGAAAATTGAAACCACAAGTATTCATCTCATCTAGCGCAATTGGATGGTATGGCGAAACCGGTAATAGATCAGTCACGGAAGATGATCGTCCGGGCGATGATTTCTTAGCGGCGGTTTGCAAAGAGTGGGAAGCTGCCGCGGACACCGCCGCTGGTGCTAGGACTGTAAAGATCAGAACTGGTTTGGTTCTAGAACCAACAAGTGGTGCGCTCGGCAAAATGTTGCCGCTCTTCAAATTAGGCGTTGGCGGAAAGCTCGGAAACGGGAAACAGTGGTGGTCTTGGATAACGCTTCACGATCAGATAAAAGCGATTTGCTATCTACTTGAGAAAGAAATCGAAGGTCCGGTTAATTTAGTTTCACCAAACCCTGCAACTAATCAAGAATTCACCGCAGCCTTAGCGCGCGCTCTACGCCGTCCGGCGCTCATCCCGGTACCTAGTTTTGCGCTGAAGATTGCACTTGGCGGGTTCTCTTCTGAAATTCTTGGCTCCAAAAAGGTTTTGCCCAAGAAGTTAAGTGATTCTGGTTTCGAGTTTGACTATCCACATCTTGC
>RGJX01000101.1 GCA_010023045.1 Actinomycetota bacterium | reverse complement strand
TCAGGAGCGATAGCAAATCCGAGTTGGGCTGCAAATCTTGCAGCGCGCAACATTCGAAGTGGATCGTCGCCAAATGAGAGCTCTGGTGAACCTGGAGTTCTTAGGGTCTTTACCAATAAATCTCGTACACCGTTATGTGGATCAATAAATTCAGGTTCTTCAGTTGTTAACTCGATTGCCATCGCATTGACCGTGAAATCGCGGCGATAGAGATCTACTTCGATTGAATCGCCAAATTTAACTTCTGGTTTCCGAGAGTCTGAAACATAAACTTCACTTCGATAGGTTGTTATCTCAAAAACAATATCGCCACGCTTTGCGCCGATAGTTCCAAACTTTGCGCCAATCTCCCAAGTATCGCCCGCCCAACTCTTCATAATTTTCTTGATGTCATCTGGGCGCGCACTTGTTGTGAAATCAAGATCGTTACCAAGGCGATTTAAAAGTATGTCGCGTACCGATCCACCAACTAGCGCGAGAGTAAATCCGCCTTTCTTGAAATGCTTAGCGAGCTCTAGCGCTAACGGGGCTTTCTCCCGGAGCGCTGATATTGCGATTTCACTCGCTGCTGATACTGGTGTTTCCATTAGAGCGTAAGGCTACCGAGTAGACTTACAACCATGACCCCGGCACCAAGTGCGGGCGGCGAAGGTAGTAAAAAGAAGCGTAATCGGCGACGTTCACGCTCAAAATCTTCAAAACGTCCGTCACTTAAGAAACAACCTTATGCAAAACGTGTTGATGAAATAAGCGCGGGCGGATTAGTTATTGATAGCTCGGGAACAAAAGGTTTGTTGATCGGGCGAATTGATGCCAAAGATCCAACTCGCGAGAAATTATTGTGGTCCCTTCCAAAAGGTCATATCGAAGAGGGTGAATCGCCCGAACAAGCTGCGGTAAGAGAGGTCCAAGAAGAAACTGGGATTGAAAGTGAGATAAATAAATCACTTGGCGTGATTGATTTCTGGTTTATGGCTGGCGGTAAGCGGATTCACAAGACTGTGCATCACTTTCTATTCAAAGAGAAAGGCGGTCGAATCGCCCCCCAGGTAAGTGAAGTTGATGATGTGAAATGGTTTCCACTTAACGAAATCGTAGATCGCCTTGCTTATCCAGATGAGAAGAAGTTAATAGCCCGTTCTAAAGAGTTGCTCCAATGAAGCGTTTGATACTTCTTCTCGCCCTTCTAATAGTGCCTGTAATGCCAGCTCAAGCGAATACCACCATCACTTTAACCGAGCCGATGCACCGAAACGCTGATGGCATTTTTATCAATGATGATTTAGCAAGCGCGATAACTCCACAAGGGCGACTTGGAAAAGCCCTCTTTGATAGAACTTCCGCAGTTAGAAGTTATGTGATTGATATGGCGACAATCGAGGAGATTCAAGACCTAGCTGATGGCTATAGCTTTATTGATGAATCTGGTGAGATTGTTGAAATCCCAGAATTTGTAATTGCTGATATCTGGTTGAACACTCTACGAAGCGCAGTTAAAGGAAGAAGCATCTCCGCACTTCCATATGGAAATCCGGATAGAAGGTTCCTTGAGAGTAAATCTCCCGCTGAGTATGAATTCTTAAAACAGGTCGGAGTTGAGAGGTTGGCTGCTTTTCTCTCTCTTCCGGTCACAAGCGTAGATAGCCTTGA
>RGJX01000011.1 GCA_010023045.1 Actinomycetota bacterium | reverse complement strand
ATTGCATCGGCCGCGAGGAAATCTGTTAAAGGTGAACCGTAGTAATATCGAATCTCATCTAATTCTTGTACTGCAATTGAGAGAGCAGACTCGGCTCTCGAGATTAAATCTCTCCTTGCAATATATGTGGAAGCAACGTTTGAGATGAGAAAGATCAGAATCAAAATTATTGAGAAGTAGAAGATGATTAGTGGTGAAATTGAACCTCGTTCGTCCTCGATTCGATTTATGACCACTTGTCCACGTACCCTCGTGCCGAAGCAATTGCCACGCGTCGCTTCTCGATTTGATTACCATTGACTCCCCATGCATTACCCGGGGTCTGTTCGATGCCGGAAATCTCTGACTCGACATCTATGAGTGAGAAGAGCGTTAATTCAACTTGTGTGCCAGGCTGAATGCATGGATATGTGGAGCAACTAATTGAATACCGTTCGGAAAGTGAGTTTTGGCTAGATCTTGTTTTCCTCTCAGAAGCGGTTAACTCCGAATATTGACTTAGAAGTAATCTGGTTCGTAAGTGAGCTTCTGCATCATTATCGCCGGATACAAATGCTTTTAGCGCCTCACGTGCCAGCATGGAAGCTTCCATCTCTGCTCTTGAGACCTGAGAGATTGAGACAAAGAAGAGAAGGGCCGGGATAAAGAGCGGCAAAGCAATCAATATGAATTCGCTAGTTGCCGAGCCACGCTCATCGAATGACTGATTCATAAATACTTAGGAGATTATTGAAACCGCATAATTCTTTACTTGAAACAAACCTCCATCAAGGACGTCAATGAATCCTCCAATGATTGGTAGCTGGGTAGTCATTTCAATTGTTCTCAGGGTTCCTATTGGCGTAAATTTCTCTTGAACATCGAGCGAGGTTGACCCGTTAGAGGAGCGGTTAAGCGATTGCTCAAAATGCCCGCTACCTAGATTGCTTAGCTCAATTTCATTACTTCTAAAAACGCTCTGAGAGTCGGTAGATAGGGCCTCTTGAATCGAACTCTTAATAACTAAGTCATGTAGTCGTGCTCGCTCAATAGTTTGCCAAGAGCCTGCGAGTAGTAATTGAAGGGCAGCAAGGAAGAAAAGCGTGGTCGGGATGAGCACTAGTCCTGATTCAATTGATCCGCGTTGCATGGATCTCTCATTCGTAGAAGTAATGACCTGTGGATTTTTCATCGAATACTGTTCATAGAATCGAGAGAGTTTTTTAGAATCTGGCTCAACCGTGGCGCTGCGATGGTCCACAACGCGGTAACAAGCCCTGTTGTCATCAAGACAACTAGCACCCAACCTGGGACATCGCCTCTTTGGAGCGAACGCTCATTCTCCAATTCGCAAATCGCAGCACTATTTGAATTAGCGCATACGCATGTAGAAGTCTCATTAATCCCAAGGAGCTTGTTTCTATGTGACTTGTATTTATCATTTAGGGTAATCAAATTCGCTTTAAACCTAGAGGGAAACAGATTTAGTGCGCGCTTTCCAGTCTCCCTAAGAATCATGTCCAAATAGATTGCTAAGTTCGCTAAGGATTCAACCGCTTTGGTCGTTAGGGACTTCACTCGTTGCGGCAATGAAAAGTCAGACTTTCTTAAGGGTGACCCTTCTACCGGCAGCTTTTCTAAACCTCTCTTTGCGGACATCTTGACCTCAATTCTTTACTAAGGGCTTGAACCAACTTCAGTCCGCGAATAATCACTGATGGCTGACACTTAGAGCGGAGAGTTTTGGAAATTGTGGATAACTAGAACTCGACCATCTACACGCCCGTCATTTGTATAAGTGCTACATCCTTACGTGTACTAGAACATCTGCAGGCCCATAAATGATGGAAAGAGGGCAAAGAGAACTGAGATGGGTAGCAATAGAAAGACAACCGGAACCATCAGTGCAATTTCAGCTTTTCCAACTCGCCGTAACAACCTAACTTTCTCTTCATTTCTTGCATCTCCAACAAGCGCACTAAGCACTGGAATCAAGGGTGAGCCTCGTTCAAGAGCCATAGAAATAGCGTTACTAAATCTCCGGGCATCGAGAGTGTTTACTCTCCGTGCAAATGCATCCAAAGCCTGGGAAGAAGAATCGCCTTGTCTAACCCTTTCCAGTATTTGTAGTAACTCAGATGAGAGTTCCGATTTGGTATCAAGTGCAATCAATTCAATTGCGCGCAGAGGAGATATCCCAGATGCAATCATCAAAGTTAGCATCTGTATTAGGCCGGGTAACTCACTATCGAGACGTCCTTGCCAGGCATCTTGCTGATCCTTCAACTTCTTCTTTTGCAGCCAGGCGGCCAAGGTGCAAATGGTTATCAGCACAAAGAGTGGAGTTTTCACATAATTGAGAGCTATTACCAAAATTGCCAATAGAACAAGTAGCAAGATTGTGGTGACCAGGGTCAGGTACTCAAAATTCCTTGTGCGGGTTGAATCCTTGCCTCGGCCAGGACTTGTTACCCCTTTCATGTAATTCGCCAAACGCTCCGAGCCCAACAGGCTCTCCTGCGCAATAAGCCAGATTCCCAAATAGAGTAAAGGTGCAACGGCAAAGAAATTTAGAACTGGAAAGTTCATCTCATCTCACCGGCCTTAGTGGTCGTGGTGGACTAGGAATACGCGATACTCGCTCCATCCAAAGAAATGCAATGGCTGTAAAAATGACACCTAAAGAGAGAATGAACACCCCGGCCTTAGTTTGATATGCCTCCACGGTACTTCGCTGTGTTGAAAGCAGAGCCAGAAGTAACCAGGGAGCCACCGCACCCAGTACAGCCGAGTTTCGTACCCAGCCAAAACGCGTATCAATCTCCTCGCGAACTTTAATTTCCTCGCGCAGGAAAGTAGAGAGCATGCGCAACGTAGTTATGACTTCATTGCCACCAAATTGTTTTGCGAAAAGTAGCGTGCTTAAAGTTTGATCAGCTGTTGCGCTATCTAGGATCTGCATCTCAATTCTCAATAGTGTCTCTAGGTCTCCACCACCGCTTAATCCCGCTCGAACTCTTCTAAATGTCTCTTTTAGCTGAGGCGGACCTTGTTCCACCAGAGCGATAACCGATTCGGTAATGGATAGTCCGGCTTGAAGAGATGCGACGATTTCATCAATCGCTACGGGCCATGCCTGATCTCGCTCTACACGCAATCTCTCCGACTTACGCTTAGCAAGGATAAAGGGCAAGCCGGTAATCAAAAGTGAAATAGCAACACTAATTTGAAGAGAAGTAGTTAAGAGGAGGGTGATTATGAATGCGCTAATCAAAGCGGAGATTATCTGTAGCAACTGCTTTGAAGTTCTTGAGCTTTTTTCGTTCGTGGCCGATGTTTTCGAAACTCGAGGGCTTGGACTCTTTCCTCGTGACTTGCCGAGCTCTAGCGCTGTTGAACGCCTAGTTAGTCTTTCCTTTTCATAGAATCGAAAGATTGTTTCGTCGGCAATTCGAAGCCAACCAAGTAGTGCCAATCCAGCAGCAAGTAGCCCAGCAAGTACTGGAGTAGAGATGACACTGTCTATTTCACTACTCAAATTCAAATTAGAAGTTGTGTTGCCAATAGGCATGATGACTATTAAGAGTTGGTGGCCGAATATTTCCTTAGGCAAAGTAGCCAATTCCCTCTTCGTATTCCGTTCCATTCCACGTAAAGACATCCTCGCAATCAATATGTCCCGCTTCGGTTCTCTCTGATACGCCAAGAACTTGGAGGATTCTCCGCTTACCTCCTGTATCCATTCCGACATGGACCACTAAATCGATTGCTCGGGCAACTGTGGGAGTTAGAAATTCCTGAGTTATGTTCTCACCGGCAAGCATGGGCAGCGTCTGCAACTTGCGGATTGCCTCTCTAGCCGAATTTGCATGAAGAGTTGCCATGCCAGGAATTCCGGAATTTAGCGCGATGAGTAAATCAAGGGACTCCGCTTCTCGAATTTCTCCAATTATCAATCTCGAAGGTCGCATGCGAAGCGCTTCCTTGATTAATCGTCTAATTGAAATTTCGCCACTTCCATCTAGGTTGCTTGTCCGTGTCTGCATCGCAACACAATCTGGAAGCTTTGGCTTCAGTTCAAAAACCTCTTCTATCGTGATTACCCGCTCAGTTACTGGAATTGAACTAACTAGAGCATTAAGTAGGGTGGTCTTTCCCGCTTGAGTCGAACCGCTTACTAGGAGATTTTTTCGCTCTTTAACAGCGCCAACTAGATATGCACATACGTCAACATCCATTACATCTAATTCAACAAGATCATTGAGCGACTTCCCTCTCAGAAGGTGTTTTCGAATATTGATGGCCCAATGTTCAGAAGTAATCTCTGGAATCGTTATGTGCAATCTTGAGCCATCTGGCAGCCGGGCATCAACAAAAGGCTGTGCCAGATCTATTCGCCTACCGCTCCAAAGAAGTATTCGATCCATTATTGATTGCACTTGTTGAGCGGTAAGTACGAGGTTAGTCAATTCACTCTTGCCGGAGCGCGCCACAAAGACTCGTTGGGGAGAGTTGATCCAGATCTCTTCTATAGATGGGTCATCTAGTAGCTGCTGCAGCTCTCCGTAATTGCTGGAGTGGGAGTTGTTGGAATTGGAGTTGGAGTTGACTAGCTGCGATTTCGCAGTGAGAGTTCTTGTAGATAAGTCACCGGTGATAGCGAATCCGCTTTCGCCTGTATATGAATTTGTATCTTCATCGAGATCTAAATCTGGGGCAATTGATACTTCTCGATGCGATTGATCACGTTTGGATTGATCCAGTTTGGATTGATCAAGTTTTGATTTATCAAGTCTGGAGTGATCAAGATTAGATTGATCTTCTCTTCTTAATGCGAATTGCTTTCTTGGAGTTTGCTTGGATTGAGCCACTGGCGATTGATACCCAACGTCGCAGAAAGGGACTCGGGCCATCGCTAAAAATTGTGGAAATGTAACTCTTCGTAAGCATAGGAAAAGTAGAGAGATACTCTCCGGGAACTTGGGCTAGACTTGGTGCGCTAGAAAATCATGGTGGGCGTAGCTCAGCTGGTAGAGCACCCGGTTGTGGTCCGGGATGTCGCGGGTTCAAGCCCCGTCGCTCACCCCATTTTTTGATCTATAGGCCGAGATATCTCTCGGCCCCTTTTTGTGGTCAATACCGCTCTCGCCAACCTCTAACTCGGTAGGTCTCGGCGCTGAGTCAAAGATAGGCTTACTTTCTGTGACAGGTATGACTCCCGAAAATAAGTTCGGTGGCTCCTTTGGAGCAAATGAGTGGCTCGTCGATGAGATGTATGAGCAATACCTGCGCGATCCAAATTCAATTCCCGAAGAGTGGAAAGCTTTCTTCGCTGGATACAAACCTGCTTCAAATGGCGCTTCGGCAACTAGCGGCGCAGTAAGCGGTGCGCCAACTACACCGGGAACGCCTCCAGTTCCAAAGCGAGATTTAAAACAACACTCTGCGCCAACTAAGTCAAGTGCGCCGGTTGCGCCCGCGACTCCAAGTTCACCAATTCCCACCGCACCAGTTGCTGCCGCGCCAGTAACTCCCCCAGTACCAAAACCAGCCGCTGCAACTCCCGTGCAACCTTCACAACCTCAACAAGTTGTCCAGCAAGTAGTGCGACCGGCACAGCAACCAACTCCAACGCCAGCGCAACCAATATCTAAACCAGTTCAAGAGATCACATCACCATCTGCAGCTCGAATCGAACCGCTAAGAGGCGTCGCTAATCGCGTTGTGCAGAGTATGGAAGCTTCATTATCAGTACCAACGGCCACAAGTGTTCGTGCAATTCCAGCAAAGCTGATGATTGACAATAGAACCGTCATCAATAATCACTTAAAACGAGCCCGCGGCGGAAAAGTTTCCTTCACTCACATCATCGGTTACGCAATGATTAAGGCGCTCCGCGCGATGCCGGAGATGAATGCCTTCTTTACCGAACAAGATGGCAAAGCTGCCATCGGCTACCCAGAGCATATAAACCTTGGTATTGCGATTGATTTGGCTAAGGAAGATGGCTCGCGCCAATTACTCGTGCCCTCAATTAAGGGCTGCGAAGGGATGGACTTCGGTCAGTTCTGGTCGACTTATGAGTCGCTAGTTAAGAAAGCCCGTAAAGGAACCCTCGCTGTTGAAGATTTTGCTGGAACTACATGTTCACTCACTAATCCCGGCACAATCGGAACGGTCCACTCAGTTCCACGCCTAGTACAGGGCCAGGGCTTGATTCTTGGCGTTGGCGCTATGGATTACCCAGCTGAATTCCAAGGTGCGAGTGAAGAGACGATCGCTCGTCTTGCAATCTCCAAAGTTGTAACACTTACCTCAACTTACGATCACCGCGTCATACAGGGCGCACAATCTGGCGATTTCTTACGGAGAATCCATGAAATTCTCCTTGGCGCTGAGGGCTTCTATGAAGAGATCTTTGCTGCGCTGCGCATTCCTTATGTTCCGATTCACTGGCATGCAGATATGCAATTCGAGAGCGAGTCACAAGTAAACAAGACCGCCCGAGTTCAAAATCTAATAAATTCATATCGCACCTTCGGACACTTGATGGCAGATATCGATCCGCTTGAGTATCAACAACGGAGCCATCCAGACCTTGATGTAGTAACACATGGACTTACTCTCTGGGATCTAGATAGAGAGTTTGCAACTGGTGGTTTTGGTGGCCGGACATCAGCCAAGCTCCGTAACGTCCTTGGAATTCTCCGTGATTCGTACTGCCGTTCAATCGGAATTGAATATATGTATATCGACTCTCCCGAAGAGCGGAAGTGGATTCAAGATCAAGTAGAGGTGGGTTCGCCATTCTTTACTCGCGAAGATCAACTTCGAATCTTGCGTAAGTTAAATTCAGCGGAGGCTTTCGAGAGTTTCCTACACACCAAGTTCATTGGCCAGAAGCGCTTCTCACTTGAAGGTGGCGAGTCAGTAATTCCACTTCTCGACACTATCGCTCGCTACGCAGCCAAATCAGGGCTTGATGAGATTTGCATCGGAATGCCGCACCGCGGTCGCCTAAATGTTCTGGCAAATGTTGCTGGTAAGTCATACGGCCAAATTTTCCAAGAGTTTGAAGGTCATTACCAAGAAAATTCGGTACAAGGCTCGGGTGATGTTAAGTATCACCTTGGAACATACGGAGATTTCGTAACCGAAAGTGGCGATAAGACCAAGATTTATCTAGCCGCTAATCCATCTCACCTTGAAGCAGTAAACCCTGTTCTTGAGGGAATTGTTCGAGCGAAGCAGGATAAGAAGAATGTGAAGAATTCATTCTCAATCCTGCCGGTCTTGATTCACGGCGATGCCGCATTTGCCGGTCAAGGAGTGGTTGCCGAAACTCTTGCGATGTCAAAGCTTCGTGGATATCGAACCGGTGGAACCATTCATGTAATTATCAATAACCAAGTTGGTTTCACTACTTCTCCAGAATCGGCACGCTCTTCTCGATATGCAACAGATGTTGCAAAGATGATTCAAGCTCCCGTCTTCCATGTAAATGGCGATGATCCTGAAGCTTGCGTACGAGTTGCCCGGGTTGCCTTTGAGTACCGTCAAACCTTTAATAAAGATGTCGTAATTGACATGGTCTGTTATCGCCGCCGTGGCCATAACGAGGGCGATGAACCAAGCTTCACACAACCACAGATGTACAAATTGATCGACGCTAAGCGAACAACTCGAGTTCTCTACGCCGAAGCGCTCGTCGGTCGTGGTGATATCACCCAAGAAGAGGCTGATGAAATAGCTAAAGAATTCCAGACCCAACTTGAGGGAATCTTCGCCCAGGTTCATGACAAGCGCCCAGAGAAGCCAAACTTTGATCGCCTTGAGGAGCTCGATCCAAATAAGACAAATACTTCGATTACCGAAGATATCGCCCGCAAGATTGCTGCAACACAAGTCGCAGTCCCAACTAATTTCCAAGTCCATCCAAAGTTGATGCCACAACTTCAGCGCCGCATAACAATGCTCGATGATGGAACAATCGATTGGTCGGGTGGAGAAATGCTCGCCTTTGGATCACTACTTCTCGATGGCCATCCAGTCCGAATCGCTGGCCAAGATGTTGGCCGCGGAACTTTCTCTAATCGCCACGCGATAGTTCGCGATTACAACGATGGCAGCGAGTGGATTCCGCTCCGTGCTCTGATTTCTAGCGGATCTGATTCGGTATCTGCTGAAAACCAATTCTTCGTCGTTGAATCACTCCTATCGGAGTACGCCGCGATGGGCTTTGAATATGGGTATTCGTTGGAGCGGGCTAATGCGCTAGTTCTCTGGGAAGCCCAATTTGGTGACTTCGCAAATGGCGCCCAGACAGTTATCGATGAATTTATCTCCTCATCGCTGCAAAAATGGGGCGAGCGATCTTCTGTTGTTCTCCTTTTGCCACATGGATACGAGGGCCAAGGTCCGGACCACTCATCTGGACGAATTGAGCGATTCCTAACGCTCTGCGCCGAGAACAATATGACAGTTGCTCAACCATCATCAGCAGCTTCTTACTTCCATCTCCTTAGGTGGCACACCAAGAATCCAGCGCGCAAGCCACTCATCGTATTTGAGCCGAAATCAATGCTTCGACTAAAGGCGGCGGCATCCAAGCTCGCTGATTTCACCAGTGGAACATTTAGGCCTTTGATTTCTGATGCTGGCGTTACAAATGCGACTCGAGTAATTCTTTGTAGCGGCAAGGTTTATTGGGAGTTATTGGCAGAACGCGCACGACTCGGAGATACAGCAACTGCGACCACAACTGCGATTGTGCGGGTAGAACAGTTATATCCACTTCCAACATCAGAGATTTTGGCAGAGCTAAATCGTTATCCAAATGCAAGCGTTCTCTGGGTTCAAGACGAACCAGCAAATCAAGGACCTTGGCCATTTGTCTCTGCAGCTTTGAGTGATGCCATGAAGTCAGCTGGAATTAACCGAGAAATCAGTCGCGTATCTCGCCGCGCCGCAGCAAGCCCAGCAACGGGAAGTATTCACGTCCACGAAGAAGAGCAGAAAGCTTTGATAGCCGAAGCCTTCTCGCGCTGATTACGAAAATCTTCTCACGCTGATTAACAAATACTTCTCGCGTTAACTACCAAATTCTGAAGAGTACTTTTCCGCGCACCTCATGCGCTGGGATGTAACCCCAACTTCTGGAGTCTTTCATCCGTTTCTCAACCTCAGGATCTCGGTTATCCCCTTCAACCCAATAAGCCCCGCTATGAGACTTTTGAATCCGCTTAATGAAGAAAATCCCAGGCATCTCATCTCGCTCGATTACGACCACGCTTGCCAGCGGCAAATCCTTCTGGGTGGCGGCGAACCAACGGACAAGAAGAATCACGCCATCTTTATAGGTGGGCGACATTGATTCACCTGAGACCTTTACCCGGCCCAGAGCTAGAGATTTAAGCCCCAAAAAGCCAAACTTCGCCATGGCCGGTAGTCTTCCACTAAATTCGGTCTTACTAAGTCGAACGTAAATCGAACCGAGAACAATCGAACCGAGAACAGTCGAACCGAGAAGATAAGAAGCGAGGTTTCAAATGCTTACCGTTTATGCACATTGCGATCTACCTTGTGGCGTTTACGACCCTGCCCAAGCAAAGATTGAAGCGCTCTCAGTTAAGGCCTGCATGGAAAAGTACGCAGCCTCAAGCGATGCTGATTTCAAATCACGCGCCGTCGCCATCAAAGAAGAGCGTTCACATCAAGTAAAAGAGCATCTCTGGGTGCTTTGGACGGATTACTTCAAGCCAAATCATTTCGAGGCATACCCACAACTTCATGGCCTATTTAATGAGGCGACCAAACTTGCAGGAGCCGCTGGCACAAAAGGAACTAATGATGTTGCGGTGGCGGAGAAGTTGATCTCAAAGATTGATGAAATCGCGGAAATCTTCTGGGCAACCAAGAAGTAAGACGCAAACTAAGCGAGCTTTCTAGCTCTCGCTCTGTTGCGACATAATCGTTAAAGCAGCGGTCCGCGCAAGGAATGAAACTCGTTCCACCACAGTCCTTCGCATCATTGATGCAGCGACTAAGCGCGGACCGTCATGTATCTCGCAGGCAAAAGTTAAAACATTATCTTCATAGGCAATACAGGTAGCAGCGCCTTGAACCTCAGTGCCAATCCCAACGCAATGATGTATCTCGATATCAATATCGGTAAGAACTGTTGATTCGCCATTCTCAAGAAACTCAGCGAGGGCTGAATTACATGCGCTCTCCATCAAGACAAGAAGAAAACTATTTGAGAGCACTGGCATATCCCCCGAGCCATGTGCAAGCGCAGTATCACCGGGACGGACGCTCATCTGGGAAATTCCAACAGCGCCGATTAGTGAATCGCTCCTCATAGCGGTAAATCTAGGGGTTCAACTAGTCAAACTCGGGTATCTTTTGCGTTGATGAGTTCAAATCTCTCGACTTCCAATAATTTACGGAGCTGGTATCCGATTCTCGCAGCGGTCTTCTGTTCACTCCTGCTTATCTCAAATATTGGCGCAACAAAGTTCATCGACTTTGGTCCGATTAAGACCGATGGTGGCGCTTTCTTATTTCCCCTTACCTACATCCTGGGCGATGTATTAACTGAGGTCTATGGCTTTAAAGCGGCCCGCCGGATTATCTACACCGGATTTGGGATTGGGATCTTGGCCGGCCTTACCTTCTGGTTAGTTCAGATATCACCAGCGGCACAAGGTTGGGAGAACCAAGCCGCCTTTGAATCAATTCTCGGCTTCGTACCTCAAATAGTTGCAGCGAGCGTTATTGCATTCCTTCTTGGCCAACTCTCAAATGCCTGGACGCTGACTTGGATAAAGGAGAAGACCGCCGGTAAGAAATTCGCAAACAAGTTATGGACCCGGCTAATTGGTTCTACAGTTGTTGGTGAATTTGTCGATACCTTGGTTTTCACCTTGATTGCATCACTAGGTCGATTGAACTTCGCCGAGTTTCTAAACTACTTGGCGACTGGATATCTCTATAAGACGCTCTTCGAGGTTATTTTGCTTCCAATCACTTACCGGGTAATCGCAACCGTGAAGCGCCATGAGGAGCATTTGACTAGTTAATAGGTAAGCAATGGAGTTAGTTGGGCGCTTCAACGAGAATTATGGGAGCGGAAAATCCCTACGTATCTCATGCGAAGTCTCAATCTCAATCTGGGTCTCACCATCAATTGTGATCTCCGTGCGTCGATATTGGGTAATGATTTCGGTCTGAGTAAATCCAGCTAGTTGTTGGAGTTGCAGCAAGTGCAGTTGGTGAGCCACTCGCTCTTGCAGAGTGACAGGCGCAGTCTCACAGCAGGATCTACTTAGTAGCGCTCTAACTACCCCGATGGTGCGACGTTCAATTTCAAGTTGGGTACGGCAATCAGCGCAATCTTGGAGATGGAAGGCAATCTCATTAAATACCGCAGAGTCCTCAATCTGGTTATCAATGAAGGGTACGAGCCATTCTTGGCAGAGTTCGCAGGAAATCTGATTCATGACTTGCCCCCCTTCACATATCCAAGCTCGCGGGCATACTCGGTCAACTTCTCTCGGAGCTGTTTTCTTCCCCGATGGAGCCGGGACATGACCGTTCCCGCGGGAACATCGACGATCTCAGCGATCTCTTTATAAGAAAAGCCTTCTACATCGGCGAGATAGACGGCAATTCGAAATTCTTCTGGGATCTCATGCAAGGCCCGCTTGATATCGCTATCGGGCAAATTCTCAAGGGCAACATCTTCTGCCGACTTTCCCTGATCACTTGTATGCGATGCCGCATCAGCTAATTGCCAATCTTCAACTTCGCTATCAGAGCGCTGTGGTCTGCGTTGACCTTTTCTATATGTATTGATGAAAGTTGTTGTTAAGACTCGATAAAGCCAAGCCTTCAAATTAGTTCCGGGCTCAAATTGGTGAAAAGAGGTATAGGCCTTTGCATAGGTATCTTGAACTAAGTCTTGGGCATCATCTGGATTTCGCGTGTAACGGAGCGCGGCTGCGTACAGTTGATTCATATATTGAAGGGCGTCGCGCTCAAATCGTTTACTCCGTTGCGCAGCAGATTCCTTTTCGCGATCAACGCGTACTAGTTCGCCACCTGACTTTGCATCACTACCTTCTAACTCAAGAAGTTGGGCAGCGCCATCCACCGGAAGTTCTTCTTCCGGGGTTTTATCTGCTGACTTCTTTGAGACCAATTAAGTCAGAGCCTCCCTCTTCTTAACATCGCTTAATTCAACTCCTTCAAATTATCGCCCCAAAGGCTATCGCTAGAAGAGAGTCTCTGGCTCCCCGAGCTCCATCGGCTCTATCAACTCCGCGCCATTATTCTTAATGGAATTCACAAGAGGACGGACCGGCCAGAATCTCAAACCCTCATCTGGTTTCTTGACCTCCATTAGTGAGCGGAGAAATTCAACATCTTTAATCTCAGGATCTAGCCATTCATCCCAACTTGTTCGCGGAAGGAAAACTGGCATCCGATCATGAACCTTCGCTAATTCACCAACGGCTGGCCGCGTGATAATCGCTGCGCTCTTTCGCACTACACCTTGAGGGGATGTCCAACTCTCATAGATTCCGGTGAATGCCAGGAGGTGTTCATCTTCCCTAGAAATATAGACCGGTTGTTTTGTCTTATAACGTCCGAGTTCGGTGGCCCATTCGTAATAACCAGATGCCGGAACTAAACAGCGAGTTCTTGAAAATGCTCGCTTAAATGTGGGCTTCTCATGTACCGATTCAAATCGCGCATTAATCGCTTGCGATTGAGAACGGAGCGCTTCTTCCCCACTCTTACTCCAAGGCGCAATCAGCCCCCAACTAACCACATCGATCTTGCGAGTTGAGTCAGATTTAATGATGTAAATATCTTGAGTTGGTTTGATATTCCAATCAACGGGTAGAGATCTTGGAGTCTCGCCATCAGAATTATGTGTCGAGAATTCTTCAGCGATATCGGTAAGCATCGCAGAGAGAGCAAAACGACCGCACACGGCTCTAATCTATCTCCGGTTAGACTCGGCTCATGACGGATTGGAAAGCGCCATATCGTGGCAAGTTCGCTGCTGGCGCATCCACTAGCGCTCAACCAATTCGCGCAACGCTAACTATTCCCGGATCTAAATCAGTCACAAACCGCGCGTTAATTCTTGCTGCGCTAGCCGATTCACCCACACGATTAATAAGACCACTTAGCTCCCGCGACACCGATTTAATGGTCGCAGCGCTTCGTTCCCTCGGAACCGGAATAGAGCTAAGTGAAGAGGTTTGGGAGGTAACTCCAGCACCGCTCTATGGTCCGGCTTCGGTTGATGTTGGAAATGCTGGAACGGTAATGCGCTTCATGCTCCCAGTCGCAGCTCTTGCCAAAGGACTAGTTAATTTCGATGGCGATGCCCGATCCCACGAACGTCCGGTCGGGCCATTAATTAAAGCTTTGGAAGATCTAGGCGTAACGATTGATCATAAGAATAAATACTCACTTCCACTTCTTATAAATGGGGCGGGTTCGATTCAAGGTGGTGAGGTAGAAGTTGATGCGAGTAAATCGAGCCAATTCCTCTCAGCGCTTCTATTAGCTGGGCCGAAGATGCGCGAAGGTTTAAAGGTGATAAATGTTGGCGAAACACTTCCTTCGCTTCCGCACATCGAGATGACTATTGCGATGCTCCGTGAATTTGGCGCTGAAGTAAAGGTTGGAAAAGAGAGCGATAAGGATTATTGGCAGATCTCCCCAGGCGGGTTAATCGGAAAAGAATTAATAATTGAACCAGATTTATCAAATGCAGCGCCCTTTATGGCAGCCCCGATTATCTGTGGCGGTGAAGTAATCATCAGAGATTGGCCAAGATCAACTACCCAACCAGGCGATCGACTCCGCGAGATATTTACTTCAATGGGAGGAAGAATTGAATTCGTTGAAGAAGGCTTAAGGATTTCTGGAACCGGGAAGATAACCGGAGTTGATATAGATCTTCGCAATGAGGGTGAACTAACCCCATCAATTGCAGCCCTAGCTGCGCTAGCTGATTCACCTTCACATCTTCGCGGTATTGGTCACCTTAGACTTCATGAAACTGATCGCTTAACGGCGCTGGCAAATGAGATTGGCGCTCTGATTGCTCCTGGTGGCGGTGAGGTAATTGAGGAGAGCGATTCACTAATCATTAAGCCTGCAATTGCTAATTCGGCAATAGGAAATTCGAAACACTTATTCCATACCTATGAGGACCATCGCCTTGCTACCGCCGGAGCAATCCTCGGGCTGGCCATAGAAAATGTAACCGTCGAGAATATTGAGACAACGCGAAAGACGCTCCCTGATTTCCCAGGGCTTTGGAGTAGCGCCGTTGAGTAAGCGAAGGGCTCGAAGTTATGACGAGAGTGATGCTCGGGTAAGAGCGCCTCGCTCCAAACCACGACGAAGTAAGGATCGACCAGATTACACAGGTGCACCAATCGCCTTTGTCACAACGGTCGATAGAGGGCGAATAACTTGTTTGACTGATGCAAAAGTAACTGTGACAGCGATGAAGGCCCGTGAACTGGGCAAGAATTCAGTTGTTGTTGGAGATTTGATTCGACTCGATGGTGATGTCTCCGGCAGCGAGGGAAGTTTGGCAAGAGCGGTGGAAGTTATGCCACGGAAGAATCTCTTATCAAGAACTGTCGATGATATCGGGGCTTTTGAGAAGTCCGTAGCTGCTAATGTCGATCAACTTGTAATAGTTGTCGCGGCTGCTGATCCAACGCCAAGACATGGCTTTGTCGATCGCTGCTTGGTTGTTGCTTACGACCAAGGAATTGAACCGTTACTTGTGATAACAAAGTCAGATCTAACAGATCCTGCTGAGTTCCTTCAATCCTATGAAGCGCTAGATATCTCAACCTTTGTCTTATCGGTTAAGACTGGCGATATCAAAACTCTTACTTCGCTCCGGGAAAAACTATCTGGAAAAACGTCGGTTCTAATTGGCCACTCCGGAGTTGGTAAATCAACGCTCTTCAACGCGCTGCTAAATAACCAATCGCGCGCAACCGGTGATGTTAATTTTGCAACGGGTAAAGGTAGACATACCTCATCAAGTGCATATGCTTTAGAACTTCCAGACGGTGGTTGGATCTTCGATACTCCGGGAGTTCGCTCATTTGGCTTAGAGCATGTTGATCAATCGCGAGTAATTGGCGCTTTCGAGGAACTTGCAGAAGCCATAGTTAATTGTCCAAAGAACTGCTCACATCTTGAGGCCGGATGTGCTCTCAACAACATCCCCAGCGAGGGTAAAACAGTTAAGCGAGTGGAGGGGCTACGTCGAATCCTCAGCTCTTCTTCGCAACCTATAACCTAGCGCCTATGGCGACTTACCCGGGAGAGTTAACCGGAGATATTGAGCTTTTAAAGCGCTTAGCTGATGCGGGCGATGCAATCTCCCTAGATCGCTACAGCGCCCAAGATCTTGAGATTGAGACCAAGCCAGATGCAACTCCAGTAACCGATGCTGATAAAGCAGTAGAACGAAAGATTCGCGAAATTCTTGCAGAAGAGAGACCTAAAGATTTAATAATTGGTGAAGAGTATGGAAGACCTGAATCAATCGCTCCTAATTCACGCTATTGGGTTATTGATCCGATTGATGGCACAAAGAATTTTTTACGTGGAGTTCCCATCTGGGCGACGTTAATTGGAATTGTTCATCGCAATGAAAGTGGCGTCGATCGAGTTATTGCAGGAATGGTTAGTGCGCCCGCTCTATTTAGAAGGTGGTATGCGGCGACTGGTTTTGGCGCCTACACCGAGGTAAATGGTGGGATAGCAACGCAAATCTATGCATCGAAAGTTTCCAAACTCTCCGATGCCTCGCTCTCTTTCTCCGACTTAGCTGGTTGGGGCGATCGCAAGGGAAGTTATCTAAACTTTCTAGATAAAGTCTGGCGAGTTCGCGGTATCGGAGATTTCTGGTCGCATATGTTGGTTGCTGAAGGCGCGGTAGATATCGCAGCCGAACCTTCCCTTGCGCTCTGGGATATGGTGCCACTTGCGGTAATCGTCGAAGAGGCCGGCGGAGTCTTCTCAGACCTTGACGGAAATCTTGGCCCATTTGGAAAGAGTGGAATTTCAGCAAACCGTTCACTCCATGCCCAATTTCTAGAGTCCATCAAAATAGAGTCCATCAAATCTGGTGGTAACTAGCCATGAGCTCAATTGAACAAGTTGATCTAAATATTGAAGGGATGACTTGTTCTTCCTGCGTTGCAACAGTGGAGCGATCTTTAAATAAAGTCCCCGGCGCAAAGGCGACTGTAAATTTAGCGACTGAGACCGCTCACATTCTTGTTCCACAGGGAACTGCTACTAAGGCGCTGATTGATGCCGTCAAAGCTGCGGGATATAGCGCGAAGTTACGAACCGATGAGAGTGAGAGTTTTTCAAATACCAGGCGCCTTGGACTTCGAGTATTTCTCTCGCTACTTCTTACCATCCCAGTAATAGTTCTTTCGATGTGGCATTCTCTTCACTTCCAACTTGATGACTATCTATTAGACGTAATTGCCGATCTCGGCCTTCCTGCTCCGCTCTATTCCCCTACCGGTTGGCTTGTTATCGCATTAAGCGCGCCAGTTGTCCTAATTCTTGCTTGGCCAATTCATCGAGCTGCGCTTCGCAACCTCTTACATCCAACGATGGATAACTTGATTTCACTTGGATCTTTAACCGCTTTTATCTGGTCAATCTATGCAAATTCGACCGGCGCCGGAGATATCTATGCTGAAGTCGCCGCTTCGGTAGTTACCTTTATTATTTTTGGAAGATATTTAGAGTCAATCGCCAAGCGGCGCGCTGGTTCTGCTTTGTCTCATCTCCTATCGCTAAATCCAAAAGAAGTAATCATCTTGCGCGGCGGTGAAGAAGTTGTCGCGCCAATAGAAAATTTAGTTATCGGGGATCGTTGCATCGTAAAGCCCGGCGAGAGATTCCCAACCGATGGCGTAGTGATAGAGGGAATTGGCAGCGTTGATAACTCACTTCTCACCGGTGAGTCTCTCCCAGTCGAAGTTAGACCAGGCTCGGAAGTAATTGCAGGAGCAATAAATCAAAGTGGTCGACTAATTATCGAAGCCAAACGAGTTGGTTCTGATACTGAGTTATCTCGAATCACCAAGATGGTGCTGGCTGCTCAAGCGGAGAAAGCTCCTATCCAACGGGTAGCCGATCGCATCAGCGGAGTCTTTGTTCCCATTGTTGTCTTAATCGCAATCGCAACTCTCTCAACTTGGATTTCGCTAGGAAATGATCTGGCGCCCTCAATCGCAGCTGCAGTCGCTGTCTTGGTAATCGCCTGTCCCTGTGCGCTGGGACTTGCAACCCCGGTAGCGCTACTAGTGGCATCTGGTCGCGGCGCAAATCGCGGCATCATCCTTCGAAAAGTCGCAGTTCTTGAGGTTGCGCCAAAGATCGATACCGTCGTCTTCGATAAGACTGGAACGCTGACAACCGGTGCGATGCGTGTTCAAAAAGAAGTAATCGTTGAGACGAAAAAACTCTCTTTAAGTAACCATGAAATTCTTATGGCAATTCACGGAATTGAGCGCGAGAGTAATCATCCGGTTGCTATGGCGATTTCAAAGAGCCTCCTTGAGAGAGGGATCGCGCGAAAATCAATCTCGGAGTACACCGAATCGGCCGGAATGGGAGCGGCTGCCCGAGTTAATTTTGATTCGGCAACTCTTCCAGTACTTGTTGGAGCTCCTGAGGCAATTCGAAGAGCAACCTTAAGTTTTCCAAACGAGATTGAGAGCGCAATTAGCGCAGCTCGACTTCACGGTAACTCCATTTCAGTTGTTTCAATCGATGGAATAGCTGTTGCGGCTTATGAAGTCGGAGACACTCTCAGAGACGATAGCGCAGAGGCTATGAAGGCGTTTCAGTCACGTGGGATTGAAACTTGGTTGCTAACCGGCGATAACGAAGCTGCTGCTCACCAGATAGCTCTTGAAGTTGGGATTCCAACTAATAATGTAATCGCTACTGCTTCTCCGGAGCGGAAAATTGCAAAGATTGAAGAGCTAAAAGCAAATGGTGCAAAGGTGCTCATGATCGGCGATGGAGTCAATGATGCGGCTGCGCTAACCGCGGCAAATTTGAGTATGGCTATGGGAACTGGCACAGATACCGCAGTTGCAACTGCTGATATCACGCTGATGAGACCATCCCTTTTAACCGCTATTGAGTCGATAACACTTGCTAAGAAAACCCTGAGAATTATCCGCTCTAATCTGGGATGGGCTTTCATTTATAACGTTATTGGAATTCCAATTGCAGCCACAGGTTCGCTAAGTCCAATGTATGCCGGAGCTGCTATGGCATTTTCTAGTCTCTTTGTCGTTTTGAATTCGCTCCGGTTGAATCGCGCCACTACGCTCGCGCCGTGAATATAACGACATCTATCTGGCTTATTACTGTTGCTTTCATTCTTGGACTTCTTCTCTTTGACCTTCTGACTTCAACCCGAAAGCCACATGATGTCTCCTTCAAAGAGGCGACTTTCTGGTCAATCTTCTACATAGCCGTAGCTGTTGGATTTGGAGTTTGGGTCTGGTCAGATTTCGGTGCGCAATTTGGGAAAGAGTATTTCGCGGCATACATAGTCGAGAAATCGCTCTCGATGGATAACTTATTTGTATTCATCATAATCCTCACTAATTTTGCCGTCCCGACGATCTACCACCAACGCGTTCTAATGGTAGGAATCGTCTTGGCCCTCATCATGCGCGCTATCTTCATCGCCATCGGCGCTGCAGCGTTAGAGGCATTTGCCTTCACCTTCGTAATCTTCGGTGCCATCTTGTTATGGACCGGAATCAAGTTGATGCAGCATTGGGATGAGGATCCTGATCTAACTGATAATGCAATCGTAAATTTCGCCCAGCGAAAGCTTGCCTTCACCGATAAGTACCATGGCACAAAGCTCTTCATTAAAGAGAATGGGAAGCGTTTTGCCACTCCACTGCTTCTCGTGATGATCGCTATTGGAGCTACGGACCTTCTCTTTGCTCTAGATTCAATTCCAGCAACCTTCGGTGTAACTCAAGAGCCATACCTAGTCTTTGCCGCTAATGCCTTTGCGCTCCTTGGTCTACGAGCTCTCTATTTCTTGATGAAGAACTTGGTACAGAAGTTGATTTACTTCTCACTAGGGCTCTCCTTTATTCTCGTCTTTATTGGCATTAAGTTGATCATGCTCTGGATCTATCAAGAATTTGGTTCGGTCCCCAAGATCTCTACCAACTTCTCACTTATAGTCATTGGATCAATTCTCTTGATTTCGACGGTAGCAAGTTTGATCAAATCCAAGCTCGATCCAACCGCTGTCGGACATGCCGGCCGGATGTCGGACGGTAAGAGGGATGGCAAGAAGGATGGCAAATAATTTGGTAGCGGGGGCAGGATTTGAACCTACGACCTCTGGGTTATGAGCCCAGCGAGCTACCGAGCTGCTCCACCCCGCGTCGGTACCCCGAACTTTAGGGGCAAGTACTCAAACTCCAAAATCCGCGATTAGGAGTTGGAGATTATGAGTTAGCGATTCTGTGCTGCTACCGCAGCTTCAATCGCAGCCTTTAGTCGATCTTGCGCCTGACCATATGCTGCAAAGTCACCACGTGAGAGCGCAGCTTGTGCATCAGCGAGCGCACGTTGTGCACTAGCTAAGGCTTGCGCGAGATCTTCTTGAGCCGGAGTTTGATCCGAAGATCCACCAGTTGATGGACGCGATGGAGTAGCGGTGCCACTATCGCCACCGAATACTTGATTTAGCGCACCACTTAGAGTGTCATCAAATCCGATCTTTTCGCCGAATGAGACCAAGACTTTCTGAAGTAATGGATATGCGGCTGCGTTTGCAGTTGCTCGAACATAAACTGGCTGAACATAAAGCAGTCCGCCACCAACTGGGAGTGTCAACAAGTTTCCAAGAACTACATCAGATCCACCTTGGCGAAGTAGCGAAAGTGAGAGCGCAACAGTCGGATTTGCTTCGAAGTTAGAAGCAACCTGTGAGGGTCCTGCGACATTTGTTGATCGCTGCAATTGCAGAACGGTGAACTTTCCATAATCTTCACCAGGATCTGAATTAACCACTGCAAAAGCCGTCAAGTTCTCTCGTCCACCACGCGGTACAAATGGCGTAGTTAGCGAGAATGAAGCTTTCTTATCACCTGGCAATTGCAAGGTGTAATAGTAAGGAGGCTGCGCTCCTGCATTTGCTCCAAGTGTTGAGGGATCTCGAGGTACGCGCCAGAAATCCTGTCCGCCGTAGAAGGCATTTGCATTCTTCACGTGATAAAGCGATAAGACATCGCGTTGTACTCGGAAGATATCTTCTGGATAGCGAATATGCGAGATAAGCGCATCGCTCATCTCTGACTTTGGCTTCACCGTTCCAGGGAATGCCTTCATCCATGTCTGTAGGACTGGATCCTTCTCATCCCATGCATAGAGAGTCACAGTTCCGTCATAGGCATCGACAGTAGCCTTCACAGAGTTACGGATGTAATTGATTGTCGAATTTGGAACTGCAGTTAGTGGATTGTTGTTGATATTCAAAGCATCAGTAGTTGCTCCCGAAATATCGACCACTCGCGAATATGGATAACCCGAACTTGTCGTATAGCCATCAATCATCCAGACAATTCGATTATCAACAATTGCTGGATATGGATCGCCATCAATCTTCATCCAAGGAGCAACCTTTGCTACCCGCTCCCTAGGAACACGATTAAAGATGATTCGCGATTCATCATTGATGAGATCAGTTAGAAGGATCCGCTGTTCCTGGTAATGAATCGCAAAAAGTAACCTGGAGAAGAGCGAGCCCATTGGTACGCCGCCCTTGCCGGTGTAGGTATAGAGCTTCTGGCCATTTGGTGATCCATCATCTGGATAATCAAATTCGACTGGCTCGCCACCTTTTGGCGCACCAATAATCGAGTACTCCGGATTGTTCTCTCCGAAATAAATACGCGGTTGATACTCGCCAAGCACGCCCTTTGAAGGAATGTCACCACTCGAGAAGACTGGTTTGCCATCAACATCTTGGGCATTTCCATAAGCGCCAACAAATCCAAAGCCATGCGTATAAACAAGATGATCATTAATCCAATTTCTATTTGGATTACCTTCAATATTTAGCTCACGAACCGATACCACCATGTCACGAGTCTGACCATCAACCTTGTAACGATCGATATCTAGCGATTCATTAAAGGCGTAATAAGGACGAATCTGTTGTAGCTGACGGAATGTTGAAGAGAGGACATTTGGATCCATTAATCGGATATTTGCAATAGTTGACTGATCATCAGCGAGCTGACCGGCGCTAGTGGCTACAGTTGCTTGGTAGTCGCGAATCTCGACCTTATCTAGTCCATATGCAACGCGAGTTGCCTCGATATTGCGTTGTATGAATGGCGCTTCTTTTGAAGACTCAGTTGGCTTTACTTGGAACTGTTGGATTAGCGCGGGATACACACCGGCGATTAAGAATGAAGAGAGTCCCAGGAGCGCGGTTCCGGCTGCAGGAAGTACCCAAGAGCGGCGGAAGATATTTGCAAAGAAGAGCAATGAACAGATGACGGCGATTCCAGCAAGAATCGACTTAGCCGGAAGGACGGCATTTACATCAGTGTAAGTAAGACCGGTAATAATTCCCTCATCAGATGTTGCAAGGGCAAATCGATCAAACCAATAAGCAATTGCCTTTAGCGCAACTATTAACCCAAGCAATATTGAGATTTGAACTCGGGCTGTGACAGTGGTGCGATCTTCACGAACCTGCGGGCGAATTCCACCGTAGACGTAGTGAACGATGGCGGCGGCGATAGTTGCCAAAATCAGAGTAGAGATTCCCCAACCAACTAGTGATTGCCAGAATGGAAGGGTGAACATGAAGAAAGAGATATCGCGGCCAAATTGTGGGTCAGTGACTCCAAATGGTGTGGCATTTCGGTAGAGCATCCAGGCTTCCCAGAAACGAGCGCCAGCAGTTCCAGCGAAATAGAAAATGGCAAGTGCAATACCAACGATAGCCGCGCGCTTGATCGGTTCGATCTGGGCGCGGTAACGCTCGAGGTTGTCGGCTTCGACTGTAAGTGGAACGTAAATCGGACGGCGCTTATATGCGATAACAATATTTGTGACGATAATTAATGAGGTAAGTAATCCAAAGATTGCAAAGAGCGCAGCTCTCGTAGTTAGAAGCTTTGTCCAAACTTCACTGTACTCAACGGAGCGGAACCAGAGATAGTCGACATAGAAACCACTTAGCGAGACAAGAACAACCGCGATTGCGGTAAGGATGATGACTGTTAGTGGCAGTGCACCGATCTTGCGTCGCTCTCCAGGATTTCGTCTTGGAAAGTTCAAATTACGGAAGGGATTATCTGGATTATCGCCGAATGCCATGGGGCGAGGTTATCTAAGAGTTAGCAGGTAGGAAATCTGAAGTCATCCGGCGCCCGAAGCGCGGCAATCGCCTCGCTCAATGTTGAGACCGGGATTACTTTTAAACCCTTTGGGATGTGCTTTATATCGGGACAGTTATCGCGCGGCGCTAAAAAGATGGTCGCACCTTTTCGGGATGCTCCAATCATCTTCTCTTCAATGCCGCCAATTGCTCCAACTTCACCGTTTGGAGAGATAGAGCCTGTGCCTGCGACTTTGCGACCTCTAAGCAAATCCTCAGGAGTCATCTTCTCAACAACTCCGACTGCAAAGATCAACCCGGCGCTCGGTCCCCCAACGCCGCGAATATTGAAATCAATATCGACTGGGAACTTAGCGGTCGTTCCAACGAGAATTCCAATAGCAGGGCGATCTGGGTCAGCGCCCGGCTCTTGATTCGAAACTAACCGAACTTTCTCGACAAATTCGCGGGTTTCGCCATTTATCTCCCGGTCTACCTTAATCTCAATTACATCTCCGATTTTCCTATCAGAGTAAGCACTTCTAATCTCTTCAATTTCGTTAATGGTGTCCCCATCGACAATGAGGATTCGATCACCAGGCTCCAACTTCCCTTTTGCATCTGAGTAATCTCGAACTCGGCTAATGAAATAGATTTCCTCGAATTGATAACCGAGATAGCTCAAGGCAGCTGCTGTCGCCGTTACTTTCGATCCAGACATCTCGGCGCGCGAGTCTCGCTGTATTACAGCGCCCTCGACTGCTGGCGGATAAACAACATCACGAGGTAGCACCACATGTGGGCCAATCGCCCAGTTATAGAGTGTTTCGGCTCCGAAGACCGGAGAACCTGGATTTGTTACCAAAATTGAAGTTATATATAACTTCCCATTTGGCTTATAACTTTTAGCATCATTTATCTCAATTAAGCGTCCCGTCACATTATCCGGAACTCCGGGCTTAAAGAAGACATACGGAATTGGAGCGGCCAAAGTTGCAATTGCTAATAGAAAGAAGAAGAACTTTGCTGGAAATGACCACCTATATCGAAGTGGCGAAATCGAATTGAACATCTAGTTCTCTTTCTCTCCGTCGTGGAAAGATTTCTGAAACTTTTTAAATCGACCAACAGAACGCTCGGTTTGATTTTCATATTTACTCTTCAAGCGAGTAACCCAATATGCATAGGCAAGTCCCCCGGTTAGCGCCACTATTGGGATGATCCACCAGACCAGCGCCGATAATGGAGCGCTTGTGCTCTCAGCTGCGAGATGAAGATCTACCCCTCTATAAGACGGGAGCGGGAGAAAGCTCGCAAGAAGATTGGGCATCTTCTAAGCCTAGGTCAGCGGAGGGCCTTCTGCCTCACGGGAAGATTTTCGCTATCTTCGTGGTTTGACCTGCTACATCAAGTTTGTCTCAAGAAATTTATGGCGAGGTTCTTGTAAGGGATCTCATAGGGAGGGAATCAATGGCTGGCTTCGGTTTTACCCCGCCTGATGAACCTAATGATCCCAATCAGAATCCAAATCAGAACCCCAATCCCTTTGGAAACTTTGGCGAAATCTTTCAGCAATTCTCATCTATGGGCCTTAACCTCCAAGGTTTGATGTCAGCTCTCTCTGGACAGAAATCTCCGGCTTCACTCTCTCGCGAAATGATCCGGGATATCTCAAAGAAGTTTCTCTCCGCCCATGGCGAACTTCCCGTTTCAATTTCGGACTTAACGGCAACCCAAGAAGCCATGAATATCGCAGACTTGTGGCTAAATGAGGCAACCGTATTCCCACCCCTTCCAATGAGTGATAACTGTGCGTTAAGCAGGAGAGATTGGATTGATTCCACATTAAATGGCTGGGAGGAGATTGCCCGCCCATTAGTTGAGGGCATGAGCGATGCGATGGCTGGGATGCTCAAAGATAATCTCGGTGAATCTGGAATTTCCATGGATCAACTCGGAGGCCAATCCGGTTTTGGAATACCGGGATTTAATTTTTCCGGAATGCAGATCCCACAATCGCTTCTTGCATCAATCATGGGAACATTTATGAGTTCACTAATTAGTACCCAACTTGGTCAGACCATCGGCAATCTCTCCACCACTGTGACTGGGGCAAATGATGTTGCACTTCCGCTTTCAAAGGAGATTCGCCCAGCTCTTATCCCACAGAACGCCACAAATTGGGGCTCAGGTCTAGGAATCGATGAGAGTGAAGTTCGAATTTATTTAGCGCTGCGAGAAATCGCAGCCGCTCGCCTATTTGTAAACGCTCCCTGGCTCCGAGAATATATAAAGAGCGCAATCGCTTCCTATGGAAAAGGAATCCGCGTAGATATAACTGCAATTACCGAACAAGCTCAAGAAGCGATGAACTCGGGTGAATTAGATCCAGCAAATCCAGAATCACTAACCCTTGCCCTCTCAGGCGGAATGTTTACGCCAGAAGAAACTCCCACCCAGAAGGCGGCGTTGGAAAATCTAGAGACAGTTCTTGCGCTAATTGATGGCTGGATTGACTCTGTTGTCACCCTTGCTGCTAAGAATCGTTTACCTTCGCTGGTCCAACTTCGAGAGACGCAACAGCGTCGCCGTGCCACTAAATCTCCCACCCAAGAACTCTTTGCCACGCTAGTTGGATTAGAAGTCTCTCCTCGTAGAACTAGAGAAGCGATCACATTCTGGGAGAAGGTTGTTGAACTTAAAGATGTGAAGAGTCGAGATGAGATTTGGGATGAATCATTCTTGCTTCCGCGGGGCGATCAGTTGGGTGATGCTGAAGGTTTCCTGAAGAGCCGAACTGTCCCAGACGATCTCTCGGGTCTTATCTAAGTAACTCGGATCTGAGCAACTCGCTCGCTTGAACTCATGTAAAAAGAGCGAAGTCCCCGGGCGCACAATTCATTATCTGCCTTCCCCTTGCAGATACTGAACGGTTATCCGAGGACTTCGTACGCGCAAAGTACGACATCGGCAAGGATGAAGGCAACTCTCCTGAAGAGATTGATACTCTTAAATTACTGACGGTGAGGCGGGTGTGTGGATAACTTCATTCAAGAAGAGATCTTCGAGGCTAACCTGCCGGCCGTGCGAGCCCAGGCATCCAAACCAAGTAACGAGGTAAGGATTCCTCCTACTGAAATTGCCGGCGGCGCTGAGGTTCGAGTAATTAAGAGCTCAAGGCGGCGTAGATCAATTAGCGCCTACCGCGAACATGGCGCCATCGTTATACAAGTCCCGGCGCGACTCCCTAATTCCAAGATTCAAGAGGTCATACCAGAAATGGTCGAGAAGATTCTCTCGCGAGAAGCGCGCGAGAAGATGAGCGATGAGGCTCTATTCACCCGCGCCATCGAACTTCTTAATCAATACCTACCGGAGTTTCGGGCTCGTCCGGTCAGTGTGGTCTGGCGGAGCATGAATGAGCGCTGGGGTTCCTGCACGACTCTCGACCGAACTATTCGTATCTCTGATCGACTCAATGGCGCTCCTGCTTACGTTGTTGACTACCTCTTGGTTCACGAGTTGATTCACCTTGAGATCCCGGACCGTGGCGGTGAATTTGAAAAGCTCCTCTCAAGGTTTGAAGGGAGCGAACTGGCAAACGCTTATCTCGATGGTTATGAGGCAGGAACGCGGGGCTAAGTCGTGATAGCTCGGGCCCTTCAAAGAAGCACAACTGTAAAAGTCGGGCATTTAGGGCAAAAATTCTCCTGAATTCACCAAATCCCCTCGATTTGAGCGTGGCGGGGGAAGGAAACGCCCCGCTTGAGCGTGAATTGCGAGGGTTTGAGCGTAGGGCGGGGGTATGGTGAGGGCATTCGCAGGCAGAAGAACCTGTGAGGATCGGAGGAAATAATGGCTGAAACATATAAGGGTGAGGCCTACTGCGTTAAGTGCAAAGAGAAGCGTCAGTTCGAAGGAATCGTGAACGTTTCTGACTCTGGTCGTCGTATGGCGAAGGGCAAGTGCCCTGTGTGCGGCACCACGGTCAATCGCATCTTGGGCAAAGCCTAAAGACCCATTAAGAAGTACGGGGGCGGGGCGCTGCGGCGCCCCGCTTCTCTTTTCTCATCTTAAATTCTCCTCATAATTTCTCGCCATCGTTTTCCGCCTTAAATTTTCTCCTTCAATAAATCCCCGCTAATTCCTTGCGAGAAGTTTGAGCCTCCCGCCCCACTCATCAAATTTGCATAAACGGCTTACTCAGCGCGAACCTCTGCACAACCCATCTTCACTCTCATAGAAACTTTATTTAATGGAGCGCATCATTCGCACCATGTTACAAATAGCGAGCCTAATAAATTCCGAGTTGGAAATCCTTACTTCAAAGACGCCACCAAAACTAAAGTCAGGCATCAGCTTTTGGCGAAATGGAGCTACAGGCCAACTTCAAATCGGCTCACGCTTCTCAAACTTCCTGCTACCTGATCAAATTGGTTCTTTGGAGATTGAGCCAGCCTTGAGATTACTAGCTAGTGGAGAGCTTGCCGAAGGATTTGAAACGAAAAACTTACTCTCAATCCTTGAAGAACTCTCACTACTTGACCAAGAAGAAACCGAGATCAACTATGAATATGGAGAGGAAGAGAATCGAAACATCGCCGCATCAAATAACCGAAGTGTGGCTCAAGATAGTTTTCTCACTCGGATAGAGATTGAGGCGGATGGAATCACGCGCGTGCCGAGAGTAAAGGATGGTGGTATTCGCAAAGTTCTAGAGCGCAGGGAATTCGCGATCCAAATTCACGGATCGGGGCGAATCGCTTTTGCACTTCTTGGAACTTTATTTGCTACCGGTTTTGAACTATGTGAGATCACCAAGGATTTTGAAGTCCGAGGAAGGGATGTGATCGGTGGTTGTGTAACTAAGAAAGATATTGGCCGGGCAGCGAGGCTGAAAATGGCTGAACTTCTCCTTGAATCATCTCTCTATCCAGAACCATCAAAACTGTTAAAGCGCGCTAATTTAATAATCTCCATCGGCTCTCCGCCTGCTGAGGTATTACAAGAGTGGAATCGAGAGCGCATCCCCCAGCTATATATTGATTTTGATAACTCCGGTGAGATTCGAATCGGACCCTACATAGAGCCAGGATTTGGGGCCTGCTTTAACTGTGTGAATATCGCCGAAAATGAGAGCGGCAGACCATCCATAAATGCGCTGCATGGCTCGCATTCCAATGATGATTTTGAGGTCACAGCAGCGCTGGCAACATTCTCAGCCGGGATAGTGAGCCTTGAGGTCGCTCGCATCGCCGATACCGGTAAATCTGATCTACTTAATAAGAGCACGCTCTATTCGACGCTGAATTACCTTGAGCCACAAATCACAGCTTGGGAGCGCCATCCACGCTGTGGCTGCAACTGGCTTTAACTCGCGCCGCTTCGCTATCTCCAAGAGAATTCCTCCGTGGCAAATGAAATCCCTCGCAAAACTAGTACTCGCAGCGCCAAGTTAGCGAGCATCCCCTTGGCTGTTGCCGGACGTGGTGCGCTGGGATTCGGAAAACAACTTATTGGTCAATCTCCACAATTTGCCTTTGCTGATTTACAAGAGAAAACCGCCGAACAGGTATTCAAGGTGCTCGGTGAATTAAAGGGTGGCGCCATGAAGTTTGGTCAGGCGCTCTCAGTTTTCGAAGCAGCTCTTCCAGAAGAGATTGCCAAGCCTTATCGCGAGACTCTAGTTAAATTGCAGGAAGCTGCGCCACCACTGCCGGCTCGTGTTGTTCATAAAGTTCTCGCCAAAGAATTGGGTGAGGATTGGCGCGATAACTTTGCTGAGTTCGAAGATAAACCAGCAGCATCGGCATCTATCGGACAAGTGCATAAGGGTCGTTGGAAAGATGGTCGCCAAGTTGCAGTAAAGATCCAATACCCCGGCGCTGCCGACGCGTTGATCTCTGACTTGAATCAGATTGAGCGCTTCTCAAAGATCTTCCAACTCTTCATGCCTTCATTGAAGAGGTCGATTATCAATTTGAAGCCGAAGCCCAGAAAACTTGTTGGGACGCTTATGAAGGCGATCCCGATATCGCAATTCCGAAAGTCGTATTTGCAACAGATAAGGTTTTAGTAAGTGAATGGCTCGAAGGAAAACCACTCGCTCGCGTAATTGCAGAAGGCAGCCAAGCGGAACGCAATAACGCGGGCATAAAGCTGGCACGCTTCCACTTCACTGCGCCGATGCGCGCCGGTCTGCTTCACGCAGACCCTCACCCAGGAAACTTCCGCATCCTTGCCGACGGTCGACTTGGCGTTCTTGATTTCGGTGCATGTAATCGTCTGCCCAATGGTTTCCCGGAGCCATTTAAGAATCTCCTCCGCAACGCACTTGAAGGCGATGCTCTAGCGCTTTACAACGGATTTAAAGAAGATGGATTCATACTTCCGGAAGTTGATGTTGATCCACAATTAGTACTGGATTACTTGCTTCCACTTGTGGAGCCGCTGCGAACCCCATATTTCGAATACACCCGCGAATGGCTCCGGGAACAGAGCGTTCGCGTTGGCGATCCGCGAAATCCAACGGCAAAGATTGGCTTCCAACTAAATCTTCCCGCCGAATATGTACTAATCCACCGCGTAACTCTTGGAACTACGGGAATTTTCTGCCAACTTCGCGCTCAAGGAAACTTCCGCGATGAGGCGCTTTCTTGGTTCCCTGAAATCACTCCATCGCATCTTCAAAACTCACTCGCCAAATAAAACTGGCGTTGGGGTAAAGCAAATGTTGAATTTGCGCGAGCAAATTCGATTTGCGAACCAACGCTAGATTTATTCGCTATAAATCGAGTTAAGCAGTTGCGTTAAGTGGCTCTGGGTTTAGCCGCGGTCGACCCGGCATACGCTTCTGGGCGATAACCTGGCCATCTTCGAAGAGTTCCCCACCCCAAACCCCGCAAGGTTCCTGGCGCGATAGCGCGCCTTGTAAGCATTCACGCTTTACCGGGCAACCACCACAAAGGGACTTGGCGTAGGCGATTTCTTCGCTCTTATCCGAGAAGAAAACTTCTGGATTGGAGTTATGGCATGGCAGG
>RGJX01000002.1 GCA_010023045.1 Actinomycetota bacterium | reverse complement strand
ATTCCATCTTCAAAATTGATGGTTGCAACGACCTTTGAACGCATTGCAGGATCGGTAACAAAAGGAGTTGTGTAAGAAGTTTTTTCGGCCCATGAATACATAATCTCAGCGGATTTAGCGCTTCGACCCGCAGCAAATGACATACCGCCATTTGAGTTCATCCACTCAATCTGGTCAGCAAGGAGCATCAGAGTTGCAACCGCAGGAGTGTTGTAGGTCTGGTCCAGGCGCGAGTTCTCTATTGCAATTGAGAGATCGAAGAATGCGGGAACCCAACGGCCGCTAGCCTTTATCTTCTCGACGCGAGAAAATGCTGCCGGGCTCATCAAAGCAATCCATAGCCCACCATCAGATGCAAAGGATTTTTGTGGAGCAAAGTAATAAGTATCAAATTCCTTAGCCGAGACGGCTAAACCGCCGGCTGCGCTCGTCGCATCCACAAGAACTAGTGCGCCACCACTTCTTGCGGGGCGTTGAATCGGCATCGCAACCCCAGTTGAAGTTTCATTATGAGTCAGCGCGTAGCTATCAATCCCAGCTTCCACAACTGGAAGTGGGTGAGAACCTGGTTCAGCTTTTATTACCGAAGGATCATCAAGAAACGGAGCCTCTTTTGCAGCGCTAGCAAACTTGGAGGAGAACTCTCCAAAACTTAAGTGCTGGGATTTCTTCTCAATCAAACAGAAGGTAGCGATATCCCAGAAAGCTGTAGATCCGCCATTTCCAAGGACTACTTCATAACCTTCAGGGAGCTCAAAGAGCGAGCTCAATCCGGTGCGAACTCGATTAACGACGTTCTTGACCGCCTTTTGGCGGTGTGAAGTTCCCAGAATCGAAGTACCACTAGCAGCAAGGTTTGCGAGCGCCTCACCTCTAATTTTTGAGGGGCCGCAACCAAATCGACCGTCGCGCGGTTTTAACGAATCCGGAATCTTTATCTCAGCCATAGAGCGGTAAGCCTATCTAGAAGTTATGGGTAGTAACGCTCCATGCTCCAACCTGAAGCGCATCTGTTGTAGCGAATCCGGTCATGTAAGCGGGAATACCTTCCTTGCCAGAACTCAATCATGGTCGGTATCACAATGAAGCCACCCCAATGCGGTGGCCTTGGAACCTGGCTACCTTCGGGAAATTTCGCAGCGAATTCCGCCCAACGCTTTTCTAACTCTTCTCTTGATGAAAGTGGAGCTGATTGATCACTTGCCCAAGCTCCGATCTGACTAGACCAAGGTCGGGTTGCGAAATAAGCATCAGAATCAGCGCCACTTATCCGAGCCGCGCTTCCCAAAATTTTTACCTGCCGCTCCATTGGATACCAAGGAAAGAGCAGAGAGACCTTCGCATTATCTGCAATCGATTTAGACTTCGCTGAGTTGTAGTTTGTGAAGAAGGTAAAACCCGCTTCAGTCACATCCTTTAGAAGCACCGTGCGCGTTGTCGGTTGATCATCGGAGACGGTGGAGAGCACCATTGCGTTCGCCTCGACAACTACTGGATTCTCAGCAGCTTCCTTAAGCCAGAGTTGGAATTGCGAGATTGGATTTGCGTCTAGGTCGCTTTCACGAAGGCCGATTTCGCCATACGACCGGCGCATCTTGGAAATCTCATCGCGGTCCATTGCTGCCATAGGTGTATCTAACGTCACTTAGCGCCTCGGGTCATCTTGGGTTTCGCACTAGGTGTAAATGTGGGCAGAATACGCGCCATGTCAGATGACTTTAAGCCCGGCCTTGAGGGCGTCATCGCCTTCGAATCAGAAATCGCAGAACCAGATAAAGAAGGAAGCGCGCTTCGCTATCGCGGAGTGGATATCGATGATCTAGTCGGTCGCGTCACCTTTGGAAATGTCTGGGGACTTCTCGTCGATGACGAATTTAATCCTGGCCTACCTCCGGCTGAGCCATTTCCAATTCCAGTTCACTCTGGTGATGTCCGCGTTGATGTTCAATCGGCTATTGCGATGCTCACCCCGGCTTGGGGTTTAAAACCGCTACTTGATATCTCAGATGAAGAGGCGCGTTCAAATCTGGCACGCGTTTCAGTCATGGTGCTTTCTTATGTTGCGCAGGCAGCTCGTGGTTCTGCTCCTATGGTTCCGCAAAGTGAAGTTGATAAAGCACACACAGTTGTTGAACGAATGATGATTCGCTGGCGCGGTGAGCCAGATCCAAAGCATGTCCGCGCAATTGATGCATATTTCGTATCTGCTGCAGAACATGGAATGAATGCCTCAACATTTACCGCTCGGGTAATTGCTTCGACCGGCGCTGATGTTGCAGCATCAATATCTGGTGCAATAGGTGCAATGAGTGGACCACTTCATGGTGGCGCTCCATCGCGTGTACTACACATGATTCAAGCAGTTGAACAACGTGGCGATGCAAGAGCTTACGTAAAAGAGTTACTCGATAAAGGCGAGCGCTTGATGGGATTTGGCCATCGTGTATATCGCGCCCAAGATCCTCGCTCGCGCACACTCCGCCGTACTTGCGAAGAATTAGGTGCTCCAAGATATGAAGTTGCTAAGGCGCTTGAAGAAGCTGCGCTTGCTGAACTAAGAGAACGACGCCCTGATCGCGTTCTTGAAACAAATGTTGAATTCTGGGCTGCGGTACTTCTTGATTTCGCAGAAGTTCCACCGCACATGTTCACCCCGATGTTCACATCGGCGCGAACCGCAGGTTGGTCTGCGCACATTCTTGAACAGAAGCGCACCGGTCGTCTGATCCGCCCATCTGCTCGTTACGTTGGTAAGGGTCCTCGTAAACCTGAAGCGGTAGATGGCTGGGATTCGACCGTGGGGGCGCTTCACACGTAGTTCAACCCCTGTAAAGGGGTCGTGAAAAAATAAGGGCTTTATAACAAAACGATAATCAGCCCGATAGACCTGATTTCCCTTTGACTGCCCGATTTAGGCGTTATGTAATCGTCTCCTCTGTAGCCCCTCGCTACAGATACTTCCATGGAGGCAATAAATGACAAGAAAGCGTCTAGGCGTTCTTAGCGCCATAGCAACCGCTGCTCTCGTTATGACTGGACTAACTGTTCCGTCACAAGCTTCAACAAAGAGCGTTTTGATCTGGACAGATCAACAGCGCTCCACAGGCGTTCGCGACGCCTCTGCAGCTTGGGCAAAGTCAACGGGAATCACTGTAACCGTCGTTGTAAAAGACTTTGGAAAGATGCGTGATGATCTAATCACTGCAGGACCAAAGGGACTTGGACCAGACATTGTTGTAGGTCCACACGACTGGGTTGGACAGCTTGCAGCATCAGGTGCTCTACAACCAATTACATCTGCACAGATCAATCGTGCAGCATTCGTAGAGTCAACTATTAAGGCATTCCAATACAAAGGAACTCTCTACGGCGTTCCTTACAACGTAGAGAATGTTGCTCTATTCGTTAATAAGAAGCTCTCACCAACTGCTCCTGCTACATTCGCTGAACTCGAGGCAACTTGGGCTAAGTTGAAAGCAGCTGGAACAGCAAACGTTGGTCTTGAGATTCCAAAGGGCGACCCATATCACCACACGCCAGTCTTCACTGCGCTCGGTGGTTATGTCTTCGGCCAGGGACCAACTGGTTGGAGAGTAAATGACATCGGTCTCTACTCAAAGGAATTTGCTGCCAATGCATCAAAGCTTGATGGAATGTTTGCATCAGGACTACTAAGCAAGTCTTCAAACTATGACTTCGTACAGTGGTTCAATGGCAAGGCTCCATTCATGGTAACCGGTCCTTGGAACCTAGAGAAGGTTCAGAAGTCCGGTATTGATTACATGATCGCTCCAGTTCCTGCTTATGCAGGTAAGACTGCGCAACCATGGATTGGTGTTAACGGATTCATGTTGAGCAAGTTCGCAAAGAACAAGCTAACTGCACAGAAGTACCTCCGCGAAGTCGTATCAACCTCTGACTTCCAGGTAGCTATGTTCAAGATTGGCGATCGCATGCCTGCATTCAAGTCAGCACAGGCTGATCCTGCAGTCGTTGCAAGCAAGGACTTCGCTGCATTCGGCGCCTACGGCGCTAGCGGAATCCCAATGCCAAACATCCCACAGATGGACAAGGTCTGGTCTGACTGGGGTAATGCCTTCACCGCTGTAGCGGATGGCAAGGCAACTGCGGCTGCTGCATTCAAGTTGGCATCTGACAACGTGAAGAAGGCAGTTGGGTAAAGAAGCACATAGTAAGTAATCGAGTCAGGGACGTTTACGAAAGTTAACGTCCCTGATTTGATTTAGGCACTAGAGTCTCAAGTTCAAGCTTTAGGAAAAGGAAGAGGCAAGAAATGTTGAAGTGGACCCATAAGTCCCCTTGGATATTGCTGAAGATCTTCCTATTGGGCGCCCTCAACTCATTCACAATCTGGGCAGTTCCAATTCTCATCTCAAATGGCAGCTATGTTTTTGCTGGGTATTTCATTTTTGCCACGGTCGTGATCGATTACGTTTTCTTAAGTAAGAAACGAGTGGCAGGCAAATACATAATCCCTGGCGTTCTCTTACTAATAGCCTTTACTATTTATCCTGCCCTCTTTACCGGATACATAGCTTTTACCAATTATTCAACTGGACATATCCTCAATAAAGAGACGGCCATCGAAGTCTTAATTTCAAATTCCTACCAGTCTGCCGCAGATGACTCTGCCTATCCTGCTCGAGTTGCCACCGATAACTTGACTGGTGAGTATGTCTTTATTGTCCAAAGACCTACGGGTGAGATCACTGTTGCCCGCAAAGAGAGCTCTGCGACGCTACCCCGTTCTGATGTGACTTTGGCTGAGGATGGAACTATCGACAGCGCGATTGGTTTCAAGCTCTTGTCCGAGGATGAGATATTTGCTGTCAGCGATGTCCTCTCCGAACTTAGCCTTCAGGCGGGCAACGACGAATTTTTCAAACTTGTTGATATTGGAATAGTGGAGCGCCTTATCAAGACGCTCGAATATGATGCAGAAAAAGACATAATCACAAACACTCAAACAGGCGAGATTTATCGACCAAATGATCGTGGTTCGATGGTTAGTGATTCTGGCGAGGAGCTAGAGCCTGGCTGGCAAAGCACTGTAGGTCTCTATAACTTCCAGCGAGTAATTGAAGATGAACGATACAGAGCTCCGATGGTGCAAGTTCTTACTTGGACTTTCATCTTCGCATTCTTGGTCGTGTTAACGACATTCTTCGCAGGATTCCTGTTGGCCCTTACTTTGAATCATCCGAAATTGAAAGCAAAGCGAATCTATAGGTCAATCTTGATTGTTCCCTACGCAATGCCTGGCGTGCTTTCGATGTTGACCTGGCGAGGTATGTATAACGAGGACAACGGAATCATCAATCGGATTATTGGATCAGAACTACCGTGGCTTTCTGATCCCACATTAGCCAAAGCAGCGGTGCTTATCACCCAATTATGGGCTGGAACTCCTTACATGTTCTTGATTTGTACCGGTGCAATCCAGGCGCTATCTAGTGAGGTAATTGAAGCGGCCCAAGTCGATGGTGCATCACCATCCAAGATTTTCTGGAAAATAAAATTACCTCTAGTTCTTTATTCATTAACACCCTTGCTCATCGCTTCTTACGCCTATAACTTCTCGAACTTCAATGCGATCTTCCTTCTTACTGGAGGTGGGCCGCAAATAATCGAGTCGGGTGGAATTGCTGGCCACACAGATATCCTCATTTCTTACACATACAGACTCGCGTTTACCGCAGGCAAGGGTAATGACTATGGATTAGCAAGCGCTGTATCGTTCTTGAACTTTGCAATCATCGCGATTATTTCTGTGTATGGCTTCCGTAAGTCGAAATCAGTGGAGAACATGTGATGACGACGATCGAGCAAGTAATTGTCAAAGAGAAGAGAATGACCACTTCAAGATGGCTACGTGTCCTGGGGTGGCGCCATCTAGTCGCTATATTCTCAATCTCCTTTGCGCTCTTTCCGCTGGTTTGGATGGCATCTGCATCCTTTGATCAGTTGGGACTAGTTTCTGCCCAGAAATTGATTCCGGACAATATCGGTTTAGATAACTACCGAAAGATTTTTAACAATCCGGAAGCTCCATATTTCATCTGGTACCGAAACGCTGTCGTAATCTCTCTCGCTAATGCGCTCCTACAGATGGCAATTGGAGCTTGCGCGTCTTATGCTTTAAGTAGGTTTCGTTTTCAAGGTCGGAAAGTCACTCTATTAACGATTTTGGTTGTCCAGATGTTCCCGCAACTCCTCTCGGTGACCGCGCTCTTCGTCTTACTTGCAGAAATTAATCAGAGCATTCCAACGCTCTCATTCGGAAGCCCGCTCGCTTTGATAATCATCTTTGCCGGTGGCGCGCTTGGTGTAAACGCTTGGATCCTTAAAGGGTTTTTCGACACAATTCCTACTGAAATAGATGAGTCAGCAAAAGTTGATGGAGCATCACATGCTCAAATCTTCTTTAAAATCATTCTCCCACTCGCGCTCCCGGCGCTTGCGGTCATAGTCCTGCTCTCATTTATTGGCACGATGAATGAGTTCGTTCTTACGTCAGTAATTATGGGAGTTACCGGCGATCCGAATGATCTAACTCTGGCCGTTGGTCTACAGCGATTTATTGATGGCCAATATGACCAACAATGGGGACCATTTGCTGCCGGCGCGCTTTTGGCTGCGATACCAGTCATGCTGCTCTTCCTGTTCTTGCAGAAGTATGTAGTCTCAGGTTTAACTGCTGGCGCTACTAAGGGATAAGAGACCTTGGAGATCAAGCCACATCACGATGGCAGCGAGTTGTATGTAAGTAATTCTGCGCCAAAAATTGGTGAGTCCATAACTCTTAAGTTGAGAGTTCCGAAAATATTCCATATTCATTCGGCCTACATTCGAATCATGCAAGATGGTGAGCCAACTACTTACCCGATGAAACTCTCGATTAAGAAACGATACGAAACTTGGTGGCAAGTAAAAGTCGAAATCAAAAATGTGAAGACTAACTATCGATTCTTACTTGCTGGCAAAGACTCTTTGCATTGGCTAAACGCAGAAGGGCTATTTGATCGTGACATCGCCGATCACGGTGACTTCAAGATAGTTGCTACGACCCCTACTCCTAAGTGGTTGCATTCAGCGATCTTCTATCAGATATTTCCTGATCGCTTCGCTAAATCAGATCTCCAGCGGGAAATTCCAGATTGGGCTATTCCTAGAAAGTGGAGTGATCAACCGGCGCTAAAGCAGAGAGAAGTTAGCCAAGAGTTCTATGGCGGAGATTTTGTAGGTGTTCGTGAGAAATTGAGTCACCTAAAGAAATTGGGAGTCTCGGGAATATATTTCACTCCTTTCTTTGCGAGTAAGAGTAACCATCGATATGACGCGTCATCCTTTGACGAAGTGGATCCGTTGCTCGGTGGCAATGAGGCCTTAATAGAACTCCGTAAGAGCGCCGAAAGTAATGGGATCAGGGTCATGGGAGATTTGACTACTAATCACTGCGGATTGGGACACCCGTGGATTCAGGAAGCCCTGAGCGATCCAAAGAGCAGAAAACGCAGCTTTTTCTATTGGAGCGAAAAGAGCAAGTGGGGCTATGTCGGATGGTGGGATGTTCCATCTCTTCCAAAGTTGAATTACAGCTCGCCAGAACTTCGAAGAGAGATGTGGGAATCGGATCAATCAATAGTAAGAAAATGGCTCCGAGAACCACTTGGCATGTGTGGTTGGCGTATTGATGTTGGAAATATGACCGGTAGATATTACGGAGAGAATCACAATCGCGATGTTGCTACAGGAATTCGCAAGGCAATGGAGGAAGTTAATCCCGATGCCTGGCTAGTTGCAGAAAATGCCGACTTCTATGCTGAAGATCTAGATGGATTAGGTTGGCACGGAACTATGAACTACAGCGGTTTCACTAGACCTATCTGGTACTGGATTAATAGCAAAGGCAAAGATCTCGTTGATAGTTTCGGAGGCTCCACCGCGCTCCCAAGAGTTTCAGGCGAAAAGATGGTCGAGACAATGCGGGAATTCGCCGCGGGAATTCCCTGGCGCTCGCTCGTAGCAAGCATGATCTTGCTGGGCTCTCATGATCGCGCTCGATTCCAGACCGTCGTCGGAAAAGATATTGCTAAGAATCTTTCTGGCGTAACCATGCTGCTCACCTATCCAGGTGTCCCTTCGATTTATGCGGGAGATGAAATCGGAGTTGAAGGCCGATGGGGTGAAAACGGTCGAAGAACTATCGATTGGGAGAACAAAAATAATTGGAATGGTGAACTACTTGAGGGTTACAAAGAATTAATCAAGATTAGAAATAGTTCACATGCCTTGCGATTCGGTGGCCTTAGATGGGTGGCAATAGAAGATGATTACATTGCTTACTTACGGGAGTCGAAGCGTGAGTCAGTTCTAGTATTTGTCTCTCGCAAAGGGGTAAATGCCAAGTTAGATCTATCCAAGTATGGGTACACCGTCAAAAAACGCTTATTTGGTAGCCCCCAGAAGGGAAGAATGGTCAAAGTCCGCAGCAAGAAAGCAACGAGTGGAATTTGGGTTCTAAAGTGAAACTTCGAGTCGTCCTAGCAAGTGTTGTTTGCTCGTTCATACTAGTTTCAAATTTAGCTACACCTGTTGTTGCTACTGATGCGCCCACATTCAAGTCAATTGTTCGTGGAGATCTTGCAGATGATTCGGTCTATTTTGTTATGACCGATCGATTTGAAAATGGTAAGCCGGAAAATGATGAAGCGTATGTTGGCGGCGGAATCTTTCGTAGCGGATATGATCCAACAAGCATTAGCTATTGGCATGGTGGTGACTTTGTTGGTCTGAGTAAGAGACTCGAGTACATCCGAGATCTTGGTTTCACATCGATTTGGATCACTCCTCCAGTTGTCAATAATTGGATTCAAGGAGATTCAGGCGCTTACCATGGATATTGGGGTACAGATTTCACAACTATCGATCCCCATCTTGGAACAGAAACCGAATTCAAAGATTTTGTCGCAAAGGCTCACAAGTTGGGGATGAAAGTAATTGTCGATATCGTCGTCAATCACACCGGTGATGTGATTTCGCCTAAAATAGGGATGTATTCCTATCGCTCCATTAGTGATTTTCCTTATCGAACAGCGACTGGTCAGATTTTTGATGTTACTAAGTACGCTGGCAAGAATAACTTTCCCAAGTTAGATTCGAAGCGCTCGTTTCCATATGAACCTTTTGTATCGACCGCAAATAAATCGGTGAAGAAGCCTAATTGGCTCAACGATGTTACTAACTACCATAATCGCGGAGATTCGACCTTTAGTGGCGAATCTAGCTACTACGGAGACTTTTTCGGACTAGATGATGTCTTTACCGAGAAACCTGTAGTTGTTAAGGGTTGGACCAAAGTTTGGAGTGATTGGATCACTAAGTTCAATATTGATGGTTACCGAATCGATACGGCCAAGCATGTAAATCCCGAATTCTGGGTTGACTTCCTTCCTAAGGTAAAGAAAACAGCTGTTGACGCAGGAAAGAAGGAGTTTCCAATCTTCGGTGAGGTTGCAGATGGAGACCCCGCCTACCTAGCAACCTTCTTAGCCGAGCAGGAGTTCCCCAGCATCTTGGACTTCAATTTCCAAAGTAAGGCTATGAGTTTTGTCCGTTCTCAGTATCAGGCCTACCGAATGATTGAGTTATTCAATGCCGATGACTATTGGACTACGGCAACAACTAGCGCATATGGCCAACCAACTTTCCTTGGTAATCACGACATGGGTCGAGTTGGATATTTCCTACACACTGATATGTATGGAGATATGAATCTAACTTTGAAGCGTTCACTACTTGGCAATGAAGTGCTCTTCTTCTCTCGCGGCGCTCCGGTTCTTTATTACGGAGACGAGAAAGGAATGATTGGAACAGGTGGTGACAAAGCAGCTCGGCAAAATATGTTCCCCACCCAAGTAGAAGATTGGAAAGAAGAACCTAGGATCGGTTCTACGCCTATAGGGAATCGCAGCGCTTTTGAGGTTAAGAATCCCCTCGAGGAACAAATCACGGGAATACAGGCGCTAATTCGTGAGAATCCAGCGCTTCGTTCGGGCACCCAACAACTACGCCTAGCAAAGGCAAGCGTAGTAGCGATGACTAAGTATTTAGATGGCCAGGAGTACCTAGTTGTATTCAATTCAAGCGAAGAAGCAAGCTCTTTCGAAGCGACCGTATCAACTGAGAGCGCCTCATGGAGAGTTATTTATGGAAAACCAAATGAAGTGAAGAGTTCAGGTACGACAGTATCGGGAAGTGTTCCACCACTCACCTCTATTGTTCTTAAAGCCGAAAAGAAGGTGGTTCATCCAGAGAAAATCGAAGTGAACCTCCGTCCAATAACTACTGACTACAACACGCAAAACTGGTTGGGATTGAGCGCCACAGTCCCCGGAAACGGCTACAACCAAGTCAATTTTCAGATGCGAATCAAGGGAAGCAAGAAGTGGATTAACCTGGGGACCGCCGATAGAAGGACTTTTGAATATGACCAACTTCCTGCAGGGCTATATCGCGGCTTTATCCAACCTCGAAAGTTTAAATCTGGAACAGAGATTGAAGTAATTGCAATCGCTCGAAATGACGCGGGAGCTACTGCGAATTCCAAGATCCGTAGTTACCGAATTAAGTATTGAGCCAGAATCTAAGCGGTTCATCAACATAGCTAGCCCAAGATCTCTCGTTATGAGTTGTTCGATGGTAGACCTTGCTTCGATAGCGAGTTCCCCAACTTAAGTCGCGCATCAATTCATCAGCGCGATTCTGGTAGGGAAGATAAGAAGCATCAAGGCCTTTAGTACCGCGACTCATCCAAACTCGGTGTTCGGGGCGATTAGGCAAATTTCTTACTAGGTAATCAACTAACGGGTTTCCTGCAAGAACCCAATGCGGGGAGAGTGCGAGCGCAGTATGAAAACTATCTTTGAATTTTGAAAGCGCATAGAGCGTTGCAAGCCCGCCCATTGATGAGCCAATCATTGCTGTCTTGCCGGCTTCAAAGTTGGTATTGGTATGCGCTGCAATCTTTGGGGTAATCTCTTCGAGAATTTCTTTCAGGTAAATATTTCCGCGTAGTTCACTTGCAGCAAAGGTTGGGGGATTTAGGGTTTTCATTCCTTCACGAAATGGATCTTCTGGGGCTAAATCCTTCGCTCGACCATGTGGATCTTCTTTTGTGGAGCTATGAAAAACTCCAATCACTAACGGAGGCTTTTTGCCTACCTCTTTTGCCACTCGAGCTGCGCTTTGGGCGAGTTTCCAGGTATAGATAAATGTTGCGGTTCTGCGGTCGAAGATATTTTGACCATCATGAGCGATAAGTACATGGTCGCTGCCGCCGGCAGGAGCCCAATAATCAACAATTCGTCCCGAGAAGCTAGCCCGATTGACCCATCCGGGAAGTCCTCGAACTTGGAAGCGCTTTATCAGCTCCATAATGGTTGAATCTTGCCATGAGCAAGCGCGCCATTTTCTGGTTCCGCAGAGATTTAAGGCTTAGTGATAATCCCGCGCTTCTTGCAGCCTTTGATGAAGCCGATGAAGTTGTGCCGCTGTTTTTAATGGATGATGAGATTGCCGAGCGTGCTGGCGCTCATCGTCGTGCCTATCTCGCGGCTTCACTCAAAGCCCTTGATGCTTCCATGAATGGAGCGCTGCATGTTATTTCTGGAGATCCAGTTGAAGTACTAACGCGCTTGACGAAGAAGTACGGCGCAAATTCGATTCACTGCGCCTTTCCATTTGCTCCATATGGAAATGCTCTTGATGAACGATTGAAGAAAGCTGGTATAGAACTTACGCAACTTGGTAGTGGCTATGCGGTAGCCCCAGGGCGAGTACTCAAAGATGATGGAACTCCTTATCGTGTTTACACGCCGTTCTATAGAGCATGGAGCGCGCATGGCTGGCGTAAACCAGTTGCAGCGCCAAAAGATCCTAAGTGGGTAGCGCCGACCAAGGCAGATCGCCAACTTCCGGATTGGGATAAAAGCGAAAAAGTTGAGATTCAAGAAGCTGGCGAAGCCGCGGCGATAAAACGCTATAAGGACTTTATCAAGCGCGCTTCAGATGATTATGGCGATGCCCGCAATATTCCTGGAATTGAAGGAACAAGTCGAATGAGCCCACATCTACGTTGGGGCGAAATACATCCCCGGACGATGCTCAACGTTCTAGGACAGAACAAGGGTCATGAGGTCTATCGAAAAGAGATTGCTTGGCGCGAGTTTTATGCTGATGTGCTTAATAACAATCCTCACACATCTCGTGATTATTACGATGCGAAGTTTAAAAAGATGCGCTATGACAAGCCGGGTAAGAAGTTCGAAGCATGGTGTGAGGGTCGCACCGGCTATCCATTTGTAGATGCAGCAATGCGCCAGCTTGTTAAAGAGGGCTGGATGCATAATCGCACTCGGATGGTCGTCGCTTCATTCTTAGTTAAGGATTTACATATCGAGTGGCAACATGGTGCAAACTTCTTCATGAAGTACCTGATAGATAATGATGTCGCATCTAATTCACATGGCTGGCAATGGACTGCAGGTTGCGGTACCGATGCCTCGCCGTATTACCGAGTATTTAATCCAATCGAGCAGGGTCGTCGCTTTGATCCAGAAGGCGTTTATATCAAGCGTTACATTCCCGAATTAGCTCACTTAAGCGGCGATGACATTCACGAGCCATGGACGGTTATCGATGGACTTTCTAAAGGTTATCCAGAACCAATCGTCGACCACGCCAAGGAGCGATTAGAGTCCTTGGCGCGGCTCGAAGAGATCAAAGCGGCAAAACCGATAAAACCAAACTAGACCAAGAAGTTAGAGAACTGCCACGGATCGGCGCGATCAACTTTCTTATCGTTCCAACCCTCAAAGAGATCACGTCGATTAACTAACGGATCCCAATCGGCAGCTTCGGAGTGAATTCCTCCCCAGTACTTCTCGGCGTAACCAAGGACTTCGCGCCAAGGTAATTCATCGGGGACAAGCAAACCCGCGTTTGGATTCTTCATCGCCCAAGCAACTGCAGCATAAACAGCTGAAGAAACCTGGACCGTGGTTGCTGATTGTCCAGGAATCAACTTTCGAGAGTCTTCGATGTTGAGTAGCGAGCCAGTCCACCAGGATTTATATGGATGTCCCATCAAGAGGACGCCAAGACGATCGTCACCTGCGGTAATTTCGTCATTCATGATCCGCTGATTCTTATGTAGCTCCCAATTGAGCATCTCAAGTTCCTTCATCGAAACGATTGCTTCATTGGAAGGACAGTAGGCATAGTGAACTGTTGGTCGGTAAATTGCTTTGCCATTTTCCCAAACCGTTAAGTGATCTGAGATTGTGAAGGCTTCGCCATGGCGAATAACCATTCCTTGAATTTCAAAGTTAGGAACCCAGGAACGGACCCAGGTAGTAGCTCCCGGCTGAGCGATTGCGATCTGATTCTTTGGACCAGATGGATGCTCATATGCATTTACTGGAAGGGTCTTTTCATGGGTTCCCCAGCCAAGTTCGGCCGGAGCAACACCTTCTTCATAAAAGCCTTCTACTGACCAGGTATTAACAAACTCACCCCATTGCTTTGGCTTATTTGTTACTTGGGTATCGCGCTCTGAGATATGGATAACCTTCACATTAAGAGCATGAGCAAGGCTTTGATAATTCTCATTTACAAGCGCTCCTTCAACTTCACTTCCTGCTTTTCCATCCTTAAGAGCGCGCGTTGCGATATCAACTAGAGACTTCTTAACTAGATGTGAGACCAAGCCCGGGTTTGCGCCATGCTCGACGATTGCGGTTGCTCCAGTTTTTGTCCAGCGCGACTTCATATCGCGCATTCGCATGTGGCGGTAATAGAGGGTGCGCTCTAGCGGGTGTTTATTTGATCCACCTTCATAAGGATCCCACTCTTCGATGGAGGTATTTAGATAAAGGACGCCATGATCATGGCACCACTGCAAAATTGTGTTGGCATCAATATTCCAAGCGAGATCTAAAAGAAAGTCGCCGGCCTTCAAATACTTTGATAGTTGGGCATCGAGATTGCCGCGTGTGATTTGATCTTGCACATAAGTAGCGCCTTGATTTAGCGCACTTTGGACTCGCGAACGATTATCGCGTTGATCCATGATGGTTATTTGTTTTGCATCTACAAGATGCTCGATAAGAAGAGGTAGGACTGATTGGGAGACTGAACCAGCTCCGAGAATTAGGACTTTATTGGTGAAGCGTGCTGACAATTAGGACCTCCTATTGGAGATGTGAGAATCTCACCCCGTTCGATGTGGACATTTGGACGCCCGAACTTTACGACCAAACCTTTCCAACGCCTAATTTATCCAGCTCTGACAACGCCAACTTTTTCTCGCTTGGCACGGTACATAGCCTCATCAGCACGGCGGAGCAGGTTCTGGCCATCGCCTTCACTCTTGCTAAAGGCTTCACCGATAGAGACGCCTAATTTGATTTCATGCCCAGCGACGTTAAATGGGAACTCCATGGTGGCGCGTAGCGCGACTGCGATCTCCATACCTTCACCTCCAGGAATAAGAGCGCCAAACTCATCACCACCAAGTCGAGCGAGGAGTGCTCCTTTCGGCATGACTCGCTCAAGACGCCGTGCGACTTGGGCAAGTAGTTGATCTCCAACATCGTGCCCTAATTGGTCGTTGACTGGCTTGAAGCCATCTAGGTCGAGTATCAGCAACGAGCCAGGAGACTTTTGGAACTCTTCAAACTCAGCGATGAAGCGGCGACGATTTGCCAGGCCAGTTAGCTCATCTGTACGAGCAAGTATCTGCTCTTCACTCATCTTACGTGCATCCGCCATAGCAACGGCCATCCGCAAGAAGGCGAGTGCAATCGTGGCGAAAGCGGGTATCAATACAAAGCGGGGAAAGTAATCGGGTCTTAAAACTGAGATAGCAAGAATTATTGAACTCAATACGAGAGCAAGAGTGACAATAGCTGGATTGAAGGTGCGGGGGTGCTCTTCTTCATCGGATGGGAACCAATAACTATGGGCAATAAGAATAAAACCAAGTAACCAACCCGCATCGCTGAGACTGCCAAAGATGTAAAGGTCATTCTGGCTTAGCCATAGATAATAGAAGTCACTCACTGTAAAGGTAGTGACTCCAAGAAGAAAGAGCGAGTTTCGCAGACTAAGTCTTTGAAGTAAGACTATTCCTACAACGGTTAGTAGCAAAACAAGGTCTCCCACCGGATAGATAATCGTCAAGAAGACTTCATATTGACTCCCTGAGATCTCTGCGGAAGCAGGTTTTAAAAAGAACGTGGAAAGTAGCGTTGTGCCACTTAGCGCGATTACTAATGTGTCGATTAATTCTAGGCGACGACTTTTAGCTTGATTGCGAAGTGATCTGATTGCCCCAAATATTGCTAATGGATAGAAGAGTGAGTATGCGATTTCAGAGATAATGCTCAATTCGGTATTGAAAAAGGAATCGATAGATGAAGTTATGGAGCCAATTCCCCATGCCAGTAGGGCGAGGGCGAGTACCTTCTGGCCAAGATCATCATCGGGTAGCGGTGTAAATAAGATTCCAATAATTGCGGCAATTAAAACGACGTTATAGAGGAGCAATTCGCTCCACCAAGTTGCCTCTGAAAAGTACCTGAGAATTAAGTAGGAGAGGAGCAAAATGCTGGCGAGCCACCTGGCTGAGTAGTAGATTCTCATCATTAAAGCGTATTGAAAGGTTAGATATGGAAAACGAGAATTCTCTATCAAGGCGTTCACTACTTTGTGGACTCGCAGTCCTCACGCTTGGATTTGTGCCTGATAAAGCTATTGCTGCATCGAAGGTAAAGGTGCTAGCAAATGGAAAGGTAGAAGTTCTAATTTCCCAAAATACTGCGCTCCGCAAAGTTGGCGGAGTTGTTCAGTTTGAAGATGGGACCGGTAGATCCCTTGCGCTAGTACGTACTTCTAAAGCCATCAATGGCTTTCGGGCTCTAGATCTCTCTTGCACACATGAAGGAACCACGGTTGGTTTAAGTGACGGAAAATGGATCTGTCCAAATCATCGCGCAGAATTTGCAGTGAATGGAAAAGTTGAAGTTGGCCCAGCCCGTAGCAACCTTAGAACTGTCGCTGTAAAAGCGACTAAAACAAAAGTTACTGTCGGTTAGTTCTTACAGGCCGCGCTGGCAGGCTTGATTGCGACCTTTGAGATTAGATTTAATCTCAACTTCTGAGGCGGCAATAGTCTGGGATTGGAGATCAAGTCGCTTCTGTTGGGCGGCAACATCTGAACTCTTCTCACGCCAATTATCAGCCGCGCGTTTGAATCCAGCTATTGCGCGTTCGTAGCTCTTAACTGCGTTATTCCACTGTTCAGTTGCTTTTGCATAAGCAGCGCCCTTGACGCGATTTTCTTCGTAATTTGCTTTTGCTGCATCTAATTTAGGTTGAGTAGCAGCAATCTTGGCATCGTACTCTTTTGCTTTTGCTTCAGCTGCGGGGATTTCCGCGGTCAATTCAGCGAGTTTCGCTGTGGCGGTAAGTAGACCAGCCTTCAAGCCATCAAGGCGCTTAACTGAATCCGTATAGAGAGTATTTGCTTGGATGCAGCCAACCCAAACCCAGGTACGACGCTCATTTGGGTAGCGAGGATTCTTCGTGCAGACGTATTGATCGCCGCCAATTCGAGTCTTCGCATTTAACTTGGGGCAAGGCGCTCCAGCTTTGTTTGCGGCCTCGGCAGGTATAAAGGAAGTAGTAGTTGTTAGAAGCGCCATAGCGGCAACAACCGTGGCTCTCTTACCAATTCTTACAAAAGTGTTTTGCACAATTCCTCCCAGATATACCGCTGTTATTAGCCGAAATCCTAAAGGTTGAGGGGTCAAAATTTGCTCAACGAACCTCCACAGAAAGTGAGGAATTTGCTGAGAATCAAGGTTAACGCTGGCGTTTACGAGCGTTCATACCAACTTTTCTAACAATTGGGCGGGGCAAATAGCGCATTAGGAATGTCAGTAACTTGTATTGGGAGCCGGGGACGGAGAGCGCTTTACCTTTTTGGGAGCTACGCCAAGCGGTTGCCACGACCTCAGTTGCATCGAGCCAGAGAAACTCGGGAAGCCCGCTCATCTTCATTCGCCCTCGTTGGTGAAACTCGGTGCGAGTAAAGCCGGGACAGAGCGCATGAACTTTCACATTTGTGCCAAGGAGTTCAGTGTGTAGCGATTCACTCATAACCGTTAAGTATGACTTAGCCGCGCTGTAGCTGCCCCCAGCAATCCAACTGGCAACGCTTGAGACATTGATGATTGTTCCACTATTTCGCTCCTTCATCGCAGGCAATACTGCATGCATGAATCGAAGGGGCGCCCGGACGAGAACGTCCAATAGATCATTCTCAGATTGACGATCGCTAGCCGCGAAGCTCTTATTTATTCCAAATCCAGCATTGTTAATCAAGACATCAATCGGCCGACTTATATTCTCTAACCGGAGCTCAATAGTCCTGATGCCCTCATTAGTTGCAAGATCTGCCTTTATAACTTCAACTTCAACGCCATGTTTATTTCGCAGTTCTTCGGCCGATTTCTCTAAACGCGCTAGATCGCGCGCCGTAATTACTAAGTCATGGCCAAGTGCCGCAAGGTGTTCGGCAAATGCAGCACCGATACCTGCGGTAGCGCCAGTCACTAGCGCAATCGGTTTCGAACTTGTTAGAGCCACTACTTCACGATACCGGCAGTGGGCTCCTCGCGGATATGCCAGGAAGTACCGTATTCCTCCATGAGCTTTAAGAATGGCTTGGGATCAAACCATTCTGGACCATTTACCCCAAGAGGTTTCCATGTTCCGTTATGGATCAATTCCATAGCAATAACTGGATTTACTGCGGTCTGCCAGACAACTGCCTGGTCGCCATACTCTTTCATCGACCATTCATTATCTACAACGTTATAGATGTAAACAGCTTTAGGTTCACCGCTCTTATCTAGACCGCGGACCAGCGCTCCAGCGCAAGTCTTACCTTTCATACGAGAGCCAAGCGTTGCTGGATCAGGGAGCGAAGCAGCAAGCAAGTCACGTGGTGCAACAGATACACCTTGAACTTCAACATTCTCTTTACGATCCATACCAAGCATGTTGATGGTCTTGAGGATCTGAATGAACTCAGCGCCAAGTCCATATTTGAAATTGACTTTCTTGGCGTCGATTTTCTGGGGGATTAGAACAACCTCTTCGTGCTCAACATTCACACACTCAACCGGACCAATTCCTTCCGGGAAATCAAAGACTTCAATCTCGCTAAATGGTGGAGTAGTGAACCAGCCTCGGCCATCTTCCCAAACCAGCGGTGGATTCAAACACTCTTCAATAGTGGTCCAGATCGAGAACGAGGGAGCGAAGTTTGCGCCTTCAACTCTTAAGTTAGATCCATCAAGAATGGTGATTGAATCGATTCGACTAAACATCTCATCGTTTGCATATTTAGCGAAAATATCGCTCATGCCGGGCTCAACACCCATTCCAACTAGGGCATAGATTTTTCGTTCTTCCCAGTTCCAATCTCGCGCGAATTGTTCATCACCTAACTTCACACCAGTTTCGGTATGTGGGTAGTGCGGATGTGGGCGAGAAAGTGACATTGCCATATCGATGTAATTTGTATTCTCGATTTCACAGGCAAGGAAAATTGGCATTACAAATCTAGGATCAACCGCGTTAATCACGACATCAGGATCGGCTTTTCGGATGAGCTCTCTTAAGTCCTCAAGCTCAGCGGCATTTACTTGGGCAGCGGAAAATCGAGGGTCTTTGACCCTTGAAACAGCCTCTTGAGCACGTGCCAGGGTTCGATCAGCGATGACCAGCGAAGATATAAATGATCTCCGTGATGCGATATTGATAATCGCCCTACCGACGCCACCAGCACCTATTACCAGCGCTTTCATGGTGAAATCAACTCGCTCAATTATTATTAGATAATTCTCAGATAAGTCCTTGTAGCTCAGTGGATAGAGCAACCGCCTCCTAAGCGGTAGGTCGCCGGTTCAACTCCGGCCAAGGACACAAGTGGAAGTTATTCGTAAAATAAGTGCGTGGATTTAGAAACAAGAGATTTGTTTCCTGGACTTGAAGACCAGATTCTGCCAGAGAGATTTAATCGAGTAGATCGTTCTGTCCAAACTTTATTCAAGAAAACTCTGAAGAGTATGTCTGACGGACTACCCTTCATTATCACAGGCGATATTCCTGCGATGTGGTTGAGAGATTCAACTTGGCAAGTCAAGCCGCTACTTCGCTCTAGTCATCCGAAAGTTATGGATTTGCTCATTAACCTCAGTCGTTCCCAAGTTAAGTTGTTTCTTAAGGATCCTTACGCTAATGCTTTCAATTCCGAACCTAATGGTGCATGTTGGCATAAAGACTTTCCAGAACAATCACCGTGGGTTTTCGAGCGAAAGTTTGAATTAGATTCTTGGGCTTCAATCCTCTATTTGGCTAGAAAAATTTCAGAAGGATATGGCCGTACTGAACATCTTGATGGAAATTTTTATGAAGCATTGGAATTGATGATTGAACTTGCCAAGAAGGAGCAAAGGCACGATCGGGAAAGCTACGTATTCTGGAGAGCTGGATCTCCGCCCCATGATTCACTTTCTCATGACGGGCGCGGTGCACCAATAGGTTTTACGGGAATGGTTTACTCCGCCTTTAGGCCGAGTGACGATGCTTGTAAGTATGGGTACTTAATACCTTCGAATTTATTCTTTATGAACGAACTCAAGAAATTGAGCGTTGCAGGATTTGAGATGAAGGCAGCCGAACTAGCGTCTGAAATCGAAGAAGGCATAAATAGGTTTGGAATTATCGATGGCAAGCTAGCGTATGAGGTGGACGGCCTCGGCAATCATCTATTTATGGATGACGCTAACGTCCCATCTCTACTAAGCCTTCCTTACTTGGAAGTCTTTTCATCAGATAATCTCAAATACCAAAGCACTCGCGCTTTTGTTCTATCTGAAATGAATCCATATTTCTACAAAGGCGCATTAGCAATGGGAGTTGGTTCTCAGCACACTCCTCAAAACTCTGTCTGGCCGATTGCAATTGCGATAGCAGCTCTGACATCAAATGATGGAAAAGTACAGAAGACTACCTTGGACTTACTAGAAAGTACTGATGCAGGAACTGGGCAAATTCATGAGTCATTCGATGTTGATGATTCTTCGATTTTCACTAGGGATTGGTTTTCTTGGGCAGACATGACATATGTTGATTTGGTTCTCGAGTCAATTAGTTACAGTTATGAAAGAAATTAAGAATTACTTGAGTACCACTTGTAAGGATTTGAATTGATCTGGCACTCTCTCAAACGGGGCTAAATGGAAAGCGACCTTCTCCGTGTGAATCTTCCAATTCAATTCACTATCTCGCAAAGTTTCCATGAATACCCTTGCCTCAATTTCAGCGATGTGGTTCCCAAGGCAAGTGTGCGGCCCGAATCCGAAGCTCAAATGTGGATTTCGCGCCCTACTGAGATTTAAAGAGAGAGGGTCTTCAAAAACTGTCTCATCAAAATTGCCCGATATGAAACTCATGCCGACGTATCTATCGGCAGGTAATTCCTTCATGCCCGTCTCAGGAGTAGTAGTCCGATTCATGAGGGGTAGTGGGGTAAGAAATCGCAAAAATTCTTGAATGGCTGTGTTGATGGCAATCTTTCCGCTTCTTATCTGCAGGAGTTCATCTGTACGAGCAAAGTGCCACATGATTCCAGAGAGAAGTTTGACCACCGTATCTCGTCCACCTGCTAAAAGGACTCCTACAATTCCACGAAATTCAAGAGGCGTAACTCGCTTTCCAGCAATTTCCAAATGTGCAATCTCGCTATAAATGTCTTTAGTTTCATGTCTCAGAGCCTCTTCATAAACGGAGTCCAAGTAGCGGTGAAGGACTGCTCCATCCCTTTTTTCGGACTCTGCAGTCCATACGTCAGGACCCCAAGAGATCCATTCCTCAACATCCTGAGGTCGGTTATATATAACACCTAAGTTGTGCATTACCAAAGGAAGAGCAAGCTCACTCACTACCTCTTTGGGCTCTGCGGAAAAATAGCGCTTAAGAAGAATTTCAGAATTTTTTCGGAATTTTTCTACATGCTTTTCGATTGCTGGTTTCACAAAGTAGGGGGCGAGAGCTGATCTATAGAGGTGGTGAAGTGGGGGATCAACTTCCAGAGGTAATTGCCTATAGTCGCGCACATCCGAATCTCCTTGTAAGTCAGAGGAGTATGTCTGGGTATCGCGCAATGCGCTCCGTAGCGAAGCATGTCCAGTGATAGTTTTCCCGTTACTTTGATGGAAGACTGACATGCCGGAACTCTATAGTTGGACCAAGCTCAATACAAGGAGTGCCATGAAGAACCTAATGGCTATTGCAGTTTTTCCGAAAATCGAAAAAGAGAATTTAGAGCGATTCAAGGAAGTTGCAACAGAAATGCTGCAGAGCATCCGAAGCCAAGATTCCATTTTGCGTTACGAGCTTTTCTTTACATTAGACGAAACTTCTTGCGTGGTTTTGGAGGAATATATAAATCCTGCAGGGGTTTTTGAACATGTCGAGCAGCACCGCAAGTATCTAGTGGAGCTAAGCGCTTTAGGCGGCAAAATTCAGGGAAATATGTTCCCTCTCTCTTCTGAAGGTGATGAGATTTCTGAAATCAAAGAGAAGTGGGATTCAAATATGCACATGTATTTTGATGGGAAGAGATAGAGAATTACGCGTTAAGGCTACTTTGAGAAGACTATGGTGCGGTTTCCAACAATAAATATTCGATCTTCGGCATAAAGTTTTACCGCATTCGAGAGAACGCGCCGCTCAATATCTCGCCCAATTGCGATGAACTCTTCGAATCGGTCTAGTGATTGATCTTAAATCGCTGAAGAGATTTTGGAGCCCACCAGTTCCAATCACCGAAGAGTCGCATCAACCCTGGGACCAAGAACGCTCTAATGAGTGTTGCATCTAGGAGAATCGCAAAGGCAATTCCAAATCCCATGGATTTAATCGATGTAACTCCACTGATAATGAATGCAGCAAATACGACTGCAAGAATCATCGCAGCCGCAGTGATAATTCGTGCAGATTTCTGTAGGCCTAACGCAACCGAATCTTCATTTGAACGACCGGCATCGTGCTCTTCTTTAATTCTTGAAAGGAGAAATACTTCATAGTCCATAGAGAGACCAAAGGCGACGATTGCAACTAGAACGACAGTACTCGTATCCAGCGCTCCGGTATTTATAAAATCACCAGTCAGGAAGTTCAAATTTCCGTCGATAAATACCCAAGTGAGAATACCCATGGTTGCTGCTAACGAAATGTAATTTAGAAGAATTGCTTTTATAGGTAACAACACCGATCCGGTGAAAAGGAAGAGCAAGATTAGAACTGCGATCGTTACCCAGATCAGGACCCATGGAAGGGTTTCCGCTATGCCTTCCTGAGTATCGGTGTAATCCGCTGCAACACCTCCAACTAGGACTTCCAGAGTTGAATCGATATCTCTAATCTCCCGTATAAGAGTCTCAGCTTCGAGGGTTCGAGGCGCCATAGAGTGAATGGCAACCAATCGAACAGCAGCGCCCTTTACCTCAGGCGAGCTGACTCGAACGATTTCGGAAATTTGAGAGAGAGATGCAGCATAAGAATTAACCGCTTCTAAGTTACTTCCACCAGCAGGGAAGACAATTTCAATCGGATTGCTTTCCTCTCCCGGGAACTTCTCTTGGATAAATGACGCTGCTTGGTAGGCAGGATCGCTTGCTGGAAGTACTCGAATGTCGACTTGGGAGAACTTCACATTTGTTAGTGGAGCAATCATCAAGGCGAGAAAGAAAAGCGAAAAGGCAACAACTGGGACTGGTCTGCGCATGACGAACCGAGAAAGACGGGCCCAGCCGCCATCCTCTTTTGGATTCAAGCCACTCTTGCGAACAACGCCTTTATTTACTTTTTCGCCAAGCATCATTAATAGTGCAGGAAGTGGGATGAGCGCTCCGACAACAGCCAGTGATACGACTATTGCACCGGCATACCCCATCGACTTTAAGAAGTTCATAGGGAAGAAAGTGAGCGAGATGAGAGTAAGTACCACTGTTAATCCAGAATAGAAGACGGTCTTGCCAGCGCTTCTCATTGTGTTCACAATCGCATCTTCACGGCTGATGCCGCGACGTAACTCTTCCCTGAATCTATTGACTATCAAGAGGGCGTAATCAATGCCTAATCCAAGCCCCAAACCAGTCGTCAAATTCAGAGCAAAGATACTTACATCAGTTATGAGAGTTAGGAGATACAGGCCAAAGAATGTGCCCAAGATTGCAGTTACTCCAATTATGAGCGGCATCGCAGAAGCTACTAGCGCGCCAAAGACTAGAACTAGCAAAATAAAGGTGATTGGAATCGAGATTGCTTCAGAGAGCTTCAAATCATCTTGAATTCTTCCGTTAATAGCATTTGCAAAGACAGCGCCACCGGAAACTCTTATTACCTGATCTTGATATTTGCCTTCATATTTGTCTTGGTAATAGCCACCGAGTGAATCGATCTCCGTAAAGTCTTCAGATTTAAGGTAAATGAACATATAAGCCGCAGTTCCATCGGTGCTCTTAAAAGCCGGGTTTCTTCCTGCGCTCCAATAAGAGATTACGTTCTCAGCGCTTGGCTCAGCTCGAAGTTGATTCTCAAGAGCAGTGGCAGCCGCGACAGTTGCCTCGGCATCGACTGAGCCGGCTGAGGATTCAAGGGCGATAACTACGGCCGGATCTTTAACGTCAAAAGTATCCTCGAGGTATTCGAAAACCTTTGCTGAATCGCTATTCGGGTCTGAGTAGCCACCAGTATCGAAGCGAGAGAAAACTTGAGTACCAAGTGTTCCAAATACAAGGACCGCGGTGATCGCGAGTAGGAAAATTGCCTTGCTCCGTCTAGCTATGGAATGACCCAACTTCTCAAACATATGTTGCCTTCTCTTGACTCGTGGCTAATCGAGGTGAATAATGTAAACAATGTTAACACCAGTGCGCAAGCGAAGTGACTACCACCATGGTGACTTAGGCCATGCCGCAATTCGGGCTGCGAAGAACTTGATTGATAGCGAGGGTTTGAATTCTCTCGGGATTAGGAGAGTTGCTGAGGCCACCGGAGTATCACCGGCCGCGCTCTATCGCCACTTTGAGAACCTAGAACAACTTAAGGCAGAAGTATCAGCGCAGATTCGATTGGAACTCGGCGAGTTTCTAAAGGCCAAACGGGATCGAACGCCTCTTTCGCGAAGTAAATCCAGAAATGCGCTCATCCGATTTGAGGCTTTGGGTGAGGCATACATCGATTACGCAAGAAAGCACCCGAGGTTGTTCGAGATTGCCTTTATACATTGTGATGAGAAACCAATAAGCGAGTTCGGTGATTTGGCCTGGGAACTGTTACAGGAATCGATAAAGGAACTAGATGAGGTCGGGCTGCTAGACCGGAAAATTGCAGTTGCTGCTCCGATGATTGCTTGGAGCTCGGTACATGGACTTGCGGTTCTAGTGGCACAGCGTGCAATCTTGCAGCGCGAACAAGATCAAGCGCTTCGCCAAATTATGGATGGAGTAGAGCGAGCCCTGGGGGCGCGCTAGGAAATTTATGAGTGAGTTGATACCTTCTAAGACCCAAGATGAGATCGATCCATCTGCTGATTCTGTATCAGATTCAAAGCGTGAGGAAGAGATTAAGGCTGATAAGCCGCCGCACCACGATTAACTTTCGGTTTTACTCTCTGGTTTTGAAGCTGGTTTAGCCACGGGCTTTGAATCTGCTTTGTTCTCCGCTTTCGTTTCTGACTTCTTAGAATCAGTTTTGTAGAAACCTGAACCTTTGAAAACTACCCCAACATTTGAGTAGACCTTACGGGCCTTTGCGCCACACTCAGGACAGGTATCGATGGCGGCATCTGAGAATGATTGGAACACCTCGAATTCATGCTCAGATTCGCATTGATATTGGTAGGTGGGCACAGCGTAATCTTAGGTAGGTGATGGAGATTCTTCTAATTGAGGTGGTTAATGCTCTTTGATGTATTGAATACCCTCACTGGCGCTTTGGTAATGGGAGCGCTGTTATCCCTAACATTCCTCTTCCCAGAAGTTGGTGGTCAACTAGCTGAACCATCGAGGCGACTGCGGAGCGTACTTCCTTACTTAGTGGCAACTTGGGTAATTCTTGCTTTCGGAAATCTCTTAGCCACTTTGGCAAATCTCTTTGAATCTTCTATTTATTCAATGCTCGATTTCACAACGATTCGTTCTTATGTAACTCAAACCGCATTAGGAAGATTACAATTAATTCAAGTTCTTGCGGCGCTCTTACTCTTATTGATCATTAGAAGCATTCGCAAGGTTGGCGGAGCTTTCTTGGGTTATTGCATCGCCACATTTGGAGTTGTTGCACCCCTCTTTCAAAGCCACACGAGTCAAGCAAGTGGCCATGGCCTGGCAATTGGTTCACTCATCATTCATGTCATTGCTCTTTCATCTTGGGTTGGGGCGGTGGCTTCACTTCTTTTCATGGATGAAGCCACTCGAAAACTAGTTGCAACAAGAGTGGGGGTTATTGCAACTTGGTCTGTAGTTGCTGTAGTGCTAAGTGGCGGCACAAGTTCGATATTGAGACTGGGATTCTCGAGCGAGTGGTTGTCTACATATGGAGCTCTTATTATTCTCAAGGTCGGACTTCTAAGTTTCATCGCTCTTACAGCAATAAAGATTCGTAAGAACCTTGCCGATTCAAGCTTGATTCGATTTGAAGTATTGCTTCTTCTCTTGGTCACCGCTATAGGTTCGCTTCTCTCTCGCTTCACGCCTATTGTTGAAAGCGAATATGAATATGACCGAGTAAAAGAGATCACCGGAGTTGGTATGCCGCCTGAACCAACTTGGCAACGCCTCTTCTTTGAATATGAAGCAGATGCTCTGATGCTCGGTGCACTTGTATTTACTACTGCGCTTTACATCCGAGGAGTAGTAATCCTCTCGCGCCGTGGGGATAAATGGCCGATCGGTAGAACGATCTCTTTTGCGGTTGGAATTTCACTTCTCGACTACAGCACAAGTGGGGGCCTTGGGCTTTATGCAATTTTTTCTTTTCAGTATCACATGATTGCTCACATGTTATTAAGCATGATTGCCCCGATTTTCATTGTCTTAAGTGCGCCAATAACTCTAGCGCTCCGTTCGCTTCCAATCGGCAGAACAAAACAAGAACGCGGTATACGGGGATGGTTGATTGAGTCGCTTCATTCAAGATTCACTGGAATATGGACCAATCCAATTGTGGCCTTAGCAATTTTTGATGGATCGCTCTTTGCCCTTTACTTCACACCGCTATTTGGAGATTTGATGTCGAGCCACTTCGGACACCTCTTGATGAATTTCCATTTCATCGCCGCAGGCCTTCTCTTCTTCCACGTCATTGTCGGAATTGATCCAAACCCAAGAAGAGTTCATCATCTAGTTCGAGTAGTGATACTCCTTGGAGCAATAAGTATCCACGCCTTTTTCTCCATTGCGCTACAAGCATCAAGTTCTTTAATTGACGGTGGTTACTACGCTTCCTTAGAACGCCCTTGGGCCACAGACTTGTTGGCTGATCAGAAAACCGGAGCGGCAATTGGTTGGGCGATGGGCGAGATTCCAATAATCATTGCTCTCGTTGCAACTTTTATCCAGTGGATGCGCTCGGATGCTCGGGAAGCAAAGCGAGCTGATAAGAATTCAGAGCGTGATTTAGCGGAATACAACGATTATCTTTCTAAACTCGCCGAGGGTCGAAAGGACTCGTAGTATTCCCGCCATGGATCCGCTTTTTTCATTACCCGAAGAGTATGTAGCTCTGCGCGAAAGCGTTCGTGCGCTCGCCGACAAGAAGATCCAACCTTTTGCGCATGATGTTGATGCAAATGCGCGCTTCCCACAAGAAGCTCTCGATGCGCTTCAAGCAGCGGGATTAGCTGCGCCACATGTTCCGGTTGAATTCGGTGGTGAAGGCGCTGACTCACTTGGAGTTGTAATTGTTATCGAGGAAGTCGCTCGAGTTTGTGCATCTTCTTCACTAATTCCAGCGGTAAACAAACTTGGTTCGGTACCGTTGATGTTGGGCGGTAATGAAACACAGAAAGAGCGTTGGTTAACCCAACTCGCAAAAGGAAAAGGCTTCTCATATTGCTTATCTGAGTCTGAAGCTGGTTCGGATGCCGCAGCAATGAAAACTCGAGCAGTGAAGAAGGGTGACGGTTGGGTTCTAAATGGAAGTAAAAAGTGGATCTCCCATGCTGGTGTTTCTGAGTTCTACACCGTACTTGCATCCACTGATCCAGAAAAGGGAGCGAAGGGAATTACCGCTTTCGTAATTGAGAAGAGCGATTCGGGAGTTTCTTTTGGCGCTCCAGAAAAGAAGATGGGCTTTAAAGGTTCACCAACTCGAGAGGTCTACTTCGATAACGTAGAAATTGGAGATGATCGAAGAATTAGTGAGATCGGTGGTGGATTTGGTCTGGCAATGAAGACCCTAGATCACACACGCATCACTATCGCTGCTCAAGCGCTAGGAATTGCTCAAGGCGCATTTGAAGTTGCTACTAAGTATGCAAAAGAGCGACGCCAATTTGGTAAACCAATCTTTGACTTCCAAGCTGTCCAATTCATGCTTGCCGATATGGCAATGGAGATTGAAGCAGCTCGACAACTAACTTATGCCGCAGCGGTTAAGAGCGAAAGAGGCGAGCGAGATCTAACTTTCTTTTCAGCTGCTTCAAAGTGCTTTGCTACCGATGTGGCCATGAAGGTGACCACTGATGCTGTCCAGGTATTAGGTGGTTATGGCTATGTGAATGATTATCCCGTCGAGCGGATGATGCGCGATGCCAAGCTAACCCAGATCTATGAAGGCACAAACCAGATTCAGCGCTTAGTTATGGCGCGCAATCTCGGCGTAAATTAAATTCGAACTAACCTCGTAGGCGTTAGCGCCATTTTTACCGGCATATCATGAGATTCAATAGGTAAATCTCTTACGAATTCATCCTCGTTAATAAGACCTATCGAAACTCCAGAGAAGTCTCGAAGCGTTCGATCATAAGAGCCACCTCCTTGCCCGAGGCGATTTCCTTTTGAATCAATCGCCAATGAAGGAACAATCATGAGATCGATTCGGCCTAAGAATCTCTCACCAATTGGCTCTTCTACTTTTCCAGAGCGCTTAAGTTTTGCGGGATTACCATCCCAGATTCGAAACTCTAGGGAGTTATCTGGTAAGCGCACCGGTAGTAATAACTTCTTTCCAGATTCCAGAATTAGTTGATTGAGTTTTTCGGTATTGGGCTCATCGCCAAATGAGCGATAGCTGGCAATCACTTCAGAGTTCTTAAATTCCGGAGAATCACTTAATAAAGAGTGGTTAAAGTGAGATTGGCTAACTTGGCGGCGCAAGCGGATTGATTCACGCAAATTCGCCTTCGTGTGCTCCACGGGATTAGCGTAGATACAAAGTATCTTTTCCGCGTGAGTGAGAGCCTTCGGGTAGCAGAGCTAGCGACACAACTCTTAGCCCTATCAAAGCCATTAGCAGCCTTCGATATGCCGCTACTAGATTCCTACGGCGCAACCCTTGCGCAAGATATCTATCAAGGTGATCGCTTGGCGCTTAGATCTGGTTCGAGAATTCGGTCTACCCAGATTGGTCTAGCTGCTTCTCTTGGCTTAGATCATCTTCCAACGCGACCGCAACCTCGGGTAGTCGTTATCTCAGCCGGCGATGATTTGGTAGAACCAGGAAAGGTCCTTGGAAGTGGCGAAGAATTCGAGGTCAATTCTTGGCTACTAACTACCGCAATGAAAGAGGCCGGCGCAGTTGGCTATCGCGTAACGACAATTCCGGAGACTGAAGATTCCCTCAAGGATGTTGTTGAAGATCAATTAGTGCGCGCCGATCTAATCGTTATCTGTGGTGAGAGCCATGATGAATCTTTTGACTTAATTTACGGAGTATTGAGTCGATTGGGAGATGTTGAGAGCGTAACTCCAAATATTGAAGGCAGTGGTCGACATGCATTTGGAACGATTGGCCCAGATAAAACTCCAGTCGTAGCCCTCCCTGGAGATCCAATCTCTGCTTATATTTCAAATGAATTATTTATTCGCCCCATGATTCGTAACATGATGGGTCTATACGACATTCATAGACCAATTACCCGAGCGACTCTTACCAATGATGTAGCTAGCGAATCTGGTAAGCATGCATTCATAAGAGCTATTCTCTCCACTGATAATCCAAACCGACGTTTGGTGACCGCACTACCGAATCAAGATGACCTAATTGGTCTCTCTGACGCAACAGGATTGATTGTGATGAGCGAAGAAGCCACGAGCTACAAGGCTGGCGAAGAGGTAGAAGTACTTATGTTGGAGCGGCGCTTTAATTGAGCAAATAGAGACTAGAAATGAATTGGCCGATACTCCTAAAAGAAGGCGAGATCACGCTTCAACCGCTTCGCCTGCGCGATCGTAGGGCTTGGCTAGATCTGCGGAATCGAAATCGAGAGTGGCTAAAGCCATGGGAGGCGACTTCTCCTCTGATAGAGGAGCAGAAAACTCTGCCGACATACGTTGAGATGGTTAATTTCCATAAGAGAGAAGGAAAGGCCGGTCGCTCGTACTCATTTGCAATCTGGTTTCATAACCAATTAATCGGCCAAATCACCCTTGGCGGTGTCTCATATGGCGCATATCGCGGCGCCCATATTGGTTATTGGATAGATAAAGGACATGCGAATAAGGGGATTACGACCAGAGCCGTGCGCGAGGTAACTCGCTTTGGACTTGAGGAGTTGCGATTACATCGGATCGAAATTGGACTCCGCCCAGAAAATGGCGCATCTAAACGGGTAGCAGAAAAAGCTGGATTTATTTTCGAAGGATTACGCCCACGTTATTTACATATTGATGGTGAATGGCGAGATCACATCGTCTTTGTAAAGGAGAACACGAGAATTTAGATTTCGGGGAAATACCCGAAAAGTCCAATTCCGCCCTTTAGGGTTAGGCTTCATGGGTTCGGGTTTGATCTACATCATCATCGTTGGCATGTGGATCGCCTATTTCCTCCCGCGATGGATTGCAAATCATGAAGAAGTATCTGGGCGATCAATTGAAAAGTTTGCCTCAACCATGAAGGTAGTTGGAAAGACTTCTGGTAACTCGAGTGACGATTTGGCTGAACTACTTCGAAAGAAAGAGAATCAGATTCTAATAAGAAGGATTCTCTTCTTCTCGATTGTAGGTTTGACTCTTATCGTCTCGCTCTTTGCTCTAGTCGGATTTTTATCACCTGCAATCATCGCAATTCCAATTTCTGGAATGGGTCTCTATGTTGTTCATGTACGTCATCAAGTTAGCGCAATCAATGAAGAGATTTTGACTGCAACTGAATCAGCCATGAGAAGCGAGAGAGCCACAAGCGAGTACTTAGAGTTGATTGCAAGATCTAAGCGAGTTTCTAGAGCTAAAGATGAGTTAGTTGATGAACAGTGGACACCACTTGCTGATCGAGTTGCTAAATCGGCATCTGATGTTCATGGAATCACAATTATTCCAAAGGGTTCAACCGGAAAGACATGGGATCCGGTTAGCGTTCCACCTCCTTCCTACGCCAATTCCCCAAAAGCGGTACCACGGCGGAGAATCGATCTAACGGTTCCGGGAGCATGGAGCGCGGCCCAAGAAGAAGAGTTACGGAAGTTTCTTAAGCCGAGCTCAGATGAGATTTTCGATCAGAGTATTGCTGATGAAGTAGAAGAGCAGATCAGAACAAATCGCGCCGCAAACGAATAACTAGATCCAACTAGGTAACCACATTCTGGAATACCAATCATCATAAGTTAGAACTATCCCAAGATAGACCGGGGCAAAGTAAGCGAAAATAAGGGCTGTTAGGCCCAGAGCGGCATAGACATTTTGGATCCGCTTCGGTTGCTTAGCTTCATCTTCTAGGTAGAGCTTTATTGAGTAAGTTATCGCGAGAATCAAGTAGGGAAGAAATGCGATTGCGTAGAAGTAAAAAGTTGTCCGTTCTGGGAAGAGCAACCAGGGAAGATAATTAGATAAAAGGGCGAGAAGAATAAGACCTGCTCCGCGCTCTCTTCTAGTTATGAAGTAACCAAGAGTTATGAAGAGCGCAATTAACCCAAACCACCAGATTATTGGAGTACCCATAGCAAGAATCTCTTGGGAACAACTCTCGGCACCACAACTCTTTGGTGATTCGTAGAAGAACGAAGTTGGTCTTCCTAAAACCAACCAATTCCATGGACTTGCTTCATAGGAATGTTCGGTCGTGAGGCCAGTATGAAAATTCAAAATCTCTCGGTGATACTGAAATAGAGAAATCAGTGGGTTGCTTGAGTAATCTCTAGACCAACCTTTATCTGAGATTAGCCAACCACTCCAAGTGAAGAGATAAGTGATTGGGATTATGGGAAGGTATAGAAGAGCTCTTCTTCGATTTATTACCAGAAGGTAAATTAGAATTGCGGCAATAAAATAAATCGCGCTCCATTTTGTGCCAAGCGCAAGTCCGAGTAGTAACGCTGCAACAATATGTCGCTCATGCAATAGCGCTAGGAAGGCGGCTAGTAAGAAGAACATCAAAAAGATATCAAGTAGTGCAGTACGTGACATAACTAGATGAAGCCCATCAATACTCATTAAACCGGCGGAGACAAGTGCTAGGAATTGTGAGCTAAAGAGTCTTAGGGCAACAAAATAGATCAAAAGAATCGAAAAAGTCCCAAATATCGCGGCGGAAAGGCGCCATCCAGCTGGACTGTCTCCAAGTATTTGTATTCCTAAAGCAATCAGCCACTTACCAACTGGCGGATGGACTACGAATTCCGCAGCCCCCTTGGTCGTTTCCACGCCATTGGTCAAGTAATCCTTTGCACCATCTACGTAATAGACCTCATCAAAAACCAGTTTGTCTGGAGTTCCAAGATTCCAGAATCGAATCAGCGCCGTTAACAGAAGAATCAAGCCCAATATCAAGCGAGGGGATGGGCGAGGCATAAGTAGAAGGATACTGATGCGAGAATTGCTAGATGGGAACTCTTATCGTCGCTGCTGCGCCCATTGGAAACTTTGGCGATGCGACTACGCGCCTGAGGGCCGCTATCGAATCCTCCCAATTTGTGGCTGCAGAAGATTCTCGAAAGTTTGCTCGGTTATGTAGCGATCTAGGGATTGAAAGTAAAGCGAAGGTCATCTCATTTTTTGAGGGAAATGAGAGGGAGCGTCTGGGTGATTTAGAACGGGCCTTAAATGAATTTGATCAAGTTCTCTTGATAACTGACTCGGGAATGCCGGGTGTTAGCGATCCTGGGTATCGCGCAATTTCTATGGCGCTTGAGAAGAATTTTCCAATCCAAGTCCTTCCGGGCGCAAGCGCAGTCACGACTGCATTGATACTTTCTGGACTTCCCTCTGACCGCTTTGCCTTCGAAGGATTTCTTCCACGCACTGATATAGCTCGTGATCGCGCTCTAGAAGAGCTCTCGCAAGAAGTGAGAACTCTGGTTTTCTTTGAAGCGCCACATCGCATCAATTCATTTCTAGAGTCAGCGCTAAAGATATTTGGGCCAGAGCGCCGCGGCGCCATTTGTAGAGAGATGACCAAGACCTACGAAGAGACTGTAAGAGGGACCTTGCAGGAGTTATTCGAGTGGTCACAATCCAAAGAGATGCTCGGGGAGTTCACGATCGTAGTTAATGGATTTAATCCGCAAGAAGTTAGCCATAGCGAAACGGAGATTGCAGATTTGGTGAAGCGCTATGAGAGCGCCGGAATCTCGCGGAAAGAAGCGATTGCAACGGTCGCTTTTCTCATGGCCGCGCCAGAAAAATCTTTCTATCTGACGACGCCTATTTATTATGTAAATGATGCTCCACACATCGGTCATGCCTATACAACTGTTGCCGGAGATTTCCTCACCCGTTGGCATCGCCAGAAAGGTGAATCGGTCTGGTATTTAACGGGAACTGATGAACATGGCCAGAAAGTAATGCGAACAGCAGAAGCTAATAACACTCCGCCCCAACAGTGGTGCGATCGCTTGGTTGAGAGCGCTTGGAAGCCAGTTTGGCGGGATCTAGAGATTGCCAATGACGATTTCATCCGGACTACTGAGTCTCGCCATACCGAGCGGGTACAGAAATTCTTAACTGGATTGATGGAGAAGGGCTTTATCTACGAAGGTAATTATGAGGGCCCTTACTGTGTTGGCTGCGAAGAGTTCAAACTTCCGGGAGATCTTGATGAAGGAAAGTGCAAGATTCACTCGAAACCAGTTGAGATGGTCAAAGAAACAAATTGGTTCTTCAAGCTATCTGCCTTCGTTCAACCGCTTCTTGATCATTACAAGAAGAATCCAGATGCCTGCCAACCTGATAGCGCTCGAAATGAAGTTGTTGCATTTCTAGAGGGTGGAGTATCGGATCTATCCATCTCGCGTTCTACATTTGATTGGGGAATTAAAGTTCCTTGGGATGTCAAGCAAGTTGTCTATGTCTGGTTCGATGCACTTCTAAATTACGCCACTGCAGTTGGACTAACCGATCCAGCTGATAGTGAGGGCGGAAAGTTCTTTGCCAAGACTTGGCCCGCCGATGTGCACTTAGTAGGTAAGGATATTTTGCGTTTCCACGCCGTTATCTGGCCGGCGATGTTGATGGCTGCCGGAATTCCTGTTCCAAGAAAAGTATTTGCTCATGGCTGGCTCTTAGTCGGTGGCGAGAAGATGAGTAAGAGCAAGCTAACTGGAATTGCGCCCTCTGATATCACCTCACATTTTGGCGTTGATGCTTTCCGCTACTACTTCATGAGAGCCATACCTTTTGGAAGCGATGGTTCTTTCTCTTGGGAAGATATGAGCGCTCGATATACGAGTGAGCTAGCTAATGACTTTGGAAATCTAGCCTCTCGCTTGACGGCGATGATTGAAAAATACTGTGGCGGAGTACTTCCAGAACGAGCTCAATCAAGTGAACTGGCGAGTTCACTTGAAAAGACGGTGAGAGTCGCTGATAAAGCTATCTGTGCATTAGATTTTCAAGGCGGCATAAATTCAATTATGGAGTTTTGTAAAGAAGTTAATGGCTATGTGACCATTAAGGAACCCTGGGTTGTTGCAAAAGATCCAACCCGTAAAGCGGAACTTGATGCAATTCTTTACAACACTGCTGAATCGCTCCGTGCGCTTGCAATCTTGCTTTATCCGATAATGCCGATTTCAACCAAGAAGTTATGGGGCTATCTCGGCGCGGATAAGACTCTGGGAGAACTAGAGAAGCAGAAAATCTCAGACGTAGCTAATTGGGCCCAACTCCACCCAGGTACAAAGATAAGCAAAGGTGAGATTCTTTTCCCGCGATTAGAAGAGAAGCAAGAAATCTAGTTAATGGCAGATCGACATAATCGCGATCTTGATCGCCAACCCGCTCCGCTTCCGGAACCACTCCCGACTACCTGCGTAGACACCCATGCGCATTTAGAGATCGTGACCAACACTGATCCAGAGAGTGACGCAATTGGAAAAGTACTTGCAGATGCGAAGTCGGTCGGCATAGATCGAATTGTTCAAGTTGGATATTCCGCCGAACAATCAGAGTGGTCAGTTCGTCTCGCGGAACATTGGGATGGAGTTTTGGCAGCTGTTGCCCTACACCCTAATGAGGCTCCGGTAGTGGCTGATCTAGAGAGTGATTTAAAGCGAATCGAGGAGCTCGCGGCTCATCCAAAAGTTCGCGCAATTGGCGAGACTGGTCTTGATTTTTTCCGTACCGAAGAAAGTTTGCGAGAACGCCAACGATATTCCTTTATCCGCCATATTGAAATTGCTAAGAAATATAAGAAAGCGTTAGTGATTCATGATCGAGACGCCCATCGCGCAGTCCTCGATACTTTGGCGGAGGTCGGTGCTCCGGAGAAGACAATCTTTCATTGCTACTCTGGTGGCTCTGAAATGGCGCGAGAGTGCGTAGCGAAGGGTTACTACTTATCTTTTGCCGGGACGGTTACATTTAAGAACGCTCCGCACCTTCGCGAGGCTTTGAAGTTAGTCCCACTAGAGCTTCTTCTAGTTGAAACCGATTCACCCTTCTTGACGCCAATGCCACATCGAGGGGCGCTTAATACCCCCGCCCAGATTCCAAACACGCTCCGCGTGATGGCCGAAGAACGAGGCGAAGAGTTAAGTCACTTAGCGAACTCAATAAGTGAAACTGCAGAGTTAATTTTTGGCTCTTTCGCGCCATGACCATCACTTTATTAGGAGCAAGTGAAGTTAGGGCCCTTGCTGATGAATTAGAACTCCGTCCTACTAAATCTCTGGGTCAGAATTTTGTTGTTGATGCAAATACCTGTAAGAAAATTGTGCGAATTGCAGATGTGAGAGCTGGGGAGAGAGTTCTTGAGATTGGGCCAGGTCTTGGATCACTAACGTTGGCGATATTGCAAGCAACATCAAAGGTGAGCGTAATTGAGATAGATACTCGCCTCGCTGGGCGATTAGCGCAGACTGTTAAGGATCATGGTGGGGGCGAAATTGAGATCATCAATGCAGACGCTCTCCATGTTAAGGAATTGAACTTTCCTCCAGATAAGTTGGTAGCAAATCTTCCTTACAACGTATCTGTTCCAGTCCTACTTCATTTCTTAGAACTCTTTCCATCTATCCAATCAGGATTGGTGATGGTGCAATATGAAGTAGCGGATCGATTAGCTGCACAGCCCGGCTCGAAGAGTTATGGAGTCCCCAGCGCTAAGGCTGCTTGGTGGTGTGATGTTGAGCTTAGCGATGACGTCTCTCGAAACGTATTCTGGCCAATGCCTAATGTTGATTCAGCGCTAGTTTCATTCCGCCGCCATGCGCCAATCGGAGATGAAACCCTTCGGAAATCAACTTTCAAATTGATTGATAGCGCATTCGGTAAGCGAAGAAAGATGCTCCGATCAGCCCTAAGTGATCTCATTGGTTCATCAAGTAAGGCGGAATCACTCCTAGTAGAGGCTGGGATTGACCCCACTTCGCGCGGCGAGTCTTTAGATGTCTCCCAATTCGCCAGACTTGCGAAAGCGTGGCTCGCAAGTAAGTAATACGCTCAAGGCATGACCAATCAGGTATCTGTCCGGGTTCCGGGCAAGATCAACCTCCAACTTTCGGTCGGACCGTTACAACGCGATGGCTATCATGAATTAGCAACAGTCTTTCAATCTGTCTCACTCTTCGATGAACTGACAATTTCCGAGACTGATGCGCAAGGAATAGAAATTGCTGCTACTGGAAAATCATCAATGCCTTTAAATGGTGAGAATCTTGCTCACAAAGCTGCCGAGTTGATGTGTAAGAAGTTTGATATCGGTTCTGGATTATTAATTAAGATTAAAAAAGAAATTCCAATTGCGGGCGGCATGGCTGGAGGAAGCGCAAATGCAGGTGCGACGATTGTTGGGATTGACTCCCTATTTTCCCTTGGCTTAACGCGTGATGAGATGGAGCGAATCGGCAGTGAGATTGGTGCCGATGTTCCTTTTACGATTTCAGGTGGTACTGCAATTGGGACTGGAAGAGGCGATCAAGTCACCCCAGTTCTTTCACGCGGTTCGTATAACTGGGTTTTGGCTCTATCGACTTCAGGACTTTCCACACCGGCTGTTTACAAAGAGTGTGACCGTTTGCGTGAGGGGCTAGATATCTCAAAGCCACATGTGAGCGACTCACTTCTGCAGGCACTTACTCATGGCGATGCCAACGCACTCGGAAAATCACTTAGCAATGATCTGCAAGCTGCGGCTTGTTCATTAAAACCTGCGCTGCGATTAATACTTGATGTTGGAATTGATTACGGCGCACTTGGTGGAATCGTCTCGGGTTCTGGCCCGACCGTCGCATTCCTCGCCGAAAATGAAGATCATGCGCTAGATCTCGTCGTAGCCCTAACTTCAAGCGGAGTGGTAGGGAATGTAATTCGCGTAGCTGGCCCGGTTCCAGGCGCTCGCGTCATTAGCAATACCTGAAACCCAATAGAATTCAGGTTCCTCCATTGTGTAGTGGCTAGCACATGGGCCTTTGAAGCCCAGGGTCCAGGATCGATACCTGGTGGAGGAGCCACTTAATTGACCGAATAGAATTGAGTCCATCACGAAAGGTGGGGTGTTGAGCCGGCTCGATCTAGTGATCGTCCTCGCCGCTGGCGAGGGAACTCGGATGAAATCAAGCACCCCTAAAGTCCTCCACCAAATTGCTGGTCGTTCAATCCTTGCACACGTTCTAAGTGCAGTTGCCAAATTAGATTCTAAGGAAGTTCGGGTAGTTGTCGGTTCCGGGAAAGATGAAGTAATCAAAGAACTAGGTGCAATCGCACCATCTGCAAAGAGTATTTATCAAGAAGTTCGCGGTGGAACCGGGCATGCCACAAAGCTTGCATTAGAAGGTGCCACTAGCTCTGGCAAAGTTCTAATCTGTGCCGGCGATACGCCGCTTCTCACCGGTACGACTCTTAGTGAATTGGTAAAAGCCCATAATGAAAGTGGCGCCGCAGCAACAGTATTAACTACCGAACTCCCAGATCCTTTTGGATACGGCCGAATTGTCTATGACAAAGCAGGCGAGCTTGAGTCGATAGTTGAAGAGCGCGATGCAGATGATGTCATTCGCGAGATCAGCGAGATCAATTCCGGAGTTTATGTATTTGATCTAGATTCATTAAGAGCTGCCCTTGCCAAACTCTCAAAATCTAACTCCCAGGGTGAAGAGTATTTAACTGATGTAATCTCAATTCTTAAAGGTGAGGGCAAAAAGGTTTCAACCTACTTAGCGACTGATTTCGTCGAGATTCTGGGAATCAATGATCGCGCTCAACTTGCCGATGTTGCCTCATTAATGCGTGATCGGATAAATGATTCGCTAATGCGAAGTGGAGTGTCGATAACTGATCCATCCTCGGTTTGGATTGATTTAGATGTCGAGATCGCAAGCGATGTGCGAATTGAACCGGGGGTTGCGATTCGAGGTAAATCAAAAGTTGCAACCGGTGCTGTTATAGGACCGCGTAGCACCTTGATTGATACCGAAGTTGGCGCTGGCGCTAGGGTATTTGAATCGCACTGTGAGGCAAGCAAGATTGGAGAGCGTGCCAACGTAGGTCCATACTCACATCTACGCGGCGGAACTGTTCTTGCAAGCGAGGTAAAAGTCGGATCATTTGTTGAGATGAAGAATGCTCTCGTTGGTGAAGGTTCTAAAGTCCCGCATCTTTCCTATGTAGGAGATGCCCAGATCGGCCGTGAATCGAATATCGGCGCTGCCACTATCTTTGTAAATTACGATGGCGTCGAAAAGCATGAGACCAAGGTTGGTGATCACGTAAGGATCGGAAGCGATTCAATGTTGATTGCCCCTGTGACTATTGGGGATGGCGCCTATACGGCGGCGGGCTCGGTAATAGATGAAGATGTACCTGCGGGCGCGCTTGGTATCGGAAGGGCACGCCAGGTCAATATTCTTGGCTGGGTTTTGAAGAAACGTAAGGGTACGAAATCCGCGCAGGCGGCAGAGAAGAAAGAGGGATCGAAATGAGTAATGAACTCCGACTCGGCTCTGAGAAGCGTCTCCGTATCTTTTCTGGACGCGGTTATCCAGAACTAGCAGAAGAAGTTGCCAACGAACTTGGGGTAACAATCACTCCGACATCTTCATATGACTTTGCAAATGGTGAGATTTTCATCCGCTTCGAAGAGAGCGTTCGTGGCTGCGATGCCTTCGTCATTCAAAGCCACGCTGAACCTGTAAATAAGCAGATCATGGAGCAGCTCATCATGGTTGATGCACTAAAGCGCGCATCTGCAAAGCGAATCACTGTGATTGCTCCGTTTTACGCATATGCCCGTCAAGATAAGAAACACCGTGGCCGCGAACCGATTTCTGCTCGCTTGATGGCGGATCTATTTAAAACCGCTGGCGCTGATCGCTTGATGACGGTGGATCTACATAGCTCACAAATTCAAGGCTTCTTCGATGGTCCAGTCGACCATCTCTTTGCCCTTCCGCTTCTTGCAAATTATGTTGGTTCAAAAGTTGATCGCACTCGATTGACGATTGTGTCACCAGACTCAGGTCGCGTCCGAGTCGCAGAACGTTGGAGCGATATCTTGGGCGGAACCCAGATCGCATTTATCCATAAGACTCGCGACCCTAAGATTCCAAATGAGGCTATAACTGGTCGAGTTGTCGGTGAGGTTGAGGGACAAACTTGCGTGGTTATCGACGACATGATTGATACCGGCGGAACGATCACGAAGGCAGTTGATGCGCTTTATAGCGCAGGCGCAAAAGATGTCATGGTCGCTGCAACCCATCCAGTTTTCTCTGGCCCTGCTGTAGAGCGATTGGTTAATTCAAAGGTAAGTGAAGTTGTAGTCGCAAATACGCTACCGATTCCAGATGAGAAGAAGTTCCCAAATCTCACCGTGCTCTCAATCGCACCGCTTATCGCGCGGGCAATTAAGGAGGTCTTCGAAGATGGCTCAGTCACAAGCCTCTTCGATGGACACTCTTAAGAGTGAGACGGCTTTTACTTCTCTTTCTCTCCGTTCTTCTAATCCCACTTCCGCACGCCAAGGCATCGGAGCCTTATCAAATTACGGTGATGTCGCGAAACATCTATTTGGGCGCTGATGTCGGAGTAGCGCTTGAGTTGATCCCAGATTTCCCAGCCGCCGCCCAGTTCATGTGGGAACAGGTTAAAAAGACAGATTTCACCAAACGAGCAAATAAATTAGCGGCGGAAGCTGCTTTGGATAAACCAGCCCTGATTGGAATTCAAGAAGCCACTATTTGGTACTGCAAGAAGAATCTTTGGAGCGAAAAAGTAGCGGTATTTGATTTTCTAGATCAATTTATCAAAGCCACTCAAGCAACGGGAACTTCATATTCACTAGCTACTTTTGATGGGATAGATGCTTTCAATCCCGGGTATTCGATTGCTGCTATTCCATACCTTACAAAGGTAGAGGATCCTGATCTCTTTCTCTCGCTCTTTGGAAGCTCGAGCGCTGCCTGTGGCTTCACCATCGGTGATGCAATCTTGGTCCGTGATGACTTAAAGAAAAATATAAAGCTAGTTGGAAATACCGAATATGACGCGACCTATTCGATAGTTCCCACAATCATGACAATCTATCGTGGCTATACCTGGGTCGACTTTGAAGTAAACAATTCTTTAGTTCGAGTCATATCAACTCACTTGGAATCAATCTGGGATGAAAATAAAATCCCTAACTCGGCTATCCAAGCGGCCCAACTAATTGAAGACCTCAAGGGCGCGAAGATGCCGCTGATCGTGATGGGAGATTTCAACGCCGATCCCCGAGATCCAAGAGCGAAAAGTGAGCCCAATCCGGGTTTACAACCTGTTGTAAGTGAAGCGTGTCCGACTTCAGGGAGCGCAAGTTGTAATGCCTATAAGGCCATGATCGATGCTGGTTTTGCTAATGCATCGCCAGATGCCACTGATCCAAGATATTTCACATGGGGCGCGAGCGCTTTGCTAAACGGTCCAGACTCCAATCGAATTGAAGCCGCTAAGGAGTTTGGCAATCAATACGGCTTTACAGATCGACTTGATTACATATTCACCAAGAATGTTTATGCGACCATCTCTTCAAAACTTATTGGAAATATCTACCCAGATGGAAGTTCTACTTGGGAATGTGGTGATGAGAAGTGCTTTGCATCTGATCATGCTGGACTAGTTGCAACAATTGAGCTTCCTAGAGATGCCGCTACGCAAGATCCAGCGCTACCAGATCACGCCCGCTTCCCACTTGGGATCTGGCACTTTGTTGCGATTGCACTTGTCTCGCTTATCAGTTGGCGAATTGTGCGCCGCCTCCGTCGCAGATAGATACGGGACTTTCTACTGGAATTTGGCGATTTGCTCAGCCCTCGGTAACCTTCAGCCCACTTAAGGCGAGGGGTAAACCCCGTTATCGACGAAAGGCAAGACAATGGCAGAAGTATCAATCACCGGCGCACTCCGTAATGAATTCGGTAAAGGCGCATCACGAAGAATCCGTCGCGATGGACAAGTTCCCGCGGTTATCTATGGTCATGGCGAGAAGCCAACACATATCTCACTTCCAGCTCGCGAAGTAGGCGTAGCGATCAAGACCTCTAACGTTCTTTTAAACATTGATTTGGGCGAGAAGCAAGAACTAGTTCTCCCAAAGTCCATCGTCCGTAATCCGCTCAAAGGAACTCTTGAGCATATCGATTTGATTATCGTGCGTCGCGGTGAGCGCGTTGTAGTTAATGTTCCAGTTCATACAACTGGTAAGCATGACCCAGAAGGTATTCTCGAACACGTTCACAACACAATCGAAGTTGAAGTCGATGTCACCTCTATTCCACAATTCCTCGAACTTGATATCACCGGCCTTATGGCGGGCGATTCCAAGTTGGCTGAAGATGTCGTTCTCCCAGCCGGAATCACACTTAAGAGCGATCCCAAGATGGTGGTTGCACACGTTTCAGTTCGTGCTGCAATTGAAGAAGTTGCTCCGGTCGCTGCTGCGGCTGAAGGTGAAGCTGCTGCTCCTGCAGAAGGTGAGGCCGCCGCTGCCGCTCCTGCTGAGGGCGAAGCAAAAGCCAAGTAATTCCGTCTTGTCTCTCTACTAACCTTCTTTCATGTTTCGCAGCACGAAGGATCGTTGGATCATCGTTGGCCTAGGCAATCCTGGTCCTGAGTACGAACGTACCCGCCATAACATCGGTGCGATGGTCATTAATGAGTTAGCCATCCGCTCCGGCAAGAAACTTTCTAGCCACAAGTCCCGCGCAAATGTGGTTGAGTACAAATTGAGTTCTGGTGAGTCAATTGTTGCGGCCACGCTCCGTTGTTTCATGAATGAATCAGGTGGTCCTACAAAATCTCTTATTGATTTCTATAAAGTAAAGAGCGACCATCTCATAGTTATTCATGATGAACTCGATATTCCATTTGAAGCGATCCGACTTAAACAGGGCGGGGGCGATAATGGCCATAATGGGCTAAAGAGCATCACCAAGGTTATGGGCCCGGACTATTTCCGTATTCGCATGGGAATCGGTCGCCCAATGGGCTCCCAAGATCCTGCTGACTTTGTCCTTAAGTCATTTAGCAGCGAGGAGCGTAAGCATCTTCCACTCTTTATCTCAAACGGCGCTGATTCAATCGAGGCTTTGATTACTGAGGGCCTAGATAAAGCCCAGACAAAATTTAATTCTTAAATCAGCCAGTATTACGTAACCCGGTCGCAACGCCATTTATTGTTAGTAATAGAGCGCGCGAGATTAGTGAATCACTTGAGCCACCTTGCTGCCTGACTTTTTTCAAGAGTGAGACTTGTAGTAGATGAAGCGGCGCTAAGTAGTTATCTCTAATCTGTAGGGTTCGAGCCAGAATCTGTTGATCACCAAGGATTTCAGTCTTTCCGGTCAGCGAGAGAATCTCGGAAATTGTAAGTTTGTACTCAGCTTCAATCCGCTCTAAAAAGTGATGAAGTTTGGGATCAACGAGACTTTCCACGTATTTTCGAGCAGTTTTTAGATCGGTCTTTGCAATTGTCATCTCAACATTGCTTATAAAGGTGCGGAAGAAGTGCCAATCCTTCAACATCTTCGCCATCGTCTCGCCATGGCCAGCTTCACGGGCAGCCTTTAAACCACTTCCTACTCCATACCAACCTGGAACGATTTGTCGAGATTGAGTCCAACCAAAGACCCAGGGAATGGCACGAAGCGATGCAAGATCTGCGCCAGCATCCGGTCTTCTTGAGGGACGAGAACCCAGATATAGATTTCCTAGCTGTTCAACTGGGGTTGATTGATAGAAATAAGCGGGAAGATCAGGATGCTCAACTAGCGCGCGATAGGTCTTAAAAGCGCTCTCACTTACTGAATCCATAGCGCTATTCCAACTCTTCAAATCATCAGGAGTCTGACGCGCTTTTCGATTTAGAACTGTTGCTTCAAGGGCAGCAGCTAAAGTCAATTCGACATTTTCGCGCGCCAGAGTTGGTAGTGAGTATTTATCTGAGATTACTTCACCTTGTTCGGTCATTTTTAAATGGCCATCGAGCGTTCCCCATGGAAGAGCGATAATCGCATCATAAGTTGGGCCGCCACCACGACCGACGGAACCACCCCGGCCATGGAAGATTCGAAGTTGAACATGGTGTTTACGAGCGACGTCGCGCAATCTTCGTTGGGCTTGATGGATTTCCCATTGGCTAGTTGCGATTCCAGCATCCTTATTTGAATCAGAATATCCCAACATAACTTCCTGGATGTTTCCTCGTAGCTCAACGATCTTGCGATAGACCGGATTACTTAAGAGTGATTCAAGAATTGAATCCGCAGCGCGCAGCTCGGCAACTGTCTCTAGAAGTGGGGAAATATTCACACGCGCAAAGCCTTTATCTGAGAATTCAATCAGTCCAGCAAGTTGGGCAAGAAGTGAGGCAGCGAGTACATCTTCAGGGCCACGAGTCATCGAGATTATGTAGGTCTCGATTACTTCCGGATCAAAGGTTTCTTGTGCTTCTTTAATTGCTTCAAAGGTCTTTAAGGTCTTTGTGGCATCGCTATCAAGAGCCTTTAAATCAATTGATTTTGCTAAACCATCAACTTTGAGTTTTTCTGTAATAAATTTCGATTTCTCAACGGGGCTAAGTTTTGAGTAGTTGGCATCAGGAAATAGTTGGGTGATTACCTTTTCATGAGCCGCGGAGTGTTCGCGGACATCCATAGTGGCATGGAATAGCCCAAAAGCTGCGACTGCTCGAATAGTTCGTTCCAGTAATCCATGTGCAATCAATTCACCTCTATTGGCAATTAGCGAGGTATGCATCAACATCAAGTCATCAAGCAACTCTTTAGTGTTTGCATAATCGCGCCCCGGTTGATGCGCACTTCCTTTGGAATGGCGCTCGCGGGTGAGGTTTAAGCGATGCCGAATTGCGGTGGCCTTTAATCGATATGGTTCTTCAACATTGATTCTTCTAAAGCGCGGTTCAATTTCCGGGATTCGTTCTAGATCTTGAGCGACTGAATCAAGAAGTGCTGGTGAAGTTCCAGCAAGCTTGGTGGATACGGAGAGCGCTTGCCTAATCTCATCCATAACCGCTATGAGCACTCGAATTGCATGCCCCATCTGCAAGATTATGGCTTGCTTTGTTACCTCTGGAGTGATGTTTGGATTTCCATCACGGTCCCCACCAATCCAAGAACCGAAGGTGAAGGGCGTTGCTGTAGGCGCTAGCTCAACTTTCAAGCGACGAAGTTCGCGCGCGAAATCATCTAAGACTTCGGGCATGGTGTAGCGCAACAAGTCATCTAAGTAATAAAGCGCATTGATCGCTTCATCAAGTGGTTCTGGTCGGCCTAAGCGAAGTTCATCGGTCTGCCATAGCAAATCAACTGCTTCTGCTAATCGACGCTCGCGGGCGATGGTTTCGTGTTCATCAAGTAAATCGGCAATTGTTCCTAACTTGCTTAAAACAGATCTTCGAGCTGCCTCAGTTGGATGAGCGGTAAAGACCGGGCGCACTTCAAAAGTGGCGAGCCATTTCTTCAAATCTTCATCTGTGAAATTCTTTCCATTCTCACCTGCGGCGATGATTCGATCTACTGCCTTTGAGATCCAAGATCCTTTAATCTCTCGCTCTTCGGTAAGAATTCGAGAGCGATGAACCTGTTCGGCAACATTGGCAAGATTGAAATAGACATTAAATGCTCGAACTAACTTAACGGCATCTGCAGTTGAAACTGAGTTTAAGAGTTCCTCGCCGCCGCCTTCACGGACCGATTTGCGGACTGATTCAACGAGATTAAGAAGGGCTTCGCCATCTTGGCGCACAAGAGATTGGCCAAGTAGATCACCGAGTCTGCGAACATCGCTACGAAGTGATGAATTATCGCTCTCGACCATTGGCGAATAATCTCACGATAAGATTTCGCTCGTATTTCAGATAGCCCCCTCCTTTTAGGAAGCGGGGCCATTTGGCTATTCCCTAGAGCGATGAAGAGGAGGTTTATGAAAAAGATAAATGGCATCATCTCGCTATCTGAAACGACCAAAGACCTCCTGGATGAAGCCGAAAATTTGGTCGCCCCATCGCCGGCTCATCCGATACTTATCGCAGAGCTAGCAAAAAATAAGCGGCTAGTTGTTGTAACACATTCAAGTAAGCGAGCAACTGAGTTAATCGGTGAGTTAAGCGCGCTAACTGAGAGAGTAATGGAGTTCCCGGCATGGGAGACCTTGCCACATGAGAAGTTAAGTCCGAATAGCGATACCGTTGCAAGGCGGATAAAGACAATTTATAACCTTGATGAAGCACAGATAATCATCGTTCCCATCCGCGCCTTAGTTCAGCCAATAATCACATCGATTAATAAGTTTTCAATACTTGGTTTAACTCGAGGAGATTCACTTCCATTTACTGAATTGACTAGGAATCTGGTTGAGCGCGCTTATACCCGAGTAGATCTAGTTGAGCGCAGAGGTGACTTTGCAGTCCGAGGCGGAATCATAGATATTTTTCCGCCCGACTCCGATTATCCAATCCGCGTCGATTTCTTTGGCGATGAGATTGAAGAGATTAAGCGCTTTGAAATTGGAAGCCAGCGGACCTTTGCTCCGATAACAGAGAAAGTTTTGCTCTATCCATGTAGGGAACTATTGATAACTGATGAAGTCAAAGCGCGAGCAAGTGATGCGCGAAGCAATTATCCCGAGTTGATAGCGATTCTAAACAAAGTGCAAGAAGGTAGTTATGCGGATGGGATGGAGTCTCTAGTTGGCTTGCTTCATCCTGAGGTAAAAGAGTTCCTAGAATTTATAAACGAAGACTTCGAAGTGATTCTCCTTGAGAGTGAGCGGATAAGAAACCGCAATCTGGATCTAATCAAAACAAGTGAGGAGTTTTTAGAGGCAGCTTGGTCAAGCGCATCAAGCGCAGAGGGTATGCAAGCGCCACTTCGAAATGAGCTCCAGCGTGCTGGTTACCTCAAGATCGAAGATGTTGAGCGCTCGGCGCGCAAGCGAGGATTGAATTGGCGTTCCTTGAATTTATTTGGCGATGTTGATGATCCAGTCATTACCCAATTCGATGAGGTTCCACCTTATCGAGGCGATGTCGAACGTTTGATTAAAGATATTAGAGCTTGGCTCTCTTCTGGCTACCTTGTAGCTCTTGCCTTTCGCGGCCACGGTTTAACAGAGCGCTATCTACAGCTGCTATCCGAAGCGGATATTCCAGCTCGAATAGTTGAAGATCTATCTGCAACTCCTATTAGAGATGCGGTTTATTTACTTAGTTCAAGTTATGAGTCTGGCTTTGAAGATAAGAACAACAAGGTAATTTTCTTAGCTGAGGCCGATATAACTGGCGTACGAGATCGGAGAGCGGCTTCAGGAAAATTACCTTCGCGCCGGAAGAAAGCAATCGATCCACTTGAATTAAAGCGGGGCGATTATGTAGTTCATGAAATTCACGGCGTTGGCCGTTATCAGGAATTGTTAAAGCGGAGCGTTGGCGGAGTTGAACGTGAGTATGTTGTAATCGAATACGCACCATCAAAACGAGGACAACCGGCGGATCGAATCTTCGTTCCGACTGATTCATTGGAGTTGGTAACTCGATATGTTGGCGGTGAGACCCCGGCGCTACATCGAATCGGAGGTAGCGATTGGATTAAAGCTAAGTCCCGCGCTAAGAAAGCAGTAAAGGAAATCGCCGGCGAATTAATCCGACTATATGCCGCACGAACGAGCCTTCCGGGATATGCATTCTCAGCTGATACAACTTGGCAGCGCGAGCTAGAGGATTCCTTTGAATATGTAGAAACCCCTGATCAGCTTGTATCTATCAACGAAGTGAAAGCAGATATGGAACGGCCTTATCCGATGGATCGAATCGTTTGTGGCGATGTCGGTTATGGAAAGACTGAAATCGCAGTACGAGCGGCCTTTAAGGCGGTACAAGATGCCAAACAGGTCGCGGTACTAGTTCCGACCACACTTTTGGTTCAGCAACATCTAGCAACTTTTGCAGAGCGCTATGCCGGATTTCCATTGAAAGTAAGCGCGCTTTCCCGGTTCAACACCGCAAAAGAGATTTCTGAGACGCTCGCAGGTTTAACAAATGGAACTGTCGATGTAGTCATTGGAACTCATCGATTGTTATCGGAAGATGTAAAGTTTCGAGACCTAGGGTTGATAATCGTCGATGAAGAACAACGTTTTGGGGTTGAACATAAAGAGAAGTTAAAGAAGCTCCGCACCACGGTAGATGTACTTTCAATGTCAGCAACCCCGATACCGCGCACTCTAGAGATGGCAATAACTGGCATTCGTGAGATGTCTACTATCGCAACTCCACCGGAGGAGCGCCACCCCGTGCTTACTTATGTTGGCGCTTACGAGGAGAAACAAGTAGCAGCCGCTATTCATCGCGAGCTGTTACGCGATGGCCAAGTCTTCTACATCCATAACAGAGTTGAGAGCATCGAAGAGGTTGCGGCCAAATTGCGAACCCTGGTACCTGAAGCTCGCGTTGCGATCGCGCATGGTCAGATGAATGAGAGCGCGTTAGAACAAGTCGTACTGGCATTTTGGAATCGAGAATTTGATGTCTTGGTCTGTACAACAATCGTTGAGAATGGAATAGATGTTGCAAATGCCAATACTTTGATAGTCGATCGAGCCGACAAGTTTGGCCTCTCCCAACTTCACCAATTAAGGGGAAGAGTAGGTAGAAGTAGAGAACGTGCCTATGCATATTTCTTGTACTCCGGAGATAAACCGCTCACTGAAATTGCGATGGAGCGGCTCACCACGATTGCACGCAATTCCGAATTGGGTTCGGGAATGCAAGTCGCGCTCAAAGATCTTGAGATAAGAGGAGCTGGAAATCTCCTAGGAGGCGAACAATCCGGGCATATTGCTGAGGTCGGTTTTGATCTATATATGCGGATGGTTGGTGAGGCGGTAAATGAATTCAAGCGCGGGATCGTCGATGGCGCGACGGAGGAATTTGAGTGCAAAGTCGAAATTCCAATTACGGCTCATCTATCTACCGACTACGTTCCATCTGATCGATTAAGACTCGATCTCTACCGAAGATTGGCTGATGCTCATGGCGATCTTGAAGTTGATGCGATTCAGGAAGAGCTACAGGATCGATTTGGCGCACTTCCCGAGGAAGCAGTCCGTCTACTTGAAATCGCTAAGTTGCGTATCCGGGTAAAGCAATTTGGAATTAGGGATTTAGCGATGCAAGGAAAGTATCTAAAGATTGCACCGATCAAGTTAAGCGAATCTCGTGAACTGCGAATCTCCCGTCTCTATCCGGGGTCGATTGTGAAATCTGTGACGAATGTCCTTCTAGTCGCACGCCCGACAACCGCCGCTTGGCAGAAGAGGGATTACGTGGAAGCAGGCGAGATAGGAGATACTTCACTCCTTGAATGGGTGAGCGAGGTAATCGCTGAGGTCACCGGTTCAACTAGACCGAAACCCGATCGAAACCTGAACCAAAAAGAGGAATAAAACGTGAAGAAGTATTTCATCGCTGTATTGGCATCGTTAGCGCTATTTCTAACTGGTTGCTCCCAGATGAACAGCGCTGCCACCGTCGGCGATGTTGAGATCACCTTGGAGACGCTGCAATCACAAGTAGATGCAATTCTGGCAGAGCGTGACGAGATTGATACCTCCCAGATGCAGCTCGAGACTGGAGAAGCTCTTACACGTAATCAACTCTCTTTTTTGATCTCAAATATCCTCATCGATGAAATAGCAAAGGATGCTTCGATTGAGATCGCTAATTCTGAACTTGAGGCCTACAAAGCAGAGATTTACCAGAACATCGGCGGTCAAGAGATGCTTCCTTCAGTTCTAGCAAATGCATCGATAGCTAAAGAGAGCCTTGATGCAGTTTTGCGACGTGATTTAATTTTGCGAAAGATCACCTCGGCTGCAACCGAGGCTGGCTCAGATGATGCTGCTGTAAATCAGCTAATTGAAGGTCTGGTTTCGGAGAAAGCAAATAGTTTGAAAATCGTCATCAATCCTCGCTACGGAACATGGGATAGCAAGACCTTCTCGGTCATCCCATCCGAACCTGCCGGCGATGCGGTAACTGATAAGTAATTCGAAAACTTTAATGTCCTACGAGAATCTAATCCGCCTCGTAGAGGTGATGGATCGACTTCGCTCACCGGGCGGTTGTCCTTGGGATGCCGAACAGACCCATGAGAGCCTACTTAAGTATCAACTTGAAGAGTCCTATGAATTTATCGAAGCGGTTGAAAATGGCGATCGCACAGATATGCAAGAAGAGTTAGGGGATCTGCTTCTCCAGGTTTACTTCCATGCCCGAATAGCGCAAGAGCACCCAGAAAAGCCATTTAATTTAGATGACATAGCGAGTTCCGTTGCGGATAAGTTGATCTCTCGCCATCCCCATGTATTTGGCGATACGAAAGTGAGTTCTAGTGATGAAGTCCTCGCTAATTGGGAGAAGATCAAGAACTTAGAAAAAGGTCGAACCGAGTTTGATGAGGGAGTTCCATTAGGACAACCGGCTCTCTCGCTAGCCGCAAAATTGATCCTACGCGCCACGAAGAATGATCTACCGCTTCCCGATAAAAGCGCTCTGATTTTTTCTAAGACCGAGAACTCTCATACCGATAAAGAGAGCGCACTCGGAGATGCTCTACTTTCAATTATTTCTTGGGCAGTTTCTGAAGATATCGACCCGGAAGCTGCGCTTCGCAAAGCGGCCCTGAAATATCGCGATTCCATCAAAGAAGCCCGATAGACTCCGCGCCCGTGGCTATGAATAATCCAATCCAGATAAAAGTAATCAAGGCGAGAGAGATTCTCGACTCCCGCGGTAATCCAACTGTTGAAGTTGATGTGGCGCTGAGCGATGGCGCATTTGCTAGAGCTGCTGTCCCAAGCGGTGCATCTACCGGAGCTTTTGAAGCGGTGGAATTACGCGATGGCGGATCAAGATATCTGGGTAAAGGCGTAGCGAACGCAATTAAGAATATCGAAGGAATTATTGCTCCAAAGTTGCTTGGAAGCGATCCCTTTAATCAACGCGCTATTGATGAAGCGATGTTGGCTCTAGATGGCACGCCAAATAAGTCCAAGCTTGGAGCTAATGCGATTCTCGGTGTATCCCTTGCGGTTGCAAAAGCGGCTGCTAATTCAAAGGGAGATAATTTCTATTCATTTATCGGCGGCGCTAAAGCTGTACTTCTTCCAGTTCCGATGATGAATATCTTAAATGGTGGCGCTCATGCCGATACCAATGTTGATATTCAAGAGTTTATGATCGCGCCAATTGGCGCATCGAACTTCAAAGAAGCGCTTCGGTGGGGCGCGGAGATCTACCAGAGTTTGAAATCAGTGCTGAAGAAGCGTGGTCTTGCCACAAGTATTGGAGATGAAGGCGGTTTTGCTCCTAACTTAGATAGTAATCGCGCAGCCCTTGATTTAATTGTCGAGGCTATCGAGAAGGCGGGATACAAATTAGGTAGCGAGATTGCCCTTGCGATGGATGTAGCTGCAACTGAGTTTTATGAAAATGGAAAATACAAATTTGAAGGCGCTTCACTTAGCGCAACTGAGATGATTGCCTATTACAAGGGGTTAGTTGATTCTTACCCACTTGTCTCGATTGAAGACCCGCTATCTGAGGATGATTGGGAAGGCTGGGGCGAAATCACCCGAGTTCTCGGTGATCGCGTCCAATTAGTTGGCGATGATCTCTTTGTAACTAATCCAATTCGGTTAGCTCGAGGAATCGAAGCAAAGACAGCCAACGCCCTCCTTGTTAAGGTAAATCAAATTGGAACCCTCACTGAAACTCTTGATGCAGTAGCAATGGCCCACAAGGCTGGATATCGCTCCATGATGAGCCATCGTTCCGGCGAAACTGAAGATACAACTATCGCTGATCTTGCAGTTGCTGCTGAATGCGGCCAGATCAAGACCGGCGCACCGGCGAGAAGTGAGCGCGTTGCAAAATACAATCAACTCCTAAGAATTGAAGAAGAACTTGGCGCTCGCGCAAAATATGCCGGACGTGGCGCCTTCCCGAGATTTAAGGGTTAGATCTAGAGCTCAGGAGGTATCCGATGAGGCGCAGGCTCTCGCTTCGTGGTGCCTTTAGCGATTTTGCGCAGCGACGTGGAATCTCAACTCGTTTATTAATTCTCTTTATAGTTCTCTTTGCTATCGCAGTAACTCTTGCGCCTCCAACCCAGCATTACTTCGCGCAACGCGCCCAGATAAGCGCTCTAGAGGCCAGCGTTGCTTCTAACCGAGCAAAGCTTCTTGAAGCGCGCGCTGAATTGGAGCGTTGGAATGATCCTGATTATGTCCGCTCCCAAGCACGCACGAGGCTTCACTTCGTATTACCGGGCGAACGACAATACATAATTTTGGGAGCCGGCAATGAAGCCTCATCTACGGCTGAAGGCGCTGCGCCAATCAATGAAGATTTTCCACTGGGAGTTCCTTGGTATTCCCGAATTATCTCCTCAATAACTTCAGTCGGCGTTGGTAGCGGAACTCCGTAGTAAGAATAGGCGCGATCATGAGTGAGAAACCGAGCCAATCTGATTTAGAAGCTCTTGAGGTCCAATTAGGTCGCCCGGCGAGAGATGTTCATCGCATCGCCTTTAGATGTCCATGCGGAAATCCTGCAGTCGTTGAGACGCCCCCGCGTCTAAGTGATGGAACGCCATTTCCTACCTTCTATTACGCCACATGCCCCAATCTAACTTCTGAGATTTCTACGCTGGAAAACTCAAATCTTATGGATGAGATGAATCAACGTTTAAAAGATGATGCCGAACTTGCTGGGGAGTATCACGCTGCCCATGATGATTACATTGCGGCAAGAACTGCGCTTGGAATCGATGTGCCGGAGGTAGCTGGAATATCGGCTGGTGGAATGCCCGATCGAGTTAAGTGCCTTCATTCACTTGTTGCACATTCACTTGCAGCTGGTGTTGGCGTAAATCCACTTGGGGATGAGGCGCTGGCGAGAATTGGAAAGTGGTGGGATAACGGTAATTGTCTAGAGCGTAGAAATCGGGAGAACATTTAGAAGTGAGTCGCGTCGCAGCAATTGATTGTGGAACAAACTCGATCCGCTTACTCATAGCTGAAATTTCTGGAGCTGAATCAGGCGGAAATTTTCGAGAGCTCTATCGCACTATGGAGATAGTCAGACTTGGCCAAGGAGTGGATAAGAATAAGAGTTTTGATCCAGCTGCTATCGAACGGACATTGAAAGCGACTGCTTCATTTAGCGAGGAAATTGCGCGTCGTGGAGTTACTGCGATTCGATTCTGCGCCACCAGCGCGACAAGAGATGCGGAAAATCGTGCGCTCTTTATTGATGGCGTAAGAGAGATCTTGGGAATTGAGCCGGAAGTTATCTCCGGAGATGAAGAAGCTCGACTCTCATTTGCAGGCGCAATCAGCGAGATGCACCCATCGGATGCTCCATTTTTGGTGATTGATATAGGTGGGGGATCTACTGAATTTGTATTTGGGGAGAGTGAAGTCCGCTCTGCAAAGAGTGTGAATATTGGTTGCGTCCGCATGAGCGAACGCCATTTCAATAGCGCTCCGGTTTCAAAGGCAAGTCTTGCCGCAGCGATTGCAGATATCGATAACGCCATAGCCCAGGCAGCACAAGTCGTACCAATCAAGCAAGCGCGTACCTTGATCGCAGTTGCTGGAACTGCAACTACTGTTGCCGCCGCAGCTCTTGATTTAGCCGAGTATGACCGATACGCAATTCACTTATCTAGGATTAGCGCTGATAAGACTTCTGAGATTTCAAAACTATTTCTATCTATGACTCGCGATCAAATTGCAGCGCTTGGCTATATGCATCCCGGAAGAGTCGATGTGATTGCAGCTGGCGCACTTGTATTGGATCGGATTATGAAGGCGACCGGAGCCAGTGAATTTGTTGCCTCAGAGCGAGATATTCTCGATGGAATTGCTTGGTCTATCGCAGCTCCGCGAAAAAATTAAGATGAAACTTGATCAGAAAATAATCAAATGCCGCGCATGTCCGCGACTGGTTGATTGGCGCGAGGAGATCTCAATTGTTAAGCGGAAGGCCTACCAGGATGAGAAGTATTGGGGTAAACCAGTCCCAGGTTTTGGCCCCGATGATGCGCGAGTATTGGTAGTTGGACTAGCTCCCGGTGCTCATGGCGCAAATCGAACTGGGCGGATCTTTACGGGCGATAGTTCGGGGGATTGGTTGTATCGCTCACTTCATAAAAATGGGTTAGCGAAGTTAGAGACAAGTAAATCAAGAGATGATGGCCAGGAATTATTTGATACTCGAATTACTTGCGCGGTGCACTGTGCTCCACCCGGAAACAAACCGAATTTGGATGAGATTGAAGAATGTAGCCATTGGTTAAACCAAGAGTTCAAAGAACTCTTTCCCACAACCCGGGCCTATCTGGTTCTTGGCGGGATTGCCTGGAAGGCGACGCTTAAGGCCCTGAGCGAGATTGGTGAGGAATTGCCTAGAAAGCGCCCAAAGTTCAGCCATGGCGCCAATTTCAAGTTTCGAGGAAGCGACGGGAATATTAGGTTAGTCATCGGTAGTTACCATCCGAGCCAACAGAATACTTTTACGGGAAAGTTAACCCGATCCCAACTGGATTCGGTTGTGCGCAAGGCAGGTAGATTTGCCCACGCTGGTAAGCCCCTGTAGCCCAATGGCAGAGGCAGACGACTTAAAATCGTCCAAGTGTGGGTTCGACCCCCACCGGGGAACTAACAAGGAGAGCAATGAATAGTTCGAATCCGATTCTTAACCGTGCATACGGTAAGCGCGGGTACGCAGCCATGGAGACAATTCCTCAGTCCAGAGTTGAAGATAACTTGGAAGAGGTTTACAACGCTCCAGCTGCGTCATCACTACGCACCGGACGGATGACGATGGATGATGTAGTCGCTCGTACCGGAATACTTTTGGGAATCGCAGTCATCGTCGGCGCTGCATCCTGGTATTTAAATCTCCCATCATCATTCTTATTCATCGGTTTAATTGGCGGACTTGTAACTGGCCTAATTGGCGCCTTTAGCAAGACGGTTCGCCCGGCTCTCTATATGACCTACGCAGTATTCCAAGGTTTATTAATGGGAATATTGAGCAGAACATTTGAACTCTTCTATCCAGGAATCGTTCAGCAAGCAGTCGTAGCGACCGTCGCAGCTTTTGTGGGAATGCTCTTCCTGTACAAGAGCGGCCGGCTACGGGCGACTCCAAAGTTCACCAAAGTTCTAATCGGCGCAACTCTTGGTTATCTAGTTCTTGCCATGGGTAGCTTGATTAGCGTTCTTCTAGGTGGCGGAAGTCTTTACTCGCTAAGCGTTTTTGGTCCGATGCTTGCGATGGCTGGCGTTGCACTCGCTAGCTTCTTCTTAATCTTGGATTTCGATCAGGCAGAACAAGGCGTTCGCATGGGACTTCCACAGGAAGAGTCATGGCGCGCTGGCTTTGGACTGGTTATGACCGTAATTTGGTTGTATCTAGAGATTTTGCGCTTACTAGCAATCTTGCGTGGTGGAAACGACTAATCCTCACGTAACTGCGGTTTAGCAGAATCCCCGAGGCGAGCTGAATTTGTCTCGGGGATTCTTATTGCAATCAGGATTGCTAATGAGAAAACAAGTGCGCTTACTAGCACCGCGGTCCGATAGGTAAACAAGTCAGCGACAACTCCTAATAGGAGCGGGCCGACCATCATTCCGGCATCGCCAGCCATCTGCCAGAAGGCGTAAACCTTGCCACTTTTTCCTTTGATTACATCGCCAACGATTGCGCCTGCAGATGTAGCGAAGCCAGCGCCTAATCCCAGAACTAACATGGAGATTAGATAGAAAGTTACGTTAGTGGAGAGCGTTAAGAGAATTAGCGAAAATAAGGTGATAGCAAAGCCCACTAATATCACTGGCCGGCGCCCATTTTTATCGGAGTACTTGCCAGCTCGAACCATCACAGCGCCTTGGGCAACAAGCGCCAAGGTAAAACTCAATCCCACAACTGCAGTTGATACCCCGAGGTCATCTATTGCATAAAGCGGAAGAATTGAGGAGCGCATTCCGAAGAAAATCCAGCTCCCAAGAAATGCAAGAAATAGTGAATATAAATAAGGACGAATCTTAAGCGCCTCTCTAATGGTTAGCGCTGGACCATCGCTTACAACAGATTTGCTTGCGCTGCCGAGGCGTTTTTCATGTAAGAAGATCAGCGAGACAGTGCCAGCAACGATTAGAAGTGCGGTGTAGATAAAGAAAGGTGCACGGGGTGAGATCGCAAGAAGAGCGCCACCAAATGCTGGACCGGCTACTCCACCAGCAATGAAGCCACCGTTATAGAGAGATTGGGCTCTACCGCGTTGGTCATCTCCTACAACGCGAAGCAAAAGCGCTCCAGCAGAAACAGAGAACATCGAGGAACCAAGTCCACCAGCAGTGCGGAAGAAAAGTAGTTGTCCATAACTTTGAGCAAGGCCAGCTAAAAGGGTAAATACCGAGACCATCAATAGGCCGCTGCCAAGGACTAATCGTTCACCAAAGCGATCTACCAATTTGCCGGAGAAGAGTCCGGAGAGAAAGCGCATGATTGCAAAGCTTGAGATGATCAAGCCAATCAAAGTATTTGTGACTCCAAAAGTGCGGGCAAAGATTGGGATGGCTGGGATTATTAGACCAAAGCCAATGGCAACCAAGAAGGAAATGGTTGTAAGTACTGATACTTCGCGGGGAAGTCCTTTAAATGGAGAATTCAACTTCAAGCGAGCGACTCTCCGGCAGCATCTTGGCGAGCTGAGGCATGCTCATGGCTATCTTGTAGCGGTTTCTCTTTTAGGAATAGCGCAAAGAGAAATCCAATCGCAACGACTGGGAATGCCGCCCAGAAAACGACTTGGAATGCGTTCATGAAGGCCTCCAAAACAGTGTTTTGAACTTCCACCGGAAGAGTAGAGATAGCCTCGGTATTGTTTTCAAGGGAGCTAAGCACTGTTGGATCTACTCCGGCTAATTTATCGGGGCTAGTCTTAGCAAGTTCACCAAATCCACTTTCAAGATTCTTGCCAATTTGCGTGCTCAATATGGTTCCAAATATTGCAGTACCGAAAGCGCCACCAAGTGAGCGGAAGAAGGTATTTGATGAAGTTGCGATACCAAGATCTTTGAATTCCACCGCGTTCTGTAACGCAATAACAATGGTCTGCATTGAAGCACCGAGTCCAGCTCCAACAATTATCGCGTAGATGGAGAGCTGCCAGTAAGGAGTATTGACCTCAAGCTGAGTCATGAGTAGCAAGCCAATACTCATTGTTATTGTTCCAAGAATCGGATAGATCTTGTATTTGCCAGTTTTGGTGATGATTCGCCCCGTTGTTATCGTGACAGTCAAGATTCCCAGCATCAACGGAATGAGTTTTAAGCCTGCCTCGGTCGCTGTTGCTCCTTGGACAATCTGCAAGTAGAGCGGAAGCATGATGATGGCGCCAAACATTCCTGCGCCGATGATGAAGCCGATGATTGAAGTGAGCGTGAAGGTATGGTTCTTAAAGAGCGATAGCGGCAGGATTGGTTCGACTGCTCGTTTCTCCCAGAACATATAGAGCACGACAATTACTGAGCCAAGGGAGAGCGCACCAACTGTTCGCGGATCACTCCAACCATTTTCTGGCCCAAGAACTGAGAGCGCCACAAGGACAAAGACCACCGCGGCTACTACTAGTAGCGCACCTAGGTAATCGATCTTGTGTTCGCGTTTGGTCTTAGGGATATGAAGCACCATAGAGGTAACTATCAGAGCAAGAATTCCAAAGGGAAGATTTATATAGAAAATCCAACGCCAGCCAGTTATTCCGAGGATTTCGCCGCGATCTGAGAAGAAGCCACCGAGAAGTGGACCAGCAACTGATGAAAGCCCCCAGACAGCGCCGAAGAGGCCCTGATATTTTCCACGCTCGCGTGGCGAGACGATATCGCCGACAATTACAAATGTGAGGGCCATCAATCCACCGGCGCCTAAGCCTTGTATAGCGCGGAAGATAATTAATTGCTCCATTGATGTGGCGGCGCCTGCGAGGAATGAACCAATCAAGAAGATAATGATTGCGAATTGATAGACCGGTCTTCTTCCGTAGAGATCTGAGATTTTTCCGTAAAGTGGAGTGGATGCAGTCGAGGTAAGTAAATACGCAGTTACGACCCATGAATAATGATTTAAACCATTGAAATCCTCGACAATCATCTTTAACGCAGTAGAGACAATTGTTTGATCTAAGGCCGCGAGGAGCAGGCCGGTCATAAGGCTGCTCATAATGATCATAATTTCGCGATGGGTCAGGGGCTTTGTCATTTCTTCCTAACGTGATTTCGTACCTAATTTTGTGATGAGTAGTAAGGCTACTACTCTCTACACAGTGAAAAGCGTAATTGCAGAAGATTTGGTGAAGACTTACGACGGCGGCAAGGTTCGCGCTCTCGATGGACTCACCCTTGATGTGAGTGAAGGCACAGTACTTGGCGTTCTTGGGCCAAATGGTGCGGGCAAGACCACTACGGTCCGTGTATTAACAACGCTACTAATTCCAGATTCTGGTCGCGCAACTGTCGCAGGAATTGATGTAATTAAGGAACCGGAAAAAGTAAGAGAAGTAATTGGATTATCTGGCCAATATGCCGCTGTCGATGAAACCCTAACTGGCTGGGATAACTTGATCATGTTTGGTCGGCTTTATCATCTCTCACCTAAGGCGGCGAAGCAGCGAGCTACGGAATTGCTTGAACAATTTAGCCTCACCGATGCTGCAAAGCGCCCGATTAGAACTTACTCCGGTGGTATGCGAAGAAGGCTTGATCTCTCCGCCTCGCTAATTGTTAAGCCTAAGATTCTCTTTCTTGATGAGCCAACTACGGGCCTTGATCCAAGAGGCCGCCAAGAAATGTGGGGAGTTATCAAGAGTTTGGTAAGGGGCGGAACGACGCTGTTATTGACCACTCAATATTTGGAAGAAGCCGATCAACTTGCCGATGACATCGTTGTTGTTGACCATGGAAAAGTGATTGCCCGTGGAACCTCAGATCAACTAAAGCGACAAGTCGGTGGCGAGCGGTTAGAGATAGTCGCCGCCGCAAATGATCTAGCCCAAGTTAAAGAGATTGTTGCCAAAGTCGCTGGCGGAAATGTCAGTGTTGATGAGGGAATTCGCCAAGTTTCTGCTCCGGTTACAACAGGTTCAAAAGCTTTGATTGAAGCAGCCCGACAACTCGATGATCTTGGAATTCATCCCCTTGATATCGGTCTTAAGCGCCCCTCACTTGATGATGTATTTATCTCGCTAACCGGACATGTTGCCGAGGAGCAGAAGCCGGAAGATGAGGGCGAAGTAAAGGCTCGTGGCCGGAGAAAGAACCGGAAAGAGAAGAAGTGAGGAAGAAATAATGTCGCATGCGATATCTGATGCTTTAGTTGTTACCAAGCGCCAATGGCTCCAACTCATCCGCGTCCCGGAAGTCTTGATCTTCTCAACTATCCAGCCAGTCATGTTCGTGCTGCTATTTCGTTACGTCTTTGGCGGTTCGATCTCAACTGGTATTCCTGGAGTTGATTACGTGCAACTACTTATGCCTGGAATCTTCGTTCAGACCGTTGCCTTCACCCTTGCTGGAACTGCGGTAGGACTTGCTGAAGATATGCAGAAAGGCTTGATAGATCGCTTCCGCTCACTTCCCATTTCGCGAGGTGCTGTAGTTTTCGGAAGAGCCCTCGGTGATGGCTTACTAAATATCGTTGTGCTATTTGTTATGGGTTTAGCTGGGTTCTTAGTTGGATGGCGCCCTGATTCCGGGCTATTCAAAGTCATGCTTGGCTTTATTTTCTTGCTCTTCTTTGGATTTGCGATGGCTTGGATTGGAATCTTGATTGGGTTATCTGTGAGATCGGCGCGAGTAGCTAACGCTGCTGTCTTTATCGCAGTCTTCCCGCTCACCTTCCTCTCAAATGCCTTTGCCCCAACAACGGGGATGCCTAAGGCGCTTCAATATTTCGCAGAATGGAATCCAGTCTCAACGATGGTGGCAGCTTGCCGCGAGCTATTTGGACTTCAAAATATCTTTGGCGTTACTGCAAACTCTTGGCCGAGCCAGAATCCCCTCGAGATGTCGCTCATTTATATGGTCTTGCTAATGGCGATCTTTGTTCCACTAAGTATTAGGAAGTATGTAAACGTAGCTTCCAAGTAATTCTTAGAGAGATAGATTCAGAGTAAGCATCTAGGCAAAGAAATCAGCAGCGAGAATCTTTACCTTTATCGCCTTGCCATTCGGCGCGGTGTAACTCCGCTCATCGCCAACTTTCGCTCCTAGAACAGCGGCACCAAGCGGAGATTGTTCGCTATAGACATCTAACTCACCGCTTGCTATCTCACGTGAGCCGAGGAGAAATTCCATCTTCTTTCCCATGATCTCTACCGCCACTTTCATGCCGGGGCTTACTTGACCAGCTTCACCTTTGGGCGTTCCAATCTCTGCGTTCTCAAGTAAGGCTTTCAATTGGCGGATCCGTGCCTCTAATTTTCCTTGCTCTTCCCGAGCTGCGTGATAGCCACCATTCTCTTTCAAGTCACCTTCGGCGCGGGCGGCTTCAATTTTCTTAACAACTTCGCTTCGACCAGAAGTCTCAAGCTCTCTCAATTCGTTAGCGAGACGATCAGCGGCTTCTTGAGTAAGCCATGTCTTAGCGGTCATGGGCGGGAGTTTATTGCGAGTTTCTATAGTTTGCGTTGGGCGTTAGCGCTCGCTAGGGCGGCACTCAAGGACGCCGGCATTTACCGCCGCTAACCGAGTCGGGATTGTTGCCGTTATCTCAACGGGGTTTGTGGCGCTGGGAGCAACTGGGATATCAATCTCGCCCACGACATTTTTCTCATAGTCCCGAGCAATTAATGTGCAGGTATGGTCGATTGTTGAATCTTTTCGATCAAGGTCAAAAGTAATCTCGATTGAGCGATCATCGATTGGGGTGAAGCTAACTAAAGTCACCCGGGCTGCTGGGTTTGAGTGGTACCAAGCGCTCCACATCAACCAGGGCAATCCAATAGCCAGCGCAACCAGGGCTAGGTATCTCCAATAACTAGTTCCGGAGACTCCATATCGAGAATTTAGAAGCTCTTGAGTCTCTCTCGGCAGTTCATCAAAGATCTCTTTGAATCGATGCGGCCCGGCTTTTCTGGAGCCGAATTTTCCAAACATGGGATGATTCTCGCATGGAAAGCGGCTACTTAGATCAGGGCATTGCCGGATCGATAACAATGATCACTCTTACCTTAGCCACGGTTGTATTACTTCGAAGTTTCTATAAACGATATAAGCGAATGGAGCAACGACGGATCGAAGATGAGTCAAAGTAAGTCTCGTCTCTCTCAGCTATTTCAATTTTCGATTGCAGTAATCGCTTTCTTTAGCTTCATAGCCCTTGGCTTCTGGCAACTTGATCGGGCAGCCCAAGTAGCGGAGTTACAGAAACCATATGAAGAGCAGCCACTCATCGCTCTATCTAAAGTTTCTAAACCAAACTCCAACCTGCCTGGAGAATCGGTAAATCGAATTGTTGAATTCTCTGGAAGTTATGTTGCGCAATTTGATGCTCCCAATCAAATAAATAGTAAGGGCGTACGCGAAACTTGGTTAGTAGGTCTGATGGAGGTAGATGGTGGCGGCTACATCCTGGTAGTAAGAAGTAACTCCAATAGCGATCTTCCTCGAGGCGACATAGTTGTAACCGGCCGGCTCTTTCATCGCCAATATGAAGATCTCAGTGATAGAAGCGAGGGTCGATTAAGTCGCCTAGATCCCTCACTCCTTGTCGGCGATTACCCGGGGGATTACTACGATGGCTTTGTCCTAGCCAATAGCGAGCTTCGAGATGGATTTTCACTTGAGGTACCAAGGGCCTTGCTCGATCCAGCAGCTCCCACAATCCCGGGCTACTACTGGCAGCACATCGCATATGTTGTTATTTGGTGGCTTATGGCACTCGTAGTAGTTTTCTTACCGATATACAGCAGATTTCGAGAGCGCGAGGGGAGAGCCAAATAGTGAAGGGCGTAGTCCTGAGATTTCGAGTGATGGCGCTCCTCGCAGGGGTAATGTCCCTATTGCTCTGGTTTGTCGAGCTACCGGTTGTCTACTTGCTTGATGCTCCGGAGTTAGAGGCCAAGGTCAAGTGGATTCCATTTGTACATGGCTACGTATATGCCTTTTACGTCCTCACCGCCATTCATTTCACCGCAAAGGCTCGTTTTACGATCAAGCGGATGATTATGTTTATTCTCGCCGGCACTTTGCCAGTCTTCTCCTTCATTGCCGAGCGAAGGGTTTCGCGCGAGTACAAGTTCTAGGCGCTGATTCATGACAATTAAGTCCCTAATCAAATCTGCAATTTATCCACTCTACGAAAAGCGCCTCCTCAATCGCCTAGATCTAGCAAAGACCCCTCGCCATATCGGCGTAATCCTCGATGGCAATAGGCGATGGTCGAAAGAGAATCCCTCTCCAACCGGTGACACCTCTCCACGCCGCGGTCATATTGCTGGTGCCGAGAAAATAGTTGAACTTCTTGATTGGTGCGAAGCGACCGAGATTGAGGTAGTAACGCTCTGGTTGTTATCAAGCGATAACTTCAAACGAGATAGCGATGAGATCGAATCGCTACTTGGAATCATTGAAGATGCGGTCGAGCGACTCCGCTCAGCCGGCCGTTGGAAGATTCGACCGGTCGGCTCCTTTGAGCTCTTGCCAGAGTCGCTACAGAAAATGCTCCGTGAAGTTGAGTCGAAGACTGCTTCAATCGACGGAATCACCGTAAATGTTGCAATCGGTTATGGCGGACGCCTTGAGATTATCGATGCCGTTAAGCGCTATATATCTGAGGCCGGTTCTATCGGTAAGAACGCTGGTGAAATTGCCGAAGCCCTCTCTGCTGAGAAAATTGACCAGTACCTCTACACCGCCGGCCAACCGGATCCAGAGTTGGTGATTAGAACTTCTGGCGAACAACGCCTGGGAGGTTTCTTACTCTGGCAGAGCCATCAATCGGAGTTTTATTTCTGTGAAGCCTATTGGCCAGATTTTAGAAAAGTGGATTTCCTCCGGGCGCTGCGTTCATATGCGATTCGAGAGCGCCGGCTAGGTAAGTAAAAAACCTCAACCTCAACTTGAGCGTGTCGCCAAAAAGTTCTTCGGTAAGGATTTACCTTTTTCCAGTAGCCAACTTCCCTCACTAACGAGGTTGTTAGTGCGAGAAAAAGAGAATATTTGAGCCGGAAGAGGAGCCAATTGGCCCGTCGTAGCTCTGAAGTTACAAAGACTTACGTCCTGGATACGAGCGTCTTGCTCGCCGACCCCACCGCCCTATATCGCTTCGAAGAGCATGAAATCATCATTCCAATCGCTGTTATTGGCGAACTAGAGAGCAAGCGCGACCACCCCGAATTGGGCTATTTCGCCCGGGCGGCCCTACGCGCACTTGATGATTTAAGAGTTGCCCATGGACGGCTGGATCAACCACTGAAAATAAATGCAGCTGGCGGAACTCTCTCAGTTGAGTTGAACCACACTGATACATCCTCACTTCCACATGGCTTCTTGCGCGATGGCACTAATGACTCTCGCATACTTGCGATTGCTAGAAATTTGGTAAGTGAAGGTAAAGATGTAGTTCTTGTTACAAAAGATCTTCCGCTTCGAGTAAAAGCCTCCTCGGTTGGAATAACTGCTGAGGAGTATCGCGCCGAGTTGGTGCCAAGTAGCGGTTGGACTGGGATGGTGGAGGAGAGCGTTGGCAGTAAATTAATTGATGCCCTCTACGCTGCTGATAAGTCTGGTGAAAAAGTAAGTGACCCGCTTGCAAAGGATCTTCCTTGCCATACCGGAGTCGTACTGCACTCTGAAAAGGGCAGCGCGCTAGCGAGAGTTACCGCTGATAAATCGCTAGTTCTAGTTCGGGGCGATCGGAGCGCTTTCGGAATCCATGGCCGTTCGGCTGAACAGCGAGTGGCCCTTGATCTTCTTCTCGATAATGAAGTTGGAATCGTCTCTCTCGGTGGCCGGGCAGGAACTGGAAAGTCTGCGTTAGCTCTATGCGCCGGGTTGGAGGCTGTGATGGAGCGGCGCCTCCATAAGAAAGTGGTGGTCTTCCGCCCGCTCTACCCAGTTGGCGGACAAGAGCTTGGCTACTTGCCCGGAACCGAAGGGGAGAAGATGTCTCCTTGGGCTCAAGCAGTCTTCGACACTCTAGGCGCGCTAGTTTCAAATCAGGTAATTGAAGAGATTATGGATCGTGGGTTGATCGAAGTTCTTCCACTTACCCATATCCGGGGGCGCTCACTTCATGATGCCTTTGTAATTGTTGATGAGGCCCAATCCTTAGAGCGGGGAGTTCTCCTAACCGTCCTATCCCGAATTGGCCAAGGTTCACGAGTTGTCCTGACCCACGATGTCGCCCAGCGCGACAACCTCCGGGTTGGCCGCCACGATGGAGTCGTTGCCGTCATCGAATCGCTCAAGGGACATCCGCTCTTTGCTCACATAACCTTGACCCGCTCGGAGCGCTCCCAAATCGCCGCCCTGGTCACTGAGCTTCTTGAGGATCCAGTTCAGCTCTTTGCATGAAATATCCCTGAAAATAGGGGTTTTGCTTCAAAAGGTCTATTTCGGACATTTACCGTAGCGAACTGGGCTTTTTATATCCACAATTCCTGTGAGATTTCATATTTTTCCGCCACACGCCTGTTTAGATTTGCGGGTGCCCTCACCCTTTGTCACCCTTACGGCCGGTAACTAACCGATTCCCCCTTGTATATGAACCTCGAAAGAGGAGGTAGACGCTTGCGAAAGAGAGCCCTTAGGCCATTTATGGCTTCGGCGATCGCCGCTATCTCCCTCTTTGCCACCCTTGAGTTCGCACTAATCAGCGGCGCTTCGGCCCAGCTTCCGGTTGAAGAGGAGCCAGTTGCCAGCGCGCCGGTTAGCGCTAGCGCCAATCTAAAGGCCAACGCTCCAGAAGAGACCGGCCCTGCTCTACCAACGCTGATTGAGATGAGCGATGCCACCGCTGTTCGGTCGATGGATATGTTGATGGTCTCGGTAATGGTTCAACAGGTTGAAAAGGCGAGAGCGCCAAAGGGCGCCAAGAAGATTGCTGCCGAGATCGCGAAAGAGAAGTATGGCTGGGGGAGCTACCAGTTCTCTTGCCTGAACACCCTTTGGACCAGAGAGAGTAATTGGAACTATCGGGCAAGAAATCCACGCACCGGCGCCCATGGAATCCCACAAGCGCTTCCTGCGGCAAAGATGGATGTAATCGCTACCGATTGGCGGACCAATCCAGTTACCCAGATCCGTTGGGGACTTCATTACATTGATGTTCGTTACGAAACACCTTGTAAGGCGCTCGCTAAATTCAAGCGCTCGCGTTACTACTAATAATTAGAAAACAATTAAAAGGCGTCGCTCGGACGAGTGCCAATCGATAGTGGCTTACTCGTTTCAGCAAAGAAGTCATTTCCCTTGTCATCAACGACGATGAAGGCTGGAAAGTCTTCAACCTCAATCTTCCAGACTGCTTCCATACCAAGCTCTTCGTAATCCAACACCTCAACTTTTTTGATGCAATCTTTTGCGAGGCGAGCTGCTGGTCCACCTACAGAGCCGAGATAGAAACCACCGAATTTTTTGCAGGCCTCAGTAACCTGCTTAGAACGATTTCCCTTAGCGAGCATCACGAGCGAACCGCCAAGTGATTGGAATTGATCAACATAAGAGTCCATTCGCCCTGCGGTGGTCGGTCCAAATGAACCAGATGCATAACCTTGTGGTGTCTTTGCCGGGCCTGCGTAATAGACCGGGTACTTCTTAAAGTACTCCGGCATTGGTTTTCCAGAATCAATCACCTCTTTGATCTTGGCATGAGCAAGATCGCGGGCTACAACAAGAGTTCCGGTGAGCGAGAGTCGCGTTTTTACGGGATATTTTGAGAGCTCCTTGGTTATCTCTTCCATGGGTCGATTTAGATCAACGCGAATAACGTTATCGTCGAGATGGGAATCAGTTGTCTCAGGCAAGTAGTGGGCTGGGTCGGTCTCTAATTTCTCAATAAAGACGCCATCTTTTGTGATCTTGGCCTTGGCCTGGCGATCGGCCGAACAGGAAACAGCGATCGAGATCGGGAGAGAGGCGCCATGCCTGGGAAGGCGGATTACGCGGACGTCATGGCAGAAATACTTTCCGCCAAATTGAGCGCCAATACCTAATTTCTGGGTTAGTTCAAAGACTTGTTTCTCAAGTTCTGGGTCGCGGAAAGCCCTTCCAGTCTTCGCATTTCCTGTAGTCGGAAGTGAATCCAAGTATTTTGTTGAGGCAAGTTTGGCGGTCTTTGCGGTGAATTCAGCGCTTGTTCCGCCAATCACGATAGCTAGGTGATAGGGAGGGCAGGCTGCCGTTCCAAGTGAGCGAAGCTTCTCTTCTAGCCAGATAAAGAAAGTTTTCGGATTGAGAATCGCCTTAGTCTCTTGATAAAGAAATGACTTGTTGGCACTTCCACCACCTTTGGCTATAAAGAGGAAGTTGTATTCATCGCCATGTTCGTAATCAGAATAGATCTCGACTTGGGCAGGAAGGTTATTCCCGGTGTTCTTCTCTTCCCAAACGGTGACGGGAGCAAGTTGTGAATAGCGGAGATTTAACTTGGTGAAAGCATCATAAATACCTTTTGAAATTGTGACCTCATCGCGTTCAGAGGTTAGGACTTGTTGTCCTTTCTTTCCCATAACAATTGCAGTACCGGTGTCTTGGCACATGGGAAGGATTCCGCCTGCTGAGATATTTGCATTCTTTAGAAGGTCTAGCGCAACAAAGCGGTCATTTGGGGAGCTCTCTGGGTCTTTCAGAATATTTGCTAGCTGGGCAAGATGTTCACTTCTCAAGTAATGCGAGATGTCATGCATCGCCACTTCCGTGAGATTTCTAATGGCTTCCGGCGAAACCTTAAGAAATGTCCGACCATCTGCTTCAAAGGTAGAGATACCTTCTTTGGAGATTAGGCGGTACTCAGTCTTATCCGGGCCAACTGGAAGAAGGTCTTCGTAGATAAATTCAGGCATTGCTATTTCGCTTCATCAGCTTTTGAGGCGAGCCGGCTGGCAGATTCAAGTTTTGCACGCGCCCCATCGAGCCACTCTTGGCAGATCGCCGCTAACTCCTCGCCCCGCTCCCAGAGTTTTAGCGATTCCTCAAGGCCCAACCCACCAGATTCCAGAGTTGCTACGACTTTTGCGAGTTCATCTCTTGCGGCTTCATAACTTAGTTCGGCCATATTCGTAATCTACTCGCCTTTCATTGACCGGGTAGTTGAATCAGTAGTTCCCTCGCCTGTGGCTGTTGCAACCGCCACACCCTCGGCAAGGCGGAGCCGTAACTCTTCACCTTTTGTGAGCGCTTTAGGTGAGCGGACTATTGAGCCATCTCGCTTTTGAACGACTGCGTAACCACGATCAAGCGTTGCTTGTGGCGAGAGCGTGCGCACTCGCGCAATTAAGTGAGTCAACTCCTCATTTGATCTCATCAAACGCGAGTTGATACTTGCGAAAGAACGTTGAATCAATCCGACCACTTTGGTCATTTCGAGAACCACTCGATCATTTATCTTCCGATCGGCGCGCTGGCGAAGTTGGCTAATTTTCTCGAACTCTTCCTGGATATCAGGCACCACTCGTTTAGCTGCATCAGTTGGCGTAGAGGCTCGTAGGTCAGCGACTAAATCTAAGAGCGGGGTATCTTGCTCGTGGCCGATAGCGCTAACAATTGGCTTCTTACATGCGGCGGCAAGCCTTACTAAACCTTCATCGGAGAAAGGAAGTAGGTCTTCAAATGAACCACCACCGCGCGTAATTATGATGACATCAACATCGGGATCAGCATCTAATTCACGCAGCGCCGCCGAAACTTGGATGACTGCATCGGCGCCCTGGACGGCTACTTCTCTGGTCTCAAAGATAACTGCCGGCCAACGCCGCTTGGCATTCTCTTTAACATCTTTCTCAGCAGCGCTTGCTCTACCGCAGATCAAACCGATCTTCTTAGGGAGGAATGGCAGCGGTTTCTTTCGCTCTGAAGCAAAGAGCCCTTCTGCAGCAAGCATTTTCTTAAGCGCTTCAAGGCGAGCCAATAACTCGCCGACGCCAACTTGGCGGATCTCCTTTGCATTTAGCGAGAGGCGACCGGTTGGGGTATAGAAATTAACTTTTGAATTGATTACAACTCGAGCATTATCGGTAAGGGGAGCAACAGCTTTAAAGACCGATCTTGGACAGGTGACTTCTAAATACATATCAACGCTGGGATCTCGAAGGCGCATGTAAACCATTCCGGAACCAGCGCGATCATTTAATTGTGCGATCTCACCTTCCACCCAGATTTGGCCGAGGCGATTTATATAGTCGCTAATTGCTTCTGAAACTACGCGTACTGGTACTGGTTTTTCCGCTGAAGTTTCGAGCACGGCGCGATACTAATAGGATGCCCGTATGTCGAAGCGAGTTCTCCTTGCTGCGCCTCGCGGTTATTGCGCGGGGGTTGATCGCGCGGTAATTACTGTGGAAAAAGCCCTTGAGCTATATGGGGCTCCGGTATATGTCCGCAAACAGATTGTTCATAACAAGCATGTTGTCGAATCCCTTGAAAAGAAGGGGGCGATATTTGTTGAAGAGACCGACCAAGTCCCAGAAGGTGCGCGAGTAGTTTTCTCAGCGCATGGAGTCTCACCGAAAGTTCATGAAGAAGCAGCAAGCCGTCAGCTAAAAACTATTGATGCAACTTGTCCGCTTGTTACCAAGGTTCACCAAGAAGCGCGCCGCTTTGCTGCCGAAGATCTACAAATTCTCTTAATTGGCCATAATGGGCATGAAGAAGTTGAGGGAACAGCAGGAGAGGCTCCTGATCACATCCGACTTGTAGATGGGCTAGAACAGGCGCGAACCATCGAAATTGATCCAAATCGACCAGTTGCTTGGCTCTCCCAGACCACTCTAAGCGTTGATGAAACTTTGCAGATGGTGGGAACTCTTAAAGAGCGCTTCCCGCAACTTCAAGATCCGCCCTCAGATGACATCTGCTACGCAACCCAGAATCGCCAAGTTGCGATCAAGCAGATCGCTCCTCAGACTGAGTTGGTACTTGTTGTGGGCTCTACCAACTCATCTAACTCGGTGCGCTTGGTGGAAGTTGCAAAGGAGTATGGCGCGAAGGCGGCATATTTAATTGATTATGCGAGTGAAGTTAAGGATGAGTGGTTTGAGGGCGTTGAGACCATCGGTGTTACTAGCGGAGCATCAGTTCCAGAGTTGCTAGTAAAAGACCTACTAGAAGAGCTAGCTAGGCGAGGCTTTGCAGATGTCGAAGAATTCCGGGCGATGGAGGAGAGCTTGCTCTTTGCCCTGCCACCAGAGCTACGTAAGGATCTAAAGGCTGCTGGAAAGTAGTTGCTTGCGCTCTTTAAAGTAATGCCACCAACCAAATAAGGATCCAGAAATCAAAAAGGGCGCGACGCTAGCTAGCCCCGTGACAAGATCAATTCCGATTCGAGTAAAACTAAGTGAGATTCCGCCAACGGTGGGAAGCAAGAAGAGCGTGGCAAATGCAAAGGCGATAGGTGGATTAACTACCGCTACATAAGTCGTTCCCTTTCTTCCATAGATTAAGGCTCCGTAATAGGCGGCCCAGATAGCAATACCGGTAACAAAACCAACATTGGAGCGGAAAAAGATCTCCACCATCGCCACGAAGGCAATGAGTAGAAATTGCAGGATCACAACGCCAGGTTTGGTTAGACCAGCTCCTTTTACCGGGCTCTTTATCGGAGGCTTAGGAAGGTTTGTGGCGGAGTTATTTGTCATCGCTATCGCTTTCATCTAGATCTTCCAAATCTATGTCCTCAGAGTTTTCTATCGCTTTCGGCGCAATTGCGCGAACTTCATCATCAACTTCATCTAGCGCCTTTAACTTACTTGAGGATGGCGCTCCTAGTTTTACCATCTTGCGAGCTGGCTTCAATACATTCTCTTCAGCGCTCTTAATAAGATCATTAAATGCGCGCTCGGTTGATTTGAGGCGATCGCCGAGCGTCTCAATCTTGGAGTGAACTTTTCCGATTCGTTTTAATAGTTCACCAGCTAAATCAGTAATCTCTTGGGCGTTTTTCGCCAGTTCGCTACGGGAGAAGACATACGCGACGGTACGCAATAGCGCCATCATCGTCGTTGGGGTAGCAATAGTGACATTTTTTTCAAAAGCTTTATGTAGGAGTTGTGGTTCAACATCCAAGGCTTCAGAGAGAATTGATTCGAAGGGAGCAAAGAGAACAACGTAATCGGGGGAGTTTCCGCTCTCTTGATAACCACGTTTAGCGAGAGCAGTTACATGTCCTAAGAGATCCTTTGCGTGTAGCGCCATTAAGCGAGCGCGCTCGACCGGATCTTTCTCAACTACCGCTTCTAAGAAGCGATCAAAGGGGAACTTAGAGTCGATAAAGATTTCACTTCCACCAGGGACCGATATCTTGATATCTGGTTTAGAGATCTCAGTGCCCGATGCTCGATAATCTTGTTTGAAGAAATGAACATTCTCAAGCAATCCAGCATTTTCCAGGAGCGTTTCAAGTTGAGCTTCGCCATACTTTCCACGAGTTTGAGAGTTTGAGAGCGCTCCCGCTAACTTCGTAGTTTCCCGGAGCAGATTCTCATTACCAAGGCGCATCGTTTCGATCTGGGTGCGCATCTCACTCTCAGCGCGAGCACGCTTCACTTCCGCTTCTTGTGCTTGTGTAGATAGTTGGGTCATTCCGGTTGTGACAGCGCGGAGTTGTTCATTTAAGGTTGTTAATCGCGTCTCTTCACGGCGGAGCTCTTCGATTTGGGAGTTAAGTAAATCGACCTTTCCTTTTTCACTATTCACTCGCGTAGTGGCATAGATGAATCCGAGGCCAAGTCCGATTGCTAGACCAATTACTAGACCCAGAATGAGGTAAGTCGCACCGTTCATATGCCTATCGTGGCAGGAGGGGCTGACATTGACGGTTAGGCTCTACTCCTCGTGAGCCTCTCAATCGGAATCGTCGGCCTTCCCAATGTTGGAAAATCGACCCTCTTCAACGCCCTGACAAAGAACAATGTCTTGGCTGCGAATTACCCATTCGCCACTATCGAGCCAAATGTCGGCGTAGTTGGCGTCCCAGATGAGCGGCTGGCGGTTCTCGCCAAGATCTTTAATTCTGAGCGGATTATCCCGGCCTCGGTCTCCTTTGTAGATATCGCAGGAATTGTGAAGGGCGCATCTGAGGGAGCTGGCCTTGGCAATAAGTTCCTTGCAAATATCCGCGAGAGCGATGCAATCTGCCAAGTCATCCGCGTCTTTACCGATCCCGATGTTGTCCATGTTGACGGCCGAGTTGAACCTGCGAGTGATATCGAGACTATAAATACCGAGTTGCAGCTAGCAGATCTACAGACTTTAGAAAAAGCTATCCCGCGAGTCGAAAAAGAAGCGCGCCAAGCCAAAGAGCGCCAAGTAGTGCTCGATGCGATGCGCGAGGCGGAGAAAGTTCTCGCCGATGGCAAACTTCTCTTTGGTTCAAAAGTTGATCTTGCGCTCTTAAAAGAGTTAGGGCTCCTGACTGCAAAGCCATTTCTATATGTCTTTAATGTGGATGCTAAAGAATTAGGCGATCTGGATCTGCGCGCGAAATTGCAACAACTAGTTGCCCCCGCTGAGGCGATATTCCTAGATGCAAAGACGGAATCTGAACTTGCAGAACTAGATGATGCCGAAGCCCTTGAGCTCTTGAAATCAATTGGGCTCGATGAGCCGGGCCTTAGCACCCTTGCCCGCGTGGGCTTTAATACTTTAGGACTGCAAACATATTTAACTGCCGGTGAGAAAGAAGCGCGCGCTTGGACGATTCACAAAGGCGATACCGCTCCTATGGCCGCCGGAGTTATTCATACTGACTTTCAAAAAGGTTTCATCAAGGCGGAGATCATCTCCTTTGATGATTTGGTAGCTGCAGGATCAATGACCGAAGCTCGTTCGCGCGGAAAAGTCCGCATGGAAGGTAAGGATTACGTGATGCAAGATGGCGATGTCGTAGAGTTCCGGTTCAATGTCTAGAAACCATTCAAAATCGCCACATTTAGCCGGCCTCGCTGAGAAAGAGCGCTCCGAACTTCGCAATATCGCAATTATTGCCCACGTCGATCATGGCAAGACAACTTTGGTGGATGCGATGTTATGGCAATCCGGAGCCTTTGCGGCGCATAAAGAACAATCGGAAACCCAAGATCGAGTTATGGATTCGATGGATCTTGAGCGGGAAAAAGGAATCACAATTCTTGCCAAGAACACCGCGGTAAAACGTGGATCATCAATAGTCAACATCATCGATACCCCGGGCCACGCTGATTTCGGCGGCGAAGTTGAGCGCGGATTAGAAATGGTTGATGGCGTCGCACTTTTAGTTGATGCATCGGAGGGGCCACTTCCACAGACTCGTTTCGTTCTCCGTAAAGCGCTACAGAAAAATCTCCCCGTAATTTTGATTATCAATAAAGTTGATCGGCCCGATGCGCGAATCGCAGCAGTTGTCGATGAAGCTTATGGACTCTTCTTGGATCTTGATGCCAATGAAGACCAGATTGATTTTCCAATTGTTTACACATCGGCGAAAGCTGGACGGGCTTCTCTTAATCGTCCAGCAGATGGTGGTATGCCTGATACTGAGAATCTTGATGTTCTATTTGATGTCATCTTTAAAACGATTCCAGCGCCAAAGTTTCACGAAGGCGCGCCACTTCAAGCACATGTCACAAACCTTGACTCATCGCCTTACTTAGGGCGACTTGCCTTGTGTCGTATACATGAAGGAACCATCAAGAAGGGCCAAGTCGTTGCCTGGCTAAAGACTGATGGCAGTCAAGAAAAGGTAAAGATCTCTGAATTGATGATGACCGAAGGCCTTGAGCGTGTACCAGCTACTGAAGCAGGCCCCGGAGACATCATCGCCGTCGCTGGTATCGAGACAATCACTCTTGGCGAGACCCTCGCAGATGCCGAGAATCCTCATGCCCTACCTTTAATAACGGTAGATGAGCCAAGTATTTCAATGACTATTGGCATAAATACCTCACCTCTTGCCGGTCGAGTTGGAAAGAAATTAACGGCGCGGTTGGTAAAGAATCGTCTCGACGCCGAACTCGTTGGAAATGTTTCGCTCCGAGTTCTAAATACCGAACGCCCTGATACCTGGGAGGTCCAAGGTCGCGGTGAATTGCAACTCGCTGTATTGGTGGAAATGATGCGTCGCGAAGGTTTTGAGTTAACCGTTGGTAAACCACAAGTTGTCACTAAGACTATTGATGGCAAATTACATGAACCAATGGAGCGTTTAACAATTGATGCTCCGGAGGATTATCTCGGAGTGATAACCCAACTCATGGCGCTTCGTAAAGGACGAATGGAACAGATGGTCAACCATGGAACTGGTTGGATTCGAATGGATTTCAAAGTTCCTTCAAGAGGTCTGATTGGATTTAGAACTGAGTTCTTAACAGAGACTCGGGGTACTGGATTGCTCCACCATGTATTTGATGGCTATGAACCGTGGAGTGGAGAGTTAAGGACTCGTCCGACTGGTTCGCTAGTTTCGGATCGCGCTGGCACAGCAACTTCATATGCAATTTTTGCGCTACAAGAGCGCGGCACTATTTTCTCTGAGGTTGGTTCAGATGTTTATGAGGGGATGGTCATTGGTGAAAATTCACGCCCAGAAGATATGGATGTGAATATTGTGCGGGAAAAGAAGTTAACAAATATGCGCGCTGCAGGATCAGATGAGAATGAACGTCTAATCCCGCCAAAGATTTTAAATCTCGAACAGGCCCTTGAGTATTGCCGTGAGGATGAGTGCGTAGAGGTAACTCCTATAAATGTGAGAATCCGTAAGGTCGTACTTGATCAGAACGAGCGTTCCCGGTTGACCTCGAAAGCGAAGAAAGCGAACCAAGAGGGCTAATTCTCTTAAGTGGTGCCAAAACGCCGATAAATCAGGGCTTTTTCGCACTTTGTCAGTGGTGGGTTGTGTACTCCGGCTATCTAAAAAGCATATAAAGAAGATGCAGGAGGCACCACCTATGAACCTACGAGAACTGGCATTCCAACTCTCGGCCATCACATTGATCGCTGATGCCGCGAAAGAGGCGAAAGAGCGATTGCGCCGCGAATTCGCCGCCGCACTTGAAGAGGTTGGCGCTGATGCAGCAAAAGCCGTTCTTGAAGGTGAGGAGATTGCTAAGGTCTCTTTGGTACATCCGAAGAACTCTGCTGAAGTTTTGAGCGAGAAAGCGCTCGTAGAGTGGGTGAAGAGCAATTGGGAGTATGAAATCGTAGAGAGCGTCCGCGATTCATTCCGCAAGCACATCCTTGACTCAGTTGAAAATGTTGATGGAAAAGCTATCTATCCGCGAACCGGAGAGGTTTTGGATTTCATCCACTTCAACACTCGCGATCCATATATTTCTACGCGATTTAAAGATGGTGGCCGCGAGGCGTTACTAGGCGCATTCCGAGCCGGAGCTTTAAGCCCCTCTGAAGTGATGTCCGAAGAATTATTGATGGCGGTGGGCCAATAATGAGTTATTTCAATCTCAACGATTATGAACCAGTTGAGAATCGCATCCGCTCCTTTTGGGCTAAATATCCAAATGGAAGATTGCTAACTGATCTAAAGCGTACGGAGCGCCCGGATGGAAGAATTGAATGGATCTGTCGAACTGAGGCCTACACAAATACTGATGATCTCCGGCCACAATCGACTGGCTTTGCCACTGAGATTGAAGGGTCCTCACCGGTTAATCGCTCCAATGCAAGTGAGAATTGTGAGACCTCAAGTATTGGACGTTGCCTCGCCAATCTCGGCTTTGCCGCAAAGGGAAAGCGGCCCAGCAGGGAAGAGATGTCTAAAGCTGCTCGAAATAACCCTCCTAAAGTAGCTGCAAAAAAACCTATGGATAAAGGGGATTGGGAAGAGTTAATCACTCGCTTGATGGCATGTGATGATCTCGGGAAGTTAAATTCCTGGTCTGCATATGCGGCAACCTTTGCAATGCCTGATGGAAAGCGAAGCGAATTACTAAAGGCGTTTAACTCCCATAAAGTTGCGCTAAGCCGTAAATCAAATGTTGCCTAGTTGGGCCAACTTCTCTCTGCAACTAACGAATAGTCACGCTTGAAGCTAAGTGGTCGCTGATTCCATAATGATTGTGAATTCGTGCGATCACATCTTCATGTTGTAGTTCTTTACTCATTATGTAATCAAACTCAATTGATGGCTTCCAAGAAGGATAAGTAGGACCAACGACTAAATCTCGCCAACCGGAAATCTTTGGCGCAAGCCCCCATGGAAGATTGAAATCTCCAGTCATAATGTGAATCCCGGGAAGTTGCTCTACCCACTTTGAAATCTTCCTTAACTGCAAGAGATTCTTTAGCGGCACAAATGAGAGATGAGTGGTCGTGACCGATATTCCATTTTCTAGCTCAGCCACAAGCGCTGAGCGAGGTTCATCAGAAACATAGATTAGCTGTGGGCGCTTTTCGCCAGCCATAAGTAGTGGCATCCCAAGCGGAGCTTTTCCGAGATTGATTCGATGCCATCTCCTTACTGGAATTTTTGAGACGATTCCAATCCCATACATGGCATCTGGTGGAATCGGAGTTGAATCATCAAAGACGATTTCTTCAGTTACACCGCGCCATTTTTCACCGGGTGTTCCATACATCGATGGTGCAAATGCCCAGTACTTAGCCCCAATCAGCTCAGCAATTTCCTTAACCTGATTGCCATTTCCAGAGCGGCTTTGATGGACATCGACTTCTTGGATTGCAACTACATCACTTGAAAGATCAGAAGTTAACTTCTCCAGCGCGCCATGTAGCGTCGCCCCAGAATTAGGCGGAATCGCCATTCCGTGTAAGAGGTTCCATGATGTGATTGTGAAGCCGGAGTGCGCACCTAGTGGACTCTTACCCGCACGGCTTTGGCTCTTACCCATGCCAGCAAGGCTAGTCGGCGCTCCTAGTAAGGTCGCCCCGTGTCTTCCGATTCACCTCAAATAGCGCTTCCGCTTCTACTTCCATTATCGAGAAGTGAATTGGATCGAGCTGCGCACTTAAGGGGCGATGACTCAGCTCTTAATGAGATGTGGCAACGAGGGAAAATAATCGAGCTGCTCGGTGATCGCTTCCGATGTTCGGGAAACTCCCTTGAGTTTCTATCTGGCAGCTCACTTTCCTCAACTAATGAAGAGGCCGAGCGATATTTTCTCGGCTTAGATAAATCTGGAACGCCTTACTTTGTACTCCATAAAAGCACTGAGATAACTGAGTTTCCCAAGGAGTACGAGTCGCTTAGAACTATTGGCAAGTCGCTCAACTCACTTGAAATTGGCGCTGCTGTTCATGCCCTTGCAATTGCGCAATGGCATGATGCCCATAGAAGGTGTGCAAAATGTGGCGCTAAGACGAGATCCACTATGGGCGGAGCGGTTAGGAAGTGCGAAGTTTGTGAGAGCGACCATCATCCCCGCACCGATCCCGCAGTTATCGTTCTTGTTAAAGATAAAGCTGATCGAATTCTTCTCGGTCGCCAGAAAGTTTGGCCTGCAAAGCGTTTCTCAACATTTGCTGGATTTGTTGAACCGGGAGAGTCTTTTGAAAGCACTGTTTTGCGCGAAGTATCTGAGGAATGCGGCGGAACCGTTGAAAATATGCGCTATCTCGGATCCCAGCCGTGGCCTTTCCCGGCCTCTCTGATGATCGCTTTTGAAGCAACAATCTCTAACCCAGATTCAGTGAAAGCTGATGGGCAGGAGATTGAAGAGATTATCTGGTTGAATCGCAATGATTTGAAATCAAAAGTTGCCTCAGAAGAATTACTTCTTCCACCGAGGATTTCCGTGGCTCGGGCGATGATAGAAGCTTGGTATGGAGCTGATGCTAGAAAAGATTTGGTTGGTTCTGAGACATGGCGCAACTAGCTGAGGAAATTCTGGCAGCGCTTGATGATGAACAACGCGCAGTAGCAACCGCAGTTCGTGGCCCGGTCTGTGTTATCGCTGGCGCTGGCACAGGTAAGACGCGAGCTATTACTCACCGCTTGGCATACGCGGTTGATATCGGAGTAGTGGATGCGAATCGAATCTTGGCTTTAACTTTCACAGCACGTGCCGCTGGAGAGATGCGCTCTCGCCTTCGCGCCTTAGGCGTTCCAAATATTGCTGCGCGCACCTTCCACGCGGCTGCGCTCAAGCAGCTCATGTATTTCTGGCCGCAAGCCCTCGGTGGTCGCTTCCCATCGCTATTAACTAGCAAGAGTGGCTTTCTAGGTGAAGCGCTAGACCGCGCAGGAGTTTCTGTTACCAAAAGCCCGAGCTTGCTCCGTGATGTCTCGGGTGAAATCGAGTGGGCTAAGGTCATGCAGATCCCAAGTGATGAATATGCAAAGAGCGTAGAAGAGGGACAACGTCGCCTACCGGTAAAGACTCAATCGAAGAGTTCTTCCGCCCGCCTTGGGGCGCCTGATATTGCGCGCGTCTATGAGGCTTATGAGAGCCTTAAAAAACAAGAGCGCGCCATTGATTTTGAAGATGTTTTATTGCTCACGGTTGGAATGCTCGAGGAGGAGCGGGAAATTCGAGAGCGCATCCGCGATCAGTACCGATATTTCACAGTAGATGAATATCAAGATGTCTCGCCGCTGCAACAACGGCTTTTGGATCTATGGTTAGGTAAACGTGAGGATATCTGTGTTGTTGGCGATCCAGCCCAGACAATTTATTCTTTCGCGGGCGCAACTCCAGCTTTCCTACTTAACTTTACGAAGAAATATCCTGAAGCTGAGGTGATTCGCTTAAGCGCTGGTTATCGTTCAACTCCAGAAATCATTAACTTAGCAAATACGATTTTACGAAGTGGCGAGCTGGGGCACGATCTCGATGCAGTAAATGAACATGGAGAACTACCCAAGAGCTCGGCATTTACAAGTGAATCCTCAGAGTTGATCTCCATCGCCGAAAAGGTTAGCGAGACCATAAAGAGTGGAATCAATCCTCAGGCGATTGCTATCTTGGCAAGAACCAATTCCCAACTCGAGGCAATCGAAGATGCATTGAATTTGGTGGGAATTGAAAACCAGATCCGAACTGCGGAGAGATTCTTTGAAAGAGGTAATGTCCGAGAGATGGTCGCTGCAATCCGTAGCGGCTCAGTCCTCTCAGATCCAAAGGGTGATTGGCTTACTGAGTTACGGGATTTGCTAAAACAATTCGGCGAAACAGATAAATATGCTCGCGCCCTTATCCAACTTGCACATGAACTCTCAAATGATGGCATCGATTCGATGCGCGCCTATTTGCGCGAGCTTGAAGATCGCGCTGAACAGAACAACCCACCCGCACTTCCCGGAGTCACTCTCGCTACGCTTCATGGCGCAAAGGGACTTGAGTGGGATTGGGTATTTATTGCAGGCGCTTCTGCCTCCAACCTTCCTTGGGCGAGCGCTCCGATAGAAGAGGAACGACGCCTCTTCTATGTGGGGGTAACGCGGGCCAAACGTTCGCTTTCGATCTCCTATGCGGGCGAGCCCAGCCCATTCCTGCGCGAAGCAGGGCTGGTTAGCGCTTAATTGCGCCGTATAACTACCCAGTTCGGAATAACTCGGTTGCAAGGGCTCCTTTCGGTGTCTTACCCTTGTCGGATGCAGACCACGAGTACTCAACTCACGATGAACGCGAATCGCGCTCATCGCCGTTGGGCTACCAATTGGTCAGCAGTCTCTGGTTACAACTTCTATTTTGCAACCAAGAAGACAGCCGATGGATTCGGCGCCTGGAGCTCTATCGGGTAAATCTCGAGATAGAGAAGCCAGGGGCCTCGAATCCAAAGGGATTCAGGCCCCTTTTTCTTTATCTCAATTCAGCGCATGAGACTCCTCCCATGCGACTCCGGGAAAACAAGAAATAGAAAGAAATGAAAAAGGGAAGGCAAAGGTGAGAACGATGACAGTTCTCTTCAGCGAACTATTGGTACCAGGTTGGGCCGAGGGCGAAGATGCCAAGATCGGCTTGGGTGCAGTCACTGGAATTTACGGTGATGAGAGTGCATTCACCCTGCCATGCCATAACTCCAATCCAGAAGTTTTCTTCTCGGATAAGAGCGAAGAAATCGCCTACGCCAAGTCCCTTTGTGGTGGTTGCCCGGTAAAGCGGGTTATCGCCCAGAAGCGTATGCCAGGTCGACCGCGGCTAAATCCAGATTTGATTGGGGCTTAGTTCTTATAGAGCCCTTTGAAGGGTAACTTTTTTTAGTTACCCTTCAATCTTATGAAGAAGCTGGCCATCACAGTCTCTTTGGCACTCATGATTACTACGGTGCCTGCTTTAGCCGCTCAAGCACCTAAAGCAGGTGCTAGTTGTCCAAAGGCGGGAGTGACAACGACTTTTCAAGGGAAAAAGTTCACCTGTCTTAAGAATGGAAAGAAATTGGCTTGGGGCAAAGGGGTAGCAATCAAGTCCTCTTCTGAAGTGGCGGGAAAGCCAACTACGACAGTGAAAAAAGTGACCTACCAACCGCCTTCGATTTCTGGTGACGATGTCGAAAAGTGCAGGATCAAAGAGGTCAGTAACGCTCGGGGAATGACGGGTGCCGGATTTCCAGTCTGGAATTCTCTCACTCCAAAAGATGGAACCGTCAAGTGGGCCTTGATTCCGATTGACTTTCAAGACCTTCCTGGAGAGTCAAATTTTC
>RGJX01000001.1 GCA_010023045.1 Actinomycetota bacterium | reverse complement strand
CCAAGGATCACAACTGTGCCACCGGTCATGTATTCACAGGCGTGGTCGCCTACGCCTTCAACAACTGCTGTTGCGCCAGAATTTCTTACACAGAACCGCTCTCCTACTATTCCGCGGACAAAGATCTCGCCACTTGTCGCACCATAACCAACCACATTGCCAGCGATGACATTCTGCTCGGAATCAAATACCGCCGTTTCATCGGGACGAACAATCACCCTTCCTCCGGAAATCCCTTTTCCGAGGTGATCATTTGTGTCCCCGTACAAGCGAATGGTCAGTCCGCGCGGAATAAATGCTCCAAGTGATTGTCCCGCAGACCCGTGAAGGGTGACTTCGATGGTGTCCTCCGGTAGTCCTTGGCCGCCAAATCGCTTTGTGATTTCAGATCCCAAAATTGTTCCCACAGTGCGATTTCTATTTCTTATCGGAAGTGAAATTGTTAGATGTTCGCCAGTAAGAAGCGCTGGAGCAGCTAACTCGAGCAACTCATTGTCGAGCGCCCCAGCAAGTCCATGATCTTGTTCGACCTCTTTTTTGCGCGCCTTATATTTCGTTCCAACTGGAAACTTTAGAATCGGTTCGAGGTTTAAACCCGACGCTTTCCAGTGTTCGATTGCTTTCTTAGTATCGAGCAATTCAACTTGGCCGATAGCTTCAGCGAGGGTTTTGAATCCGAACTTTGCGAGCCACTCACGAACTTCTTCGGCAATATATTCAAAGAAAGTCTCTACAAACTCTGGTTTGCCAGTGAAGCGCTCTCGGAGGACAGGGTTCTGTGTTGCCACTCCAACTGGACAGGTATCAAGATGACAGACGCGCATCATTACGCAACCTGAGACGACTAATGGTGCAGTTGCAAATCCAAACTCTTCAGCGCCCAGCAAGGCAGCGATCATTACGTCTCTACCGGTCTTCATCTGACCATCGGTTTGAACCACAATGCGATCGCGTAGCCCATTGAGAATCAAGGTCTGTTGTGTCTCAGCGAGTCCTAATTCCCAGGGCGCTCCGGCATGCTTTAGTGAAGTAAGTGGCGAAGCACCGGTTCCACCATCGTGACCTGAGATAAGTACGACATCAGCATGCGCCTTACTTACGCCAGCTGCGACAGTGCCCACGCCAACTTGAGCAACTAGCTTTACGTGAATTCGAGCATCCCGATTTGAATTCTTTAAATCATGAATTAATTGAGCGAGATCTTCAATTGAGTAGATATCGTGATGAGGCGGTGGCGAAATCAAACCTACGCCCGGTGTTGAGTGACGAGTCTTTGCAATCCAGGGATACACCTTATTTCCGGGAAGCTGTCCACCCTCCCCGGGCTTAGCGCCTTGAGCCATCTTGATCTGTATGTCATCGGCATTCACCAAGTATTCGCTTGTTACTCCAAACCGACCCGATGCAACTTGCTTTATGGCCGAACGTTTCCAGTCGCCATTCTCTAATGGCTTGTAGCGATCTGGATCTTCGCCACCTTCTCCCGTATTTGATTTAGCGCCGAGGCGGTTCATTGCGATAGCAAGCGTTTCGTGTGCTTCCTGGGAGATAGATCCGTACGACATTGCGCCAGTTGAGAACCGCTTCACAATCTCAGCGATTGGTTCGACTTCTTCGATAGGAATGGGGTTACGGACTCCTTCTTTAAATGTGAAGAGCCCTCGTAGCGTCATCAGCGCCTTAGATTGCTCGTCAATTCTTGTTGTGTAGCGCTTGAAGATGTCATAGCGCTTTGAACGCGTGGCGTGCTGGAGAGCAAAAACAGTTTCCGGATCGAATAAGTGTGGCTCACCGTCACGACGCCATTGGTATTCCCCTCCGATAGGCAACCGTTTGGTATTTGGAATTTCACCGCCAGGTGGATATGCGATGTGGTGACGCTTGATGGTTTCTTCTGCAATGACATTTAGCCCAACCCCGCCAAGTCGCGAGGTAGTTCCAACGAAGTATTCATCAATTAATTCCTGTGAAAGGCCGAGAGCTTCAAAGACTTGTGCGCCGGTGTAAGAAGCGATTGTTGAAATTCCCATCTTGGACATTACTTTCAGGACACCTTTGCCAAGAGACTTAATTAAGTTGTACACAGCTTTCTCGGTCGAAATGTCTGTGATCACGCCTTGAAGTACCAAGTCTTCAGCTGACTCCATCGCTAAGTAAGGATTCACGGCGGCTGCGCCGTAGCCAATCAAGAGAGCTACATGATGAACCTCGCGCACTTCACCACTTTCAACTACTAGTCCGACTTTAGTCCTAGTCTTTTCGCGAATGAGATGATGATGAACCGCAGCAGTTAGTAAAAGTGAGGGAATCGGGGCATTCTCGCCATCTCCGTCGCGATCAGATAAAACAATTATGCGAGCACCATCTTTGATTGCTTGGGATACTTCTGATCGAATCTCTTCGATCCGCTCTCTTAGTCCATCCCCACCCTCAGCAATCTGGAATAGACCGCGCACTACATACGCCGATAACCCCGGATGAGTACCGTCGGCATTTACGTTAATTATTTTCGCTAATTGATCATTATCAATCACAGGAAAGTCAAGGCTGATTTGTCTACAGGAAGCGGGGCCCGGATCAAGGAGGTTATGTTCAGGTCCAATCGAACCACCAAGTGAAGTCACCAGCTCTTCTCTTATTGCATCAAGCGGTGGATTCGTTACCTGGGCGAAGAGTTGTGAGAAATAATCAAAAAGTAATCTTGGTTTCTCGGAAAGTACGGCGACTGGAGTATCTGTTCCCATGGAACCGATTGGTTCGGCGCCAGTCCTTGCCATTGGAGTAATGATTAAACGAATCTCCTCCTCGGTGTAACCAAATGCCCTCTGGCGTCGCAATACCGAAGAGTGCGGATAGAAAATATGTTCGCGTGCCGGGATATCTTCTAAGCGAACCATTCCAGCATGAAGCCACTCTCCGTAGGGAGCAGTTTTTGCTAGTGAATCTTTGATTTCATCATCTTCAATTATGCGACCAGCATCAAGGTCCACAAGGAACATTTTTCCTGGCTGTAATCGGCCTTTCCGCAAAACTCGTTCTTGCGGAATATCCAGGACACCAACTTCGCTTGCTAATACAACTAAGCCATCTTTTGTAATCCAGAAACGACTAGGTCGAAGCCCATTACGATCCAACACAGCTCCAATTTGGTGGCCATCTGTGAAAGTAATACACGCGGGGCCATCCCAAGGTTCCATTAATGCGGAGTGGAAACGATAAAAATCTCGACGAGGTTCTGACATCGTCTCGTGGTTCTCCCACGCCTCGGGAATCATCATCAAGACTGCATGCGGAAGAGATCTTCCACCGAGATATAGAAGTTCTAGCACCTCATCAAAAGAGGCAGAGTCACTTCCTTGTGGGTCGACTATCGGAAAGAGTCGCTTTAGATCCCCAGGAATAAGCGCACTTTCAAGAAGCGCCTCTCGTGCAGCCATCCAATTTCGATTTCCTTTAACCGTATTTATCTCGCCGTTATGCGCGATGAATCTGTATGGGTGAGCAAGCGGCCAAGATGGAAAAGTATTGGTGGAGAATCGTGAGTGGACCAAGGCAAAGGGTGAACATAACGCCGGATCATTTAAGTCTGGGAAGAATTCTGATAGTTGATGCGTGGTGAGCATTCCCTTGTAGACGATTGTCTGGGCAGAAAGCGATCCAAAGTAAATTGGAAGTTGATGCTCTACCCGTTTCCTAAAGCAGAAAGCTAATCGATCTAAAGCTATTCCAGACTCACCTCTTGCACCTTGGAGAAAGAGCATTTTGAAATCTGGCATAACAGATAATGCGGTTGCACCAAGACTGGTGGAGTTGATGGGAACATTTCGCCAGCCAAGAACTCTTAAACCCTCTTCTATTGCTAAGTCATCTAGTCGATTCAACTCTTGAAAATCTTTAGGGAGAAAAGCTATTCCAACTGCGTACTCACCGGCGCTGGGAAGTTCAAAATTGATTTGTTTGCGCAAAAATACATCCGGTACCCGAATCATTATGCCTGCGCCGTCACCGCTGTTTACTTCTGCGCCAGATGCGCCACGATGATCTAAATTACGGAGAGCTTCTAAACCTTGTTGAACAATCTCGTGCGTTGCCTCTTTATTAAGGGTTGCGACCATGGCGACTCCGCATGCATCATGCTCGAAGGCAGGGTCATAAAGACCGCTGCGCTCGGGTAGAGCGCTAAAGAGTTTTTCAGAGATTGCCATCTCGCTCCATCTTTTGACTCGAGCGACTCAGATATCGCTAGAGCATTTCTCTCTTAATGGAAATTTGAAGGGACGGCGATGGCCCGTAGGAAGGGAGAATCTACCAAATAACTTAAATACCGGAGATGTGAGCGATTTGACCAACGCCCGCGGTAATGGCCATACCTAAGGCGCCACCCATAACGATTCGAAGGGTTGTCCGTCCAATTTTCGATCCCGCAGTCTTTGCGCTCACAATCCCAGCCATCACCAGTCCGATAAATGAAAAACCAATTATGGAAATCGCCTTATCGCCAAGGGTAGGAGCGAACGCTCCAACAAAAGGAATGAGACCGCCAGCCGTAAAGCTAAGGGCCGATGCAACTGCAGCTTGTAGCGGTCGCGCTTTAGTTGCTTCGAATTGTCCAAGTTCATCGCGTAAGTGAGCGCCTAGGGCATCGTGATCATGCAACTCTTGGGCAACTTTCTCAGCGGTCGTTCGAGATAAGCCACGCGATTGGTAAATCTGGGTCAACTCCTCAAGTTCGCCTTCAGGGTCCAACTCAAGATGTTCTTTCTCCAGGCGGCGATCTGATTCCTCAATATCGTTTTGCGAGCGAACAGAAACATACTCTCCGACAGCCATCGACATAGCACCTGCAGTAATTGCAGCAGCGCCTGCAGTCAATACAAAGTCATTTTTCCCGGCAGAAACTATGCCAATCATCAATGATGCAGTTGAGACAAGTCCATCATTTACACCAAGAACCGCGGCTCGGAGCCAGCCAGCACGATTAGTCTTGTGGTCTTCATTCCGCTTGTGAATCTCATGTAGCGACATGTTCAAACCCTACTACTTGAGTTCTCTTTTCCTTTTGAATTTAGCCGGTAGAGAGTGAGGGCAGAGACAAGAAGCAGAATGAGGCTAGTCCAGATATTTAGACGTAGCCCAAGTATCAAATTTGCCTCATCAATCCGAATCATCTCAATCAAGCCGCGGCCAAATGAGTATGCGCCAACATAGAGAGCAAAGAGCGAGCCACTTGCGAGTTGTGCTCGCTTTCCGATCCAAATCAGTAAAAGGGCAACTATCGAACACCAGAGCGCCTCATACAAAAAGGTTGGGTGGAATGTTTCAAAGTTTGAGAATCCAATGGGTCGATACCGGAATGGAATCTCAAGCGCCCAGGGAGCATCAAGTGGTCTGCCGAATAACTCTTTATTGAACCAATTACCAAATCTGCCAATCGCCTGGGCTATCAGTAACGCCGGAGCAATCGCATCGGCAAAACTCGCAAATCGAATCTCGCCCCGATTGGGATTCCTTTTATATGCAAAATAAGCGGCAACTGCACCGAGTGAGATCGCCCCCCAAATACCAAGACCGCCTTGCCAGATATAGAGAGCTTCAATCGGATTACCGCCCGGACCGAAATAGTCTTGCGGCGAAGTTATTACGTGATAGAGCCGACCACCAATAACCCCGGCCGGAACTGCAAAAATCGCTATGTCACCGACAACTCCAGCCTTGCCGCCCATCGCAACATATCTTCGTCCACCGATTAAAACAGCAGCAACAATTCCAAGCATGATGCAGAACGCGTAGAAGTGAAGTGTCAATGGTCCGATCTCTAAGAAGGAACGTTCCGGTGAGGGAATGCTGGCGAACTTCACCGATTCCCTACTTACTGCTTTGCAGCTTCTACCGCCGCCTTAAATTCATCAAGTTTAAATTCACTTGTTGTTCGCTCCCAACGAGTTCCATTAATGAAAACAGTCGGAGTTCCTTCGACATTGTTTGGCTTCATTGATTCAGCGACTTTCTTAACGCTATCGCCATACTTATTATCATTCACACAATCTGCAAATGATTGGTTTGTTATACCAAGCTTCTTACCGATAGTAATCAGATTTTCATTTGAGAAGAGCCCAGAATTTTCATTACCTTGGACTTGATAGAGCGCCTTATGAAAATCGAGGAAACGACCCTCGTCAATTGCGCAATACGCGGCGTTAGATGCGCGCACTGATTCTTGACCCAAGAAGGAGGCCATGTGGTAAACGACCTTTGCCTCTTTATTTCGAATCAACTCATCTAAGTAGCCACCCATTTCCTTCTCAAAGAAGTTACAGAACGGACACTGGAAGTCTTCCCAGATATTGATTTCTAGGGCGGAGTCAGGATTAAAGACGATGCCGTAATCATCGGCTTCGCTAACTTGTGCAGACAATGGTGCACCAAGATTTGAGGTATCCAAGTTCTCAATTGCAATTGGGGTTTCGCTTCCGCCACCGGAGCGCTTATCCATGAAAGTGAAGATGACGCCAGATAGAACTACGAGTCCAACCATTCCTAGAACCAAATTTCTAGTAAGGGTGTCACCCTTTGGCTTGGCATCCCTAACTTTCTGGCGAGGCTCTTTTGGCACGCTTGCTCCCTTTACTGGACTGGTCGACTTGACTCGATTTGCTCTCTTGAATCTCCAAAATTCTATTCCATACCCATTACCTTCGCACGGCCGCGGCCTGTTCGGATGCAAGGGCCTCTACCTTTGGGCTAGCTTCTGGATCCATCATCTAGCTCTCGATAACGCATTCTTAATAGAAGGGTGTGGACTCCTGCTCTGGTTTTAGCAGGACTAAACGAGGCAGTCTGGGCCCAGTATCGACTTTAAATCTGCGCTCAGGCTTGGTGAGGCGGTAATTTTCAATCCGTCATCTAATCTAAAAGTCGTATCTTTTACGCCCCCTTCAATTCGAAGGTGAACTTCTCTAGTACCAGGATGCGAACGGAGAATCTCTTTCATCCGATCTACTAATGGTGGAGTGCAACGTTCAGCTTCGACGCGAATTACAAATGGTCCGATTGGGGCTTGGTTGACATCTGGAATTGAGAGATCGAGAGCCGTAAATCTCGGAGTCTCTTCCCGTTTATCAACTCGTCCACGAATTGCGACGATGCGATCCTCAATGAGATTTAGCGCATGCTGTTGATATGAGTTAGAGAAGAAGAGGACATCAATCGCACCCTCAAGATCTTCAACTGTAACTATCGCCCAATTTGAGCCTTGCCGGCTAACTTTGCGCTGGACGCTAGTTATCAAACCGGCAATTGTGAAGATACTTTCATGCGCGACTTGTTCATCATAGATCTGTGAGACGGGAACATCACGAACACTCTTCAATACATGTTCGACTCCAAGTAACGGATGATCTGAGACGTAAAGGCCCAGCATTTCGCGTTCATAGGAAAGCGCCAAGGATTTTTCCCATTCATCTTTAGGGATATCTAATACAACTCCGGAAATCACGCCCTGTGACTCATTTCCGCCAAATAAGTCGAATTGTCCGATGGATTCTGCGCGCTTTGTTTCAGAGATCGCTTCGATTGCCTCGAGGTGGACCGCCATCAGTCCTTTTCGAGTATCCCCTAGTGAATCAAATGCGCCTGCCTTAATTAGCGATTCAATCGTTTTCTTATTGCAGACAACCGCATCAACCTTGGCTAGGAAGTCACCGAATGATCCGTACCGCCCTTTAGCGCTCCTATTCCTAACGACTGAGGAAACAACATTCTCACCGACATTGCGAATAGCTGCGAGACCGAATCGAATATCTTTGCCACGAGGTGTGTACTCCGAATCTGACTCATTTACATCGGGTGGAAGAACTTTGATTCCCATTCTGCGGCACTCATTTAGGTAGAGCGCCGACTTGTCTTTATCGTCCTTGACGCTTGATAGAAGTGCTGCCATGTACTCAGTTGGGTAATTCGCCTTTAAATATGCGGTCCAGAATGAAACCACGCCATATCCCGCGCTATGAGCTCGATTGAATGCGTAATCGGAGAACGGAATTAGCGTCTTCCAAAGTTCTTCGATTGCCAAGTTAGAGAACCCATTCTTCTTCATCCCCGCTTCGAAATGAACGTATTCTTTATCTAGGATTTCTTTATTCTTCTTACCCATTGCCTTTCGCAATAGGTCCGCGCGAGCTAGTGAGAATCCCGCAACTTTCTGGGCAATTGCCATAACTTGTTCTTGATAGACGATTAATCCATAGGTGTCATCAAGGATCTCTTTTAGAGGTTCGGATAGCTCGGGATGAATTGGTTCAATCCGCTTACGTTTATTCTTGCGATCTGCATAATCATTATGAGCATTAACTCCCATTGGACCGGGACGATATAGAGCGATTACAGCAGAAATATCTTCAAACGAATCCGGGTTCATCGATCGAAGTAGAGCTCGGATTGGGGCGCTATCGAGTTGGAATACGCCCAAAGTCTCACCACGCGCCAAAAGTTCAAATGTTTTCTTATCGGCTAGCTCTAACTCCTCTAGTACTACTCGCTCATTTCTATTCTTTTCAATGTTTAATAAACAGTCATCTAGCACTGAGAGATTTCGTAGCCCTAGGAAATCCATCTTGAGAAGGCCGGTTGATTCACAGGCAATCATGTCGAATTGAGTAATTACCGCACCATCAGCCTCGCGTCGCTGGATTGGGATTACATCTAAGAGTGGATCGCGACTCAAAATCACACCGGCTGCATGCACGCTCCATTGACGTTTTAGTCCCTCTAAGCCACGAGCGGTATCAACAATTGCTTTTGCTTCTTGATCCTCTTCATAAATATTGCGAAACTCTTGCGCTTCTTGGAATCGCTCATGGCTCTTATCGAATACTCCACTTAATGAGATGTCCTTACCCATGATTGCAGGGGGAAGGGCTTTAGTTAAACGATCTCCGATTGCAAAGGGATAACCCAGAACTCGGCTTGCATCCTTTATGGATTGTTTAGATTTAATAGTGTTGTAGGTAATGATCTGGGCGACCCGATCCTCGCCATATTTATCAATCGCATAGCGAATCATCTCCCCGCGCCTTCTTTCATCGAAATCTAGATCGATATCAGGCATCGAAATTCGATCGGGATTTAAGAAGCGCTCAAAGAGTAAGCCATGTTTGATTGGGTCAAGTGCGGTAATTCCTAGGCAATATGAAACTAGTGATCCGGCCGCCGAACCGCGACCTGGTCCGACTCGAATGCCGACTGATTTGGCATGAGCCACTAAGTCAGCAACCACTAAGAAGTAGCCAGCAAATCCCATCTTGGTCATAACGCCAAGTTCATAATCAAGTCGCTCTTGGTGCTCCTTGCTAGCCCCTTCTGGAAATTTTTTCGAAAGTCCAACTTTTGCTTGTTTAACTAACCAGGAATTTTCATTTTCTCCATCTGGGACTGGGAATTTAGGGAGCAGATTCTCATTCTCGCGCAGCGTGACATTGCACCGTTCGGCTATCAATAAAGTGTTATCGCAAGCCACTTCTAAATCTTTGAAGAGTCGGCGCATCGTTGCGGCATCCTTTAAGTAGAACTCTTCACTATCAAACTTAAATCGCTTTGGATCAGAGAGAGTGGTTCCTGATTGAACGGCAAGAAGCGCCGCATGGTGCTTTGCATCTTGAGCAAAGGTGTAGTGCAGATCGTTTGTGGCAAGTAGTGGCAACCCTAATTCCTTAGCAAGGCGAAGCAGATCGGATTTAACTCGGTTTTCAATCTCCAGGTCGTGATCCATTAGCTCGATATAGAAGTTATCTGGGCCAAAAATCTCCCGATACGTCGCAGCCGCGCTCCTGGCCTCTTCATAAGCGCCCATTCGAAGTCGAGTTTGAATCTCTCCTGCAACACATCCTGAGGTAGCAATTAATCCTGCTGAATACTTTGTAAGAAGTTCTCGATCCATTCGCGGTTTGTAATAAAAGCCCTCAAGTGAAGCTAAAGATGCCAACTTAAACAAATTTGAGAGACCTTCATTATTTTCGGCAAGAATTGTCATGTGTGTGTACGCGCCACCAGCTGAGACATCGTCTTCGCCGCCTTCGGCCCACTTCACGCGCCGCTTATCCAGGCGAGATTCGGGCGCTACATATGCCTCTATCCCGATAATCGGTTTTACTCCAACTGATTTCATCGTCTTATAAAAGTCAAAGGCGCCAAAAACGTGGCCATGATCGGTAATCGCAATTGCGGGGCTGCCCTGGCGCGCAACTTCTTCTGCAAGTTGATCTATTCGAGCAGCTCCATCGAGCATTGAGTACTCGGTATGCACATGAAGGTGTACGAAGTCCTTGCTCACGGTCGGCGAGATTACTCCCCTGCTACGACTAACGGGGTCAAGACTCCGAACCAAGCAAAGTCAAGGCGTGTTTCAGGTCAGCGGGATATTCGCTACTAAGCGTAATCCGCTCCCCACTTGAAGGTTGATCGAATGAGAGTTGAATAGCGTGTAACCAAGGTCTCTTCAATTCAAGTCGCGCTGCTAAAACTGGATCTGCACCATACGCAAGATCTCCTACAAGTGGATGGCGTAGTGCGCTGAAGTGGACTCGAATCTGGTGAGTCCTTCCTGTCTCTAGCTCAACTCTTAGAAGTGTTGCACCAGGTAAGAATTCAATTAATGAGAAGTGGGTAACGCTAGGTTTTCCATCTGCGACAACCGCGAACCGATAATCCTCTTTTGGATGTCTGCCGATCGGAGCATCAATGGTTCCCTCCGTAGGATCCATATGCCCTTGAACTAGCGCGTGATAAACCTTTGAGACTGTTCTAGATCTAAATTGATTCTTCAAGGCGATGTAGGAATCTTCATGCTTTGCGACCACCATTAGCCCAGTAGTTCCGACATCGAGACGTTGCACAATTCCTTTTCGCTCCTCGGCTCCAGATGTAGAAATTGGGTAACCGCGTGAAATCAGATCACCTAGAACTGTAGGACCTTGCCAGCCAGGGCTTGGATGAGCCGCAACGCCCACCGGTTTGTTGATTACAACGACATCTGCATCGTCATAGACAACATCTAGTTCGTCACTTACCACGCGCGTGAAATCAAGGGGATCAATCTCGGCCGGAAGTAGGACTTGAAGGCGATCTCCAGCTTTAACACGATCCGACTTCGCTAATGGTTTTTTTCCTTGCAACACATCGCCGGCATTGAGTAAATCCGCTACTGCACTTCTAGATAGCCCTAATAGTCCAGTGAGCGCGATATCTACCCGCTCCCCTTCTAGGGTTTCATCGATGAGTACTACTCGCTTCTCCCGTGGGGTCATTTCGAGCCATCCGGCGACTTACCGATTGAGTCCTTGGGTTGAATATTTCGCATCGTCAAAATCGTCATTGCAATACCGGCGCAGACGATCGCGCTATCGGCAATATTAAAGGTCGGCCAATTCGGCAGCGCGATCCAATCGATTACTTCACCGCGCCAGACTCCGGGGGGTCTAATTGCTCGATCAAAAAGATTGCCAACAACTCCGCCAAGCAGTGCGCCGAGAGCAGCGCCCCAGAGTGGATTGGTGAGATTTCGCATATAGAAAATAATGAAACCGACGACGACTAATTTAAGTGAAGAAAGAAGTAAGGTGGCATCGGTAAAAAGACTAAACGCCGCACCAGAATTTGTTGAGTAACTGAGTTTCAAGAAATCACCAATTACTCTTATTGGCTCGCGATATTGAAGGTAGGACTCAGCCCAATTCTTGGAAGCTAAATCGAGGGCGAATACAGATATCGCAATAGAGATGAAAAGTCGTCGCGCGCGATCAGCACGGGACGACTTCAGCGGCGCTCTTCCTTCTGTTTGCATAACATGCAGAGCGTTGCGCGCGGGAATACTTGGAGTCTTGCCTTGCCAATTGGATTCCCACAATCCTCACATCGACCATAAGTCTTAGTGTCAATGCGCTCTAAGGCGCGTTCGGTCTGTAGAACCATATCGCGAGCGTTGTATACAAGTGACATCTCATGTTCGCGTTCAAAAGTCTTAGCGCCAGCATCCGCTTGATCATCCCCGGCTCCAACGCCAGACGCTTCAATCAGCGCATCCATCTCGCTCTCCACCTCAGCTAACTCTTTCTTTAGCCGAGTGAGATCTTTAGCAAGTTCACTTCTAATTGACTTCAACTCTGCGGAACTCCAACTTTCAGCGCCCTCGTCAACGATTAGTGGTGGTGGAGCAGACTTGATTGGCTTTAGCGGCGCAACTTTCTTTCCTGGCTTTGGCTTACGAATTGGTGGCGGAAGAACGAGTCGCTTCTCTTCAACGACAACTACATCACTTGCCTCAATTTCTGGCTTGTATACGGAGATTGTCGTTGCGCCCTTAGCCGTACTACTGGTGAGAGCAGTTTTATGTTGCCCCTTGATGATTTCTGCTTGCGGTTTCTTTGGTGGGAACTTCTTGGCAAGGGTGGGCTTGACCGGCGCTTTCTTAGCGGGAATTTTTTTAGCTGGAGCTTTCTTGGCTGGTGCCTTCTTAGCCGCTTTCTTCACCGCATTTTTTGCAGGGCTCTTCTTAGGAGCGACCTTTTTGGCAGGCGCTTTCTTAAATTTAGCTACCGCTTTAGCTAGTTTCTTCTTTATCGCCACAGCGCCGAAGGCTAGGGGTTATTAGGTACAAATGCCACTCGCCACAGTTCGATGGGCTAAAATTTGCTCTGTCGTAAGACGCCTTGAAAAAATCGCAATGACTGGGCTATCACCCAAGAGCGAGTCGAAAGAAATGAGCCAACTGGCTCACGTAGAGCCGACAACAAGGTCACGAAGATATCTACCAATTTCGGTGGATAAGGCGGGTGGTACCGCGATCAAGAGATCGCCCCTCCAAGTATGAATTTAGTCAGATTGGCTAATTCGATTGGAAAGGGATGATCATTTCAAAGTCACCTTATGAGGCAATTAGCCCTCAAATTGATCTCCCAAAAGTTGAGCGAGAAATTCTTTCATTCTGGAGTACGCAAGAAATATTTCATAAGAGCCTCGCCCAACGAGCTGGTGGCGAATCTTGGACTTTCTATGAAGGCCCTCCGACTGCAAATGGAATGCCTGGAACTCACCACATTGAAGCGCGGGTATTTAAAGATGTATTTCCTCGTTATCACACAATGAAAGGCAAACATGTAATCCGAAAAGCAGGTTGGGATTGTCATGGACTACCCGTGGAGATTGCAGTCGAAAAAGAATTGGGATTCTCCGGTAAAGGCGATATCGAAAAATACGGAATCGCAAAATTCAATGAGAAGTGTCGTGAATCAGTACAAAGACATGTAAGCGCATTTACCGAAATGACTGAACGGATGGGCTTCTGGGTCGATTTTGATGAGGCTTATTGGACGATGTCTGATGAGTACATCGAAAGCGTCTGGTGGTCGCTTGCACAAATTCATAAGAAAGGTTTGCTTGTCCAAGACCATCGCGTTGCCCCTTATTGCCCGCGGTGCGGTACGGGACTCTCCGATCACGAGTTAGCCCAAGGCTATGAGACCGTCACGGATCCATCGGTCTATGTTCGATTCCCAATCACAAGCGGTGAGCTCGCTGAGTTAAATGCAAGTCTTCTCATCTGGACCACGACTCCATGGACTCTGGTCTCAAACACGGCGACCGCTGTTAATCCAGACGTCACATACTTAGTTTTGCGAACTGCTGGTGAAGATAAGCAAGAAGTATTGGTAGTAGCTGAACCGCTTGCTGAGAAAGTGGCGCCAGGCTTTACTGAATTGAAAAGATTAACCGGAAGAGATCTGGAGCGGGTTAAGTATCAGCGACCCTTCGCTTTAGTTGATATCCCAGATGCTCACTTTGTGGTTCTAGCCGACTACGTAACGACTGAAGATGGAACAGGTCTAGTTCATCAAGCACCTGCGTTCGGCGCCGACGACTTGGCGACTTGTAAACGTTATGAGTTGCCCGTCGTAAATCCAGTAGCCCCAAATGGAAACTTCCTGGAAGAAGTGGACTTGGTGGGTGGCAAATTCTTCAAGGATGCAGACAAGATACTTATAAAGAGCCTCAAAGAGGGTGGCGCGCTCTACAAACATCAGACATTCCAGCACTCCTATCCTCATTGCTGGCGGTGCCATACTCCACTTATCTACTACGCGCAACCTTCTTGGTACATCCGCACCACCAAGATAAAAGAAGAGCTGCTTCGAGAAAACGCAGCAACAGATTGGCATCCTGAAACAATCAAGACCGGAAGGTACGGCGATTGGCTAAACAACAACATCGATTGGGCGCTCTCTCGAAATCGATATTGGGGAACGCCGTTACCTATTTGGCGATGCGAAGATGGGCATGAAGCTGCAATCTCATCGAAGAGCGAATTGGCAACTCGCACTGGAAGAGATCTTGGAAATCTTGAATTGCATCGCCCATTTGTCGATGAGATCACTTTCCCATGTCAAGAATGCAAGAAGATCATGGTTCGCACTCCAGAAGTCATTGACTGTTGGTATGACTCAGGGGCGATGCCATTTGCCCAATGGGGTTATCCGCATAAAGCCGGATCTAAAGAGAAATTCGCCGAGGCTTATCCTGCGGATTTCATCTGCGAAGCAATCGACCAGACCCGCGGATGGTTCTACACATTGATGGCAATCGGAACTCTTGTCTTTGATAAATCTTCCTACAAAACGGTGCTCTGCTTAGGCCACATCCTCGATAAGGATGGTCGGAAAATGAGCAAACATTTAGGAAATGTCCTAGAACCAATGCCGCTTATGGATCGACATGGCGCTGATGCAGTCCGTTGGTACATGCTGGCATCAGGATCACCTTGGAGTGCACGCCGGGTGGGACATGACATCATCTCTGAAGTCGTGCGAAAAACACTTCTAACTTATTGGAATACTGTTTCATTTTTGGCGCTCTACGCATCCGCCTCTAATTACATTCCCGGTGAGGTAACACCTATCGCGCAGCGTCCCATGATGGATCGTTGGATCCTGAGTGAATTGAATCAACTGATTGAAATCGTCGATAGCTCTTACGCAGACTTTGATTCGCAGAAAGCCGGAACGGCGATTGCCAAATTTGTCGACGATCTCTCTAATTGGTATGTCCGACGTTCCCGTAGAAGATTCTGGGATGGCGAGGACACTGCACTAGCAACTCTCCATGAGTGCATCGAGACTGTAACGCTGTTGATGGCTCCAATGGTTCCATTTATCACGGAACATGTTTGGCAAGTCTTAGTTCGAAGAGTTAATCCGAGCTCATCTCTTTCGGTGCATCTTGCTAATTTTCCCAAGGTAAATAGCAATGCAGTTGATATGAAGTTATCTTCAGATGTCGCCTTGGCACGAAGATTGGTTGAGCTTGGTAGAGCAGCGCGAGCCCAATCCCAGATCAAGATTAGGCAACCACTCTCCCGAGCATTGATAGCTGCAAGTGGTTGGAAGAAGCTTGCTTCAGAGCTTAAGGAACAGATTGCAGATGAATTAAATGTTGAACAGCTAGATGATCTATCCAGTGCTCCGGACTTAGTCGATATCTCGATCAAAGCAAATTTCCGTTCACTTGGAAACAAATACGGAGGCGCAGTGCAAGAAATCGCAAAGGCGCTCACCGCCCAAGACGCTGGCCAACTTGTAGCAAAAGTGCGTAGCGAAGGTTTAGTTCAAGTGGAGTACACAAGTGGTATTGCCGAGCTAACTGAGGAAGATCTAGTTATTACCGAAACTCCTCGAACCGGCTGGTCGGTCGCATCTCACGTTGGCGAGAGCGTTGCCTTAGATCTAGCTCTCGATGCACGTCTCATTGCCAAAGGCGTTGTCCGCGAGGCAATCCGCGCAATCCAAGATGCTCGCAAGGAATCCGGCTTTGATGTTAGTGATCGCATTCAAGTCCGATGGAACGCAAATGATGATGTAGCTGATGCGATAGTTGAAGCTGCCACCCATATATCGGATGAGGTTCTTGCTACTGCATTTGAGCGAGACAAGTCTCTTTCGTTAAGCGGTGAAGAGCTAGGTCTAACACTCAAACTAACGAGAATTTAGAAGCGATTCCTGATCTCCCAAAGATCAGGGAATATGGGCGTGAAGAGTGTCTGTCGTAGATAGTCAGCGCCAGCTGAACCACCGGTTCCAGACTTTCTTCCAATGGTTCGTTCGACCATCTTCACATGTCGATAACGCCACTCCTGAAGACCCTCATCTATATCTACTAAACGCTCAAAGACCAGACCAGCCTCAAGGTCCTTACGATGTAATTCAATGAGAACATCCTGTACATCCGGATTGGGCTCGTAACTCTTTGTTACATCTCTATTTAGTATCGAATTGGGGATTTGGTATCCGCGCTTGTTGACATAGCGGAGAACTGAATCCCAAAGAGAACTAGAGGCCATCCAGCGCTCAACTCGATCTCTATCTTTAGGTAATAGATGTGCCGCCGCTCGTTTGTCGCGTCTACCAAGAATTGCTTCAACTTCGCGAAACTGTGCCGATTGAAATCCACTAGATTCACCGAGCCTGCTTCTAAATGAGTTGAATTGCAACGGCGTCATCGTTTCGAGGATATCGATCTGGGCGACACAAATTTTCAAAATCGTTCTGATGCGACCCAAGATTGAAAGAGCTCTATGAGTGTCTGCGGACTCAAGCGCAACTTGAGAGGCGGCAAACTCATGTATCAATTCCTTAAACCAGAGTTCGTAGGTTTGATGAATTATGATGAAAAGGAGCTCGTCATGTTCTGGGCCATCAGATAATGGCTGCTGAAGCGAGAGAAGTTCATCGACTTTTAGGTAATTGCTGTAATTAAGGGCCTGATCATTACTCATGTTACGCGGGACTCCCCTAAGGCTACTTTCTCATATTGCCGCGATGCCACTAAATCTCTAATTCGGGCAAAGCCATCAAAAACTTCTACGTAAGAAGTTGCTAGTGGAGAGATTGCTAGACGAATTGAATTTGGGGTTCGGTAATCAGCAACAGTATTCGCATACTTACGGAGCGCAATGGAAATTCGCTCCGCATCTTTATGGGCGATTGTTATGTGGCCACCGCGTTGCGCAGGATCTTGCGGGGTAATCAAGCTAAAGCCGAGCGGTTTCAACCATTTTTCGAATAGTTCAACCATCATCTCTGTGCCAGTGGCGCACTTCTTCTCAATCTGGTCGATGCCTGCCTCTTCAATCATAGAAAATGATGTATTGATACAACGTAATCCGATGATAGAAGGACTAGCGATTTGGAAGCCACGTATTGATTGATCCTTCTCAAAAGTAGGTCCCATAGCAAACTGATCGCGCTGGGCGAACCAACCTTGTATTCCAACTTGTAATTCATTTTGAATTCGTCTATTTACATATAACCAAGCTGGAGCACCTGGACCAGAATTCCCATATTTGTAGGTACAGCCAACAGCGAGATCAACGCCATTCTTATCTAAATCAAGTTGTATAGAGCCAACAGCGTGAGCGGCATCCCAGAGAACTAGCGCGCCAAATTTGTGAATCAAATCGGTTAACGCTCTCACATCTTGTCTAGCGCCAGAACGGTATTGAATGACCTGCAAGCTTACGAGCGCGACATCTTCACTCATGTAACTCTCCAATAGTTCTGGAGAGATCAACTCATTTTCAGATAACGAAGTGTTCTCGTTATCTATAGTGATTAATTTGAGTCCATGGGCGCTAGCCAGTCCCTGGAGGATGTAACGATCAGTTGGAAAATTTGCAGCATCTGTGATGATGGTCTTGCGGCCAGGGCGCGCTTTTAGGGCTGCTGAAGCAAGCTGATAAATATTTACACTCGTCGTATCGCAAGCCAGTACTTGGCCGGATGCGGCACCTAAGGCGGAGCGGCCTATTAGATCCCCGGTGTGCTGGGCCTCATCAATCCAATGGCTCCAACCAACTACTACTTCCCTTCCCCATTCATCATGGAGAAAATCATTTATCGCCTTAACTGTTTCATGAGGAAGCCTTCCAAGAGAGTTCCCATCCAAATAGCAGGTATCAGGATCGGTAATAACAAAGCGCTTTCTAAAATCTTTTAATGGATCTTCTTGGTCAAGTGCAATTGCTTGCGAACGCTCCATAAGTGGAGTCTATGACTAAGCCGATTTAGCGCAAGATTCCGATCAAAATTTGTATTCCAAAGAAGAGCACAATGAACGATAGGTCTAGCGCGACTGGCCCCATGCGAAGTGGCGGGATAAAGCGACGCACAAAGGACAAAGGCTTATCGGTCAAGATATAGATGATTTCAGCAAGCGGCATCAAGATTCCGCGTGGCCGCCAGCTAGGTCTAAACAATCGGACATAGTCGAGAACTAATCGCGCGAAGAGCGCGAGCAAGAAGATATTGAGCGCGAAAACTAACCAAGAGGTGAAATTAAGCAAGGCTCAATCAGCTCTGATTGAAGAAACTTGCTTGCGCAGCAGCGCTCTTCTCTTCTCCGCTAACAATTACATTTGGTGGAGTAAGAAGAAAAACCTTCGAGGTAACTCTCTCGATTGTTCCGGCATGGCCAAAGACAAGTCCAGAGGCAAAATCAATGAGTCGCTTTCGCTCTGACTCTTCCATATCGCTCAAATTCATAATTACTGGATTACCTTCACGGTAATACTCACCGATTGCGCGAGCTTCACTATAGAAGCGTGGCGTGATTGTGACGATTCGATCCATTGCGGGCTGTGATTCAACAACCGGGGCAACGCTTAGCTTCGGAGATCGAGCGCTAGGTGCTGGGGTCTTCACAACTGGATTGAGAGCGCGAGTTGGTGCCGGCGCTGCTGAACCATCATCTTCAGTGAGCCCAAGATAGTTAGTCATTCTTCTAAGTCCATTGGCCATAGGGTGAATTTTAGGGTTGGGGCTATCTTGAACCGAGGATTGAACTTCCGATTCGGATATGTGTCGCTCCAAACCTCAGCGCTACTGGGTAATCCCCACTCATTCCTGCAGAAATTAAGGTCGCATCAGACTTCTTGGCGCGCAATCTGAGAGAGAGCTCATAAAGAAGTTCGAAACCGGGGGCTGGGTCTACTCCTAATGGCGCGACTCCCATCACTCCTACCAATTCGAGGCTATCGAGGGACAGAACGAATTCGGAAAACTCTTCAAAGTTATCTGGGTCAATTCCACTTCGATTTTCATTTCCAGTGCCTGAATCAAGGTTTACTTGGAGAAATACTCTCTGTGATTTTCTTAGCGAGGATGCCACTTCATTAATCTTCTTAGCATGGGATTGGTTATCAAGAGAATGTATGAAGTCCGCCCAACCAACAATGGATCGAATCTTGTTGCTCTGAAGATTGCCTTGAAAATGCCAGATTGCATCCTCAGGTAACGCCTTTGATTTGGAGCTCCCCTCTTCGTCGCGATTTTCACCGAAATTTCGCTCTCCTAAATCGTAGAGAATCTCAACATCGCTAATCGGAAATGTTTTTGTGACCACGATAAGCGTCGCGGAATCCGGAATATCGCTTCTTATCTGAGCAAGTGAAGAAATAATCTCGGCTTTTCGAGATTCCCGGGCAGCGCTGCTCATAGCCAAACAACGCCTGCCTGTCTTCCGGTAATTTCATCTCTTCGATACGAGAAGTAACCCGGCGTGTGCCGTACGCATAGATCAGATCTTCGAAACTCGATTCCAGCTCCCTTGAGTCGAGCCGCTACCCCGCCAGCCACATCTAAGCACCTGCTCGTTTCATCAGTAGCCGCAGCTGGATTTCGAGACACCACTTCGCGATATGTATCCAAGTCAACTTCGTAGCAGCCACTACAAATTGATGGACCAATCTCTCCGGTTATCTCCTGATTAGAAACTCCATGTTCGTTAAAGACTTTCAAAGTTGCCTCAAGCACCTCAGCGACTAGACCTTTTCGACCAATATGCACCGCCGCAACTGCCTTTTCAGATTTCAAAAGTAATGGAGTGCAATCTGCGATCAAGGTGACCAGGGCAACGCCTGGAAGTGTTGTGAATAGCGCATCGGCCGGTGGGGCGACCTCTGGATCAGAATTCTGATCGATGACTGCTACTACGTTTCCATGTACTTGAGTCATAAAGAAGATCCGATTTCTCGGTAAACCAATCATTGCAGCGAGAATCTCCCGATTTCTTGTCACTGCAACTGGTTCATCTCCTACATGAGCAGCTAAATTAAATGAATCAAATGGCGGAGAGCTGACGCCACCTAGGCGAGATGTAAAGAGAGTATGGGCCATCCCCTAAGAGTTATTTCATGAAATCTGGGACATCGATATCGTCCTCAGAAACTAACTCCTCGAAAGTAATCCGGCGCTTGGGAGCCTGGGCCGGAGCTTCCATCGCTACCTGGATTGGATCATTTGAAGGTATCGGATCTGCTTGACCATTTAATCCAGCAGTAGAGAGAACTGGAACGGATAGACGCTTAGGAGCGCCGCCATCAAATCCCGCAGCAATCACAGTTACTCGAACTTCATCGCCTAGGGAGTCATCGATAACTGTTCCAAAGATTATATTCGCGTCGGGATGTGCGCACTTGGCTACCAATTCCGCCGCCTCGCTAATTTCAAACAAGCCCATATCAGAGCCGCCAGCAATAGATAGAAGTACTCCGTGTGCCCCTTCAATTGATGCCTCTAGTAGCGGTGAAGATATTGCAAGTTCCGCAGCTCGAGTGGCTCTTGCTTCTCCACGCGCTGAGCCAATTCCCATCAGGGCCGAACCGGCGCCATCCATAACACTCTTCACATCAGCAAAATCAAGATTTATTAATCCAGGAGTTGTAATGAGATCCGTGATTCCTTGAACTCCCGATAGCAATACTTGATCAGCGGTCTTGAAGGCTTCAGGTGCAGATATGGAGCGATCAGAAATTGATAGCAATCGATCATTTGGAATCACAATCAAGGTGTCTACTTCTTTACGCAGTTCTTCAATTCCAATCTCAGCTTGAGTAGAGCGACGCTTTCCTTCAAAACTAAATGGCCGAGTCACAACGCCAACGGTTAGCGCTCCAAGACCTTTAGCGATTTTTGCAACAACAGGAGCGCCGCCTGTCCCGGTTCCACCGCCCTCACCCGCGGTAACAAATACCATGTCTGAACCACGCAATACTTCTTCAATCTCTTCGGTGTGATCGATGGCAGCTTGCTTTCCAATTTCTGGATTAGCTCCAGCGCCTAGTCCGCGCGTTAACTTTCTACCGATGTCTAGTTTTACATCTGCATCACTCATAAGAAGCGCTTGCGCATCAGTATTGATTGCGATGAATTCGACTCCCTTGAGTCCGGCATCAATCATGCGATTGACTGCATTAACTCCACCGCCACCAATTCCAACAACTTTTATTACTGCTAAATAATTCTGTGGTGTTGCCACGATACGCCTCTCTTTTAACCCTAATTCTCAACTTTAGACTTAGGGTTTCCCCAAAGTGTGCGCGCAAAAGTAGGCGGGTACCTATTAGGTAGCAAACACCGACACGAGAGAATTATGAGAAGTTTTTATTTTGCAAGAATCAAGTGTTGGAAACGATTGGCGCTAGTGGTGAAGATAAATCAACCCGTTTTACATTTCGATTAGCCTTTAATTCAAGTAATCGCGCCATAACTTCAAATTTGAGCTCGAGCTCTTTGACACTTCCCCAAGAAACATCCAATTCCCGCTCTTTATAGCGGATCAAAGTCTTTATCGAATCTCTATTGGGGGCGGTCACGCTATTTATCTCAGCCCCAATCCCAGGGAGTGCGGCCATCAGGACTACAACATCTTCAATGAGGGATCGTTCGGAGGAGCCTAATGAAAGGTTGGGTAGCGATAACCAATCCGCATCGCCGGATTTAGCCGCCTTAGCCACTTCGCTTTCGGGGACGAAGAAAAACTCAAGGTCAGAGCCGAGGAACCCTAGTTCACTAGGATTTGCGCTCCATCTCGCGTCGAGTTGAGCGATCGCCGATCTTGGCTCAACCGAGATGGAAACCTTTCCGGAGAAAAAACTTCTCTGAACTTGGACATCCTCAACCCAAATTAGGGTACGCAATCTTGTTGTTATTTCGCGCTTATCGACTCGAGCGATTGGCTCTCCGATAATGATTGGGACAGGAGCTTGGCTAAGTTTCGCGGTCAACTCTTTAACGATTGATTGATCGCCCTCGGCAATCTCAATACTTTTTACCGGAAAGAAATTCGACCAGCCAAGTAGATACGCCAAACCCGCAAGAAGAGCAATTGCAGCAATTGAGATTAAGCGTTTCATGAAACGAGCTTAAAGATTCTCAACTATTAATGGCGCAAGAGAGCTAACATCGCCCGCGCCTAAGGTCATTATTAGATCCCCCGATTTTGCTACTTTAAGGACTTTTGTAATTACTTCAGGCATTGATGGTTCGTAGGTAACCGAATCTTTCGCCATCTTTGAGGAGATTGAGAGCGCACTAACTCCAGGTAGCGGGGTTTCGCCTGCGGGATAGACCTCTAATAAATAGGTGTGATCGGCCCGGGCAAGCTCCTTTGCAAAATCAGCGGCAAAAGCCTTTGTTCTTGAAAATCTATGCGGCTGGAAGATTACAAAGACCCGACCACTCCCCACGAAATTTCGCGCTGTTTCCAGGGTCGCCTTAATTTCAGTTGGGTGGTGGCCGTAATCATCGACCACAGTCACGCCATTTACCGAACCGCGAATTTCAAAGCGCCTCCGAGCTCCTGTGAATTTCGCTAACCCGGCAAGAAGAGGTGCGATAGGGGCGCCTAACTCGCCTCCCATTGCAACAGCGGCTGCGGCATTGAGGAGATTGTGTCTTCCCGGGATAGCTAACTCGAGTTCTCCCCAGACTCTTCCTCTAAAGACAAGTCGGGCTTTACTCTGTCGGGCGCCTAAGAAGATGCGATCAACTAGAAGATCAGGATCCCCTTCGCTTCCATAAGTAAGTATTTCAAGTGAATCCTTAACACCTTTGACTCGCGAAAGTAGACGCCTTACTCCCTCATCATCAACGCAAACCACCAACTTCGAAGCGACAGTTCCTACAAATTGCAGGAAGAGATCATCGATGCTTTCTAGATCTTTGAAGTTATCGACATGAACAACAAAAATCTCTCCAGAACCGTGATGCGCGTTGGTTCCTGAGTTTCGAATTGAGGCCCCGATGGCAAATGATGGATCTAATCCGCAACTCTGTAAGCCCACAGTTAGCATCGAAGTTGTTGTCGTCTTTCCGTGAGTACCAGCTACCGCAACGGATTTCTTATCTACCAACAACTTACTTAGCGCTTCTGCTCGACCCAATAGTGGTTTTCCGGATTTAAGGGCCGCGGAAAGCTCTACGTTCTCCGAGGTAATTGCGCTAGAGCGCACGATCAAATCAGCGCCCTCGATATGCGTAGCCGAATGTCCTACGGAGACTGAGATACCTATAGTTCTAAGCGCTTCTAGCGTCCCAGACTCTTGTAGATCGCTACCGGAAACAATCGCTCCTCTTGCCGCCATGACCTTTGCAATACCGCTCATCCCGGAGCCACCAATCCCAATGAAATGAACCCGTAAACCATTCCAATTCACTCTTTTTGCCCCGTTCGATAACCCAAGAGATTCTCTAGAACCAGGGATGCAATTCGATCGGCTGCTTGAAGATGGAGAGTTGCGGGTTCTAAGGCGTGCGCGGCAGTTGCCGCAACCTTCGCTAAGTTCTCTTGAAGCCAGCTTCCAGTAAATTCTTCATTATTGACCATAAGAGCTCGTCCTTGCTCCACTAGCGCCATGGCATTATCAACCTGTTCGCCATTTCCATGTGATAGCGGAACGAGAATTGCAAATCTTCCAACGGTCATTAGTTCAGAGCAGGTTACAGCGCCACTACGAGTAATCAAGAGATCTGCTACTCCATAGATGGCCGCCATGTCATGAAAGTAAGCCATTGGAAGATAATCACTTCTTGCTTCAGGTAGCGGATTATTTAGGCCCACTGCGTGAATAATTTGCAGCTTTGAATCGCCTTTTTCCAGACGACTTGCGAGATAAGAAGATACCGCCTGATTCATTTGTAGCGATCCCTGAGATCCGCCAAAGATCGCAACAATTGGTCTATTGGAATCTAAACCAAGGCTCTTGGCATGTAACTCGCGAAACTTCGCTCGCTCTTGGTTCGATAACTTAGCCAACTCCGAGAGCGCACTTCGAATTGGCATTCCAGTCAGTACCGATCCGGCCCAACTACTTCTTACCTCTTCAAAATTAACCGCTACTAATCGGGCTAGGTGTCTACCTAATCGGTTTGCCCATCCTGGCTTTGCATTAGCTTCATGGATTGCAATGGGAACTCCAGCAAGTTTGGCGCCAAGATAGGCCGAAGCGCTCACATATCCACCAAAACCAATGAGCGCATCAGCTCCCTTTAAAATTTTCCGCGATCTGGCGATACCTCTAAAGATTGCAACTGGAAATTTGAGGACGCTAATTGCAAGCGTTCTCGGCATTACAGCTTTAGGAATCGCTCTTAGTCGGTAACCGCGCTGCGGAACCAAGAGACTCTCTAAACCGTTCGCAGTGCCAATAAATTCGCACTTTATATCTGGATCGATTCGACCAATCGCATCGGCGACTGCTAGCGCCGGCTCGATATGCCCCGCAGTTCCTCCCCCGGCGAGGACGATCCGTTTAGCCATGGGGCTATCCTCTCGCGCTCTTAGCTGCTCGCCGAGCCCGCAGGTCTTCGGCAATCTCCGGGTCGCGACGTAAAACGCCGAGTACATATCCAATAGCAACAAATGTTGCCAACAGCGATGAGCCTCCGTAGGAAATGAAGGGAAGCGTTACTCCAACGACTGGCATCACGCTAATTACCGTTCCAATATTCATAATTACCTGAACTGCAATCCAGCAACCAATTCCTGAAGTTACATAACGATCAAAGTTGTTTCGAGCGCGGAGGGCTACGCGAAAGATCCCTAAAATTAAAATTGCGTATAGGACTAAGACTGTTAGCGTTCCAAGAAGTCCCAGCTCCTCACCAATCACTGCAAAAATAAAGTCGGTATGAGCTTCGGGAAGATTTCCCCACTTCTGTTTACTCGAGCCCAACCCAGTTCCGAGTGGTCCGCCTGAGGCAAGACCCATGATGCTATGGGCTTGCTGCCAACCGGCGCTCTTGTAGTTTTCCTCCGAGAATGGATCCCAAAAAGCTGAGAACCGACTCAATCTATTTGGACTAGTTACGACAAATGCAGCGAAGGCAACTATTCCGAGAGCGAAGAGGGTTGCAAAGAAGCGCGCCTTCATTCCGGCAATGAAGAGCATGCCGGCGACAATTCCTGCAATAACGGCTGCTGTACCTAAATCATCTCCAAGCATTACCAGACCAAGAATTAATGCGATTCCCGGCGCAACTAGCGGTAAAGGATTACTAACTCCACTTTCAAGCATTTTTTGATCATGAATTCTTAGACGGAGCGCACACCAGAGAATCAAGCCAAATTTGGCAAACTCACTCGGCTGTATCGAAAGACTTCCAATTTCAATCCAATTAGTGTTACCACCAACCGTCTTTCCAAGGCCCGGTATTTGCGGCAAAGTAAGAAATACAGCGGCAAAAATCAAGGCCAGCCGAGCTTGTGGTTTCCAGAGGCTCTCTTTCAAGTTCATAGCAAGCCAGGTAACTAAAATCGAAAGAGCTAAGAAAAGCGCTTGGCGAAAGACTATGGCGAAAGAATTGCCAGATTCATTTAGCGCTTTTACTGAGGAAGCGCTCAGAACCATCACAATTCCAAGCGCAGAGAGAATGGATACTGAGCCAAGAATAAGAAAATAAGCTGATGAGGGTTTTGAGAATAGATGAGTCTTAGTTGCCACCTGCGAGCTCCTTAACTGCTGAGGCAAAGAGATCGCCCCGTTCACCATAGTTTTTAAATTGATCCATAGATGCACAAGCTGGGGCTAAGAGAACAGTCTCCCCAGACTGAACTTTCGTGAGGGCGACTTTTACAACCGCTTGCATCAACTCGCTACCTTTCAAGCCTTTATCAATGACTTGGTATTCAACCAGAGGGGCGTGGCTTCGGAGCGCATCTGCAATTAATTGCGCGTCAGTTCCAATCAAAATTGCAAACTTTATTCGATTGGCTGCAGCCTTTATCAATTGATCCATAGAGGCTCCTTTCGCAAGGCCTCCTGCAATCCACACCGACTTTATTTGGGACTTTAAAGCAGCCAATGCAGCGTGCGGATTTGTTGCTTTTGAATCATCAATCCAGGTAATTCCATCCTTTTCTAGGACGACTTCCAAGCGATGATGATCTAACTTGAATTTGGCGATCGCTCTTGCAATCGAGGCAGAATCTGCACCGACCGATCTTGCTAAAGCGGCAGCAGCCATCGCATTTGAGACATTATGTGGAACTGCAGGTTTTATCTCGGTTAGCTCGAAAAGTACTTCTGCATCTCCCGAAACAAACGCTCGATCAACGATTAGATTTTCAACTAGCCCGATTTGATGCGGCTTAGGTGTCTCCAGGGTATATGTCACCAGTCGAGCTTGGGAATTGCCAATTTTTGATGAGAGAATTTCATCATCGAGGTTTGCAATCAGAATTTCACTTAGGTTAGCTATAGATAGCTTCGCATTTGCATAATTATCAAAGCTGCCATGCCAGTCGATGTGGTCATCAGCGATATTTAAGATTCCACTTGCTTTAAAGCGCACTTCTTTACTCCAACTAAGTTGAAATGAGGATAGCTCGAGTACTAAAACATCCAATTCTTTCTCGGCGGCCATATCAATTACCGGTTCGCCAACATTTCCGCAGGCTCGTGCCCTAATACTGCTCTCCAATAGCATCGCTTCGGCCATTTGGACTGTGGTGGTCTTACCATTCGTTCCAGTTAGCCCGAGCCAAACTTGGGTTGGGTTCAACTCGCTCTTTACGCGCCACGCGAGGTCAATCTCTGAAATTAGCTCAACTCCAACAGCTTTACTCCGTGAGATAAATGGATGATCTAGTTTCCAACCGGGCGAGACGACTCCTAGATGAATCTCTTCTAATCTAACTCTTTCAAAATTGGTTGTTCCCTCTACATTCTCACTCTCATCTATGAGAAATGTAGAAGCGCCACGAGCGTCCAAGAATCGCTTTACAGAAGCGCCGGTTACGCCCGCTCCAAATACCAATATCTTTTTCCCGCGGATTGAATCGATGAAGCTCACGTTAAGCAACTACCCACTGGGCATAGAAGAGTCCAAGGCCGGCAGCAACGCAAAGTCCCGCAATAATCCAGAAGCGAATAACTATCGTCACTTCTCCCCACCCGAGTAACTCAAAGTGGTGCTGAAGTGGCGCCATCTTGAAGACTCGTTTCCCTCCCGAGATTTTGAAGTAGGTAGTTTGAATGATTACCGAAAGAGTGATGATCACGAAAAGCCCGCCGATGGGAATTAACAAGAGTTCGGTGCGAAGCGTCATTGCCAACCCGGCAAGTGCGCCACCAAGTGCAAGTGATCCGGTATCTCCCATGAAGATTCGTGCGGGTGAAGCGTTCCACCATAAGAATCCTGCACAAGCTCCAGCTAGAGCGGCAGCTAGGACCGCCATATCAAGTGGATCGCGCGCGTTGTAGCAATTATTGACAGCGATTTCGCAACGCTGACCAAACTTCCAAACTCCAATAAGTACGAAAGCCAGGAAAGACATTATTGCTGCGCCGGTCGCTAAACCATCTAAGCCATCCGTTAGATTCACGCCATTGCTTGTTCCGAGCACTAAAAGGATTGCCCAGAGAATCACCAGGACGAGTCCTAGTTTGATCGTGGTATCTCGTACCGTTGAAAGATAGAGAGACAAAGGCGTATTTCCGACTTCATCTGGGAATTTGGTAGCAAAATAACCGAATAATCCCGCAACGAGGGCTTGCCCGAAGAGTTTTTCACGCGCCCGCAGCCCAAGTGAGCGTTGTTTAACGACCTTTAGCCAGTCATCCAAAAATCCAACGGCAGCGAGTCCTACAATCAATCCAATCACTAGAAGTGCGGAAGTTGTAACCGGCACTCCAGTTGCTAAGTGAGAGATGGAATAAGCGGACAACGCAGCAAAAATCAGAATTGCGCCACCCATAGTTGGCGTCCCTCGCTTTACATGATGGGTCTTGGGGCCATCATCGCGAATTTGTTGGCCATAGCCACGTCGAGCTAGAAACTTAATGAATAACGGGGTCAAGAAGAAACTCAATAAGAACGCTAGCGCGCCCGCAATCAAAATACCTCTCAAGTTCCCGCTCCATTTCTCTCGCTCCAGCTTTTCGAAATTATTTCTGCGATTACTTCTAGATGCTCCGCTCTTGAGGCCTTGACTAAAACTACATCTCCAGAATCCAAACGGTTAAGCAGCTCGGCGGCTGAGTTCTGATCAGGATAAAAGTGAATCGCTGTATCTGTGGAAATGTCATCGGAGATGTAGCTCCGCTCCCCAATTACCACAAGATGATCAATTCCGAGTTCACCAGCGAGCTGACCAATCTTGCGATGTAACGCCTCCGATTCGCCACCAAGTTCGTGCATCTTTGCAATAAAGGCCCAAGAATTACCGCCTCGCTCTTGGGTTAGAAGGGCAAGAGTGCGAAGAGCCGCCGACATGCTTTCTGGGTTTGCATTGTATGAATCGTTTATGAGGGTTAATCCATCTAGATCAGTTAACTCCATACGCCAGCGACTCATATTTTGGTGAGTGGAGAGTGCGGCGGCAATATCGGCGGTAGAAATCCCCAAGGCATGAGCTGCAGCGGCTGCGGCAAGTGCATTTGGAACTTGGTGGACGCCCAATAATTGAAGTTCTACATGCTCTCGCCCCTCCGGAGTCACTAAATCAAAGGCTGGAAAGCCGCCATGCAGTTCTAGATCGCCAGCACGAACAGCGCAATTAGCAGTCTCGCCAAAAGTGATCGTCTTTACCGCTGAATTTGAGTTCATTTTCGGAGTGAACTCGTCGTAAGTACCGAGTACGGCGGTGGCGCCGGGCTTGAGACCTCGAATCAACTCCCCTTTCGTTTCTGCAATCTTCTCTCTGGACCCAAACTCACCTAGATGTGCGTTACCAACTTTAAGAACTACACCAACATCAGGGGCGGCTAATTCAGTTAATCGAGCTATATCGCCCAAATGACGTGCGCCCATCTCGAGAATGCAAAATTTGGTGCTCTCGTTACATTTTAAAAGTGTGATTGGAACTCCAATATCATTGTTATAAGAACTTATGGGAGCTACACAGTTACCTTGCGCAGTAAGAATTGAATTTAGAATATCTTTTGTTGTGGTCTTGCCTTGTGAGCCCGTAATAGCAACTACTTTTAGGTTTGAAAGCCGGTTCCGTAACTCAGTAGCCAATTTTGCTATTCCATCTAAAACTTCAGGAACGATAATGTGATTCCCCGGAACGCTGCGACTAACTATCGAAAGAGCTGCGCCGTTCGCCAAAGCCGATGGGACAAAGTCATGTCCATCTTGAGATTGACCTTTGAGGGCGATGAAAACAGAGCCCGGTTTTACTTGGCGGGAGTCAAAGTGGAATTCGCCTTGGATTTCCAGCTCTTCTCCTATGTAGCTACCACCGATTATTTCTGCAATCTCAGCAGCTTTCATTTTCATCATGTGCGCTCCGAAAGAGCGGCCTCTAACTCTTCAACATCGTTAAAGGGGCTTTTGACACCATTAATTTCTTGTCCAGTCTCGTGACCTTTGCCAAGAACGATGACTGCATCTCCTTTTTGGGAGAGTTGAATCGCTCGCTTAATCGCACTTCTTCGATCAATTATTACTTCTGCGCCTTCCTTCAAAACTACGCCACTTAACATCTCATCGATGATCTCTCGAGGATTCTCACCTCTGGGGTTGTCGCTGGTAAAAATCGGTAAATCCGCACCATTATTCAAGGCGCTTCCCATCATGGGTCGCTTGGCTTTGTCGCGCTCGCCGCCACAACCAAGCACTGCAATAATCCTTTGAACACCTTGAGCTCTCACAGCGGTAAGCACCCGCTCAACCGCATCCGGAGTATGGGCATAATCAACTAAGACTTTAATCCCGCGAGTTGTTGTAGTTGGGGTGACAACACTCTCCAATCTTCCAGGCGCGCCCGTTAACATCGGCAGTGAAGTTGCAATCACAAGTGGGTCAATTCCACTCTTATAGGCAAGAGCTATTGCCACAAGAAGATTCTCAAGGTTGTGCTCTCCGATCAAGTTAAATTTATTCTCAATCGAGATTCCTTCAGGACCCCTCACCAAGAGCTCAAATCCATCTGCGGTCCTCTCTCGCCGCTCTAAGTACCAGTCTGCCTTTCCTTTTACTGAGATAGATTGCTTTGGAATTGAGACCTCATTCCAGAGTTGTTTTCCGTATTCACCATCGATAGAGATCACAGCGAGTTCGGCGTAGTCATGAGTGAAAAGAGAGCGTTTCGCTTGAAAGTAGCTCTCCATCGAGCCGTGGTAATCAAGGTGATCTTGAGTTAGATTGGTGAATCCCACCGCTTGGAAATTAATTGACTTCACGCGTTCCTGGCTAAGCGCATGGCTACTAACTTCCATTGCAACGCCACGAGCGCCATCCTCTTTCATCAGCGCTAAGAGCCGCTGAATTTCATCGCTCTCTGGCGTTGTATGAGTAGCAGGAATTTTCCGCTCCCCCATTTGAATACCAATCGTTCCAATTAATCCAGATTTGTAACCAGCTGCGCTCCAGATTTGCTGGAGGAGATAAGTAGTAGTTGTCTTTCCATTTGTGCCAGTCACGCCGGCAACAAAGAGCGATTTGCTCGGCTCACCGTAGAACCAACTTGCAACTAGGCCGCAAATGGAGCGGGGCTTCGACACTACTAATCGGGGGATGGCAGAAGCGATGCGGGAGGCAACCTCATCGCCGTGCTGATCAGTAAGTATCGCCCTCGCGCCCCGTTCCAATGCGGTTGCAAGGAAGGCACTTCCATGGCTTCGCGCACCAGGAAGTGCAATGAATAAGTCGCCCTTCTCTATATTCCGAGAATCACTAGATACGCCAGTGAACTTCACATCCACTTGCGAAGTGGGCTCAACTCCCAAGAAGTCCGCCAACTGAGAGAGGCTTCGCTCTCTAGCGCTCTTGGGGCGATTCATCAGTGATTTCGCTTTGTTTGATTCTCTTGCGCAGCTTGCTCTGCAGCAATTTTCTTCTTTAGCGCCTTTTCGTCAAGCGGATATAGGCCGTCCGACTTTTGCGTCGGTGGCACATGCTGATCCTTTAGTACAAAGCTCATAACTTCTTTAAATACTGGACCACCTAGATAACCACCGTAATAAATACCTTTTGGATCTTGAATCGTTACGCTCGCTACAAACTTAGGTTTATCCGCTGGTGCAAATCCAATAAAGGAAGCTGTATAACCGCGGTAGCAACCACAGCTATCATCAATTCTTCGCGCGGTTCCAGTTTTTCCTGCGACTCTATAGCCGGAAATGGCGGCACCTGGCGCAGTTCCAGCCGCAGATACGACGCTCTCCATCATCAATCGCAACTTGGAAGCTGTTTCACTACTAATTACACGATTTGAAGATTGCCTTTCAGCAGGGGTGTACCGTCCAGCTGCATCGCTGATTCCTGCAATCAGTGTCGGCGTCACTCGAACTCCTTTATTGATGCAGTATTGCTTGATTGGGCAAGCGCGCCAGCTAAAGTCAACCGTAAAACCGGGTGTGGGTCGTGATCTTTAAATACCTTTATTGAACGCTTCAATTTATATGGAACAGTGAGAACTGTTTCTGGCTCGACTTTGCCTTCTTCCATCGCCGCAGCAAAAGTCACAACCTTTCCGGTTGAACCGGGTTCATACACTTCTTGAACGGAAGGATTCTTCCAGCGATATGGATCTACACCTTGAGTCTTGCCAGGGGTAAATGATGGATAAGTTGCGTGAGCAATGATCTCTCCAGTCGCGGGATCCATCACAATCACGGTCCCAGAAAGCGCGCGTGCTTTCTTGACTGCTTTCATGATTGCTTCTTGCGCTACCCATTGAATATCGCGATCAATAGTTAAGTGGATTGTGTTGCCCTTCCGCTCCTCCGCAGTAATCTTCTGAGTTCCCGGGATTATGGTTCCGCCGGCATTGGAATAGGTGTATTCACCATTTACGCCCGCCAAAGTTGAATTCATGCTGTACTCAAGTCCAGCAGCGCCACTTCCCTCTTGATTTACAAATCCAACGACTGCGGCGCCGAGCTCACCTTCTGGATATTCACGCGCATAGATTCGCTCGGCAAAAAAACCAGAGAGTCTTTTACTGAAACCATTCTCGGTCTCCATAATGGCGGCGTTGTAGCTATCAATAGATTCTTCCAAGTTTCGCCATACCGCGGGCTTGACGCTCTTATTGATAACTACATACCTTCGATCACCAATCAAAAGCGGAAGTAGCTCTGATTCCTTCATATCCAGAATCGGTGCGGCCAGGCTCGCTAGTTTTTTGGGATAGTCGACGATTGCTTGATCTACAAGTATTCGATAAGAAATCACGGAGCGAGCAAACTCAACGCCATTTATATCGGTGATTGCGCCTCTCGGTGCCAAGATAATCGACTTTTTAGCAAGTTCGGAATCTGCTCGGTTGGCATAGCCAGCCGCCCTAACTGCTTGAACATCAACTAAGCGAACTGCGAAGGCAACGATAAGAACTAACGAAATCGCTACTAAATACCGGATTCGGCGGAGCGAGATCATGTCGTGTGGCATCTAGGGCTTCGCCTTAACTTCTACTGTCTCGGTTAGATCCAAGAATCGCGGAGTGGTGCTTGGCACCATTCCTAAGGTTGTGGCCCGCGCCGCAAGATTTTCAGGGGTAGAGATTCGAGCAACCTCACGGAGGGCGGCTTCGCGCTCTTCGTTAATTGCAATCGCCTCCAACTTCAATTCCCTAATTCGAACTGCATCGTTTCCAAGCAGAATATTGATTCCTAATAATCCAAGTAATCCCAAGGAGAGAATCAATCCGATTAATCCGTAGAAGAGGCGATCGCTCGCTTGCTCTCCGGGAGTCGGCTTTAGATCAGGAACTAAACGAAGGACAGCACGAGTTGAGCGATCTACAACAGCCTTACGCGACTTCGCTACGGCCGGTGCGAGAGCGGATAGCGCCATTAGATCGCCACCCGCTCAATCGCACGTAACCGGACGGATTGCGCACGGGAATTCATCTCTATCTCTTCGGGGCTAGCGCTCTCACTTCCGCGGAAAACAAGTTGGTACTTCGCCCTCAAATGATCGATTTCTACTGGGAGACCTTTTGGATTCTTTGACTCAGACGCCTTAGCAAAAATTTCTTTTACAATCTTGTCCTCAAGAGACTGAAATGACATCACTACTACACGCCCACCAACTCTTATGAGTTCTAGCGCCTTTGGAATTGCCCGTTCTAGCGTTGAGAGTTCTTGATTGACCTCAATCCGAAGCGCTTGGAAGGTACGTTTCGCGGGGTTTCCGCCGACTCTTCTCGCGGGCGCCGGAATGCTTGCTTTTACTATCTCAGCAAGGTCGGTAGTCGTCTTCAAGCTTCCGGCATTACGGGCTTTAATTATGTTATCTACGATTCGAGGCGCAAATCTCTCTTCGCCATAAGTACGAAGGACTCTTACTAAGTCTTCCTTCGAATAGTTCTCTAAAACATCCTTTGCGGTGAGCTTAGAGCTCTGATCCATCCGCATATCAAGTGGCGCAGTATTTGAATAGGAAAAGCCTCGAGCCGTCTCATCAAGTTGTAGCGATGAGACTCCTAAATCAAAGAGGATTCCATCAACGCCATCAATCCCTAGTTCACTTAGGACTTCTGGCATCTGGTCATAAACAGCATGAACCACCGTGAATCGTGAACCAAATTTGGCCAACCGGGTAGTTGCAAGGCTAAGCGCCTCGCTATCTCGATCTAATCCAACGATTCGAAGATTTGGGAATCGCTCTAATAGAGCTTCGGAGTGGCCGCCGAGTCCTAGCGTTGCATCGATGACTATCGGATTTGCACTTCGGTCAATTGATGGAGTGAGAAGAGTGATGCAACGTTCTAACATCACAGATTGGTGTGCCATCTTCCCCTCTTTCATCTTCTCCCTTAATTCCTTACCTCTCTTCCTCTGCTCTGGTCACCGCCGGCCGACGGATCTGGGGTTCAAGCGGCGCCGGGGAAGGGGCGTCGCTCGCTGAAGGTCGGCGGTGGCCAGAGAAGAGGCCTAAAGATTTAGAACAATCCCGGGAACACCTCCTCGGAGACTTCTGCAAAACCTTTTTCACGATCCTTTAGATAGCTCTTCCATGATTTGCTATCCCAAATTTCAACTCGGGTATTTGCGCCAATTACTACGCAATCTCGCTCCAGGGCTGCATATTCACGAAGTCCATTTGGAATCATGACGCGACCTTGCTTATCTGGAATTTCATCGTGCGCACCGGCAAACATCACGCGCATGTAGTCGCGAGCTGATTTTGCAGTTAATGGCGCTTGTTTTAGCTGTTCTGTGATTCGAGCAAATTCGCTACTTGGAAATACATACAAACAACGCTCTTGACCTTTTGTAATTACCAATCCATTTGCTAATTCATCGCGGAATTTTGCGGGGAGAATCAATCGACCTTTTTCATCGAGACGAGGTTCATGGGTGCCTAAAAACACTTGATACCTCCCCCGGTCTTGCCGCAGAACCCCCGTTCTGCTTAATTCCCCACTTTACTCCCTTTTACTCCATTTTCAACCACCCTTCTCCATTTCTATGCGGAGGCAACGAAGCGCTCCTCCACTTGATTTTGGGTATAAAAAAACCCGCCTCCAGGGCGGGCCGTAAGACGGATTGGGGCGGGTTAGCTACTCGCCAAGGTTCCTTCGATCCCAACGCTCTTCAAAGCGGGCGCTCCACTTGGGCCCCTTCTTTTCACGTGGGACTCGATCTTTGAGGCTATTCATCAGGCCTCCAAGGTTAGAAATGGCAAGAACCGCTCCACTCAAAGAGATTGCAAATCCAGCTATGCCAATCGGAGGGGTTTGGGAGACCATTCCCGTGAGCAGTCCAATGATTCCAACTACGACTAGAAGGAATCCAACAACTACTCGAGTTCGGCTTGGGGTCTTGCCGCTAAAGGCAGAGATAAGGCGAGGGTCATCGGCAGCGAGAGCTTCTTCCATCTCGGCCAATAGGCGCTTCTCATGCTCAGAAAGTGGCATAGCGCTGACAATAGTAGAAGGAATTGTGGAGGGAAAGTCGAATTACTCACTCAGCGCTCAGAAGTGGCTGGGTCGTCGCTAGCACCTTCCTGAGAGGGCTCTTCTACAAGGCGAGCTGGCTGAACTGAACCGCTACCGAATCTGGTGATTGCTCGATCAATCGCGACTTGCGCCTCACGCCAACCGCTCTCGCGCTCGCCCAAAAGTAATTGTTCGACTGCGCCCTCCTCGTCAACTAAATTTTCTAGCGATACTCCAAGAAGTCGAATTCTCGAGCCATCTAATCTCAAAGAGGTAAAGAGATCGCGCGCAACTTCAAATACCTCATGCATCCCATTTATGGGAAGGGGGAGAGTTTTTGACTTGGTGGTATTTGTAAAGTCGGAGAAACGGACCTTTAATCCGATTGTTCTGGCTCTCAATTCGCGCTTTCGCATTCGATGGGTCGCTCGCTCCGAAAGTCGGAGCAATTCACGGAAAATCTCTTCGCGATCCTCTAAGTCATATGCAAAAGTCTCAGCAGCGCTAATGCTCTTCTCGGGAGAGTCCGTTATTACCTCTCGAAAATCTCTACCCCAAGCCAATTCGTAGAGAGACTCCCCGGCTCCATCACCAAGGGCGCGCTTTAGGGTCGCTAATGGAGTGTTGGCAATCTCTCCAACAGTGCGCAATCCCAATCTTTGTAGCTCTTCATTTGTCTTTGGTCCAACACCCCACAACTCCCCTACCGGAAGTGGATGTAAGAATGTAAGAACCCGCTCATCTTGAATCTCCAGCATGCCATCAGGTTTACATCTTCCAGAGGCTAATTTTGCGATGAATTTTGAACTCGCAATTCCGACCGAACATGTAATCCGTTCTTGCTCTTTAACGCGTTTTCTAATCTGGGCTGCAATATCTCTTCCCTCACCAAATAATCGCTTCGAACCACTTACATCAAGGAAGGCTTCATCAAGTGATAGTGGTTCGACATGAGGAGTGAAATCAAAGAAAATCTCCATAACTCTTCGTGAGACTTCGGAATAACGTTCATGATCAGGCGGGATGAATACCGCCGTTGGGGCCATGCGTTGCGCTCGCGATACCGGCATGGCAGCGCGAATGCCGAACTTTCGCGCCAGGTAATTTGCAGAGAGAACTACTCCCCTCGCTCCAGCTCCTACGACTAGCGGTTTTCCACGGTATTGCGGGTAGTCAAGTTCAGATACCGAGGCAAAGAATGCATCCATATCTACATGGAGGATTGTGGAGCGCTCTCTCATTGCTTCACTCACAAGATGCGAGATTACGCCACTTTTCATAGGCATCTAGTAGTCCCCATGCCCCGGTGGCGCGGAGCGAGACTCCCCTAGGTCCGGTTCTTCTTATCTCTCCTCGAACTAATAAGAGCTGAGAGTTAAGAAGCGTACTTGCATAGGATTTTTGGGTATCTTCAAAGAAAGTGGCATCGCTACAACCAAAGCCATCATCGAGGGTTAAAAACATAACTCGCTTGCCTGATCTTACGGGCGGAGTTTGTAGCGCTACTTTTACTCCAGCGACAAGGACTTGAGATTTAGAGCGTTGCTTTAATAAATCGCTTGAGCGAACCGCACCAATCTCATTTAAGAAATTAGAGTAGAACTCAATCATGTGATGTGAGATATCCATATTTAGATGCTCAATCTCATGCTTTACCAATTCATCACTTCTCAGATCAGGTAGACCACTTTTAACTAGCGATGGCGTAAAGGCCATAGTTAGTTGGGAGCTACTGGTTTTACTTGTTGAGCGCGACCACTTATATAAATCATTTAAGTGGAGTAATAGATCGCGACGATTCAGGTTAGTTTCATATAAAGAGTCAAAAGCTCCGACCATAAGTAGAGATTCGGTAATCGGCTTACTTACTTCAGCTCTATGTACGAAGTCAGCGAGATCTAGAAATGGCCGGGCTTTCATTATCGAATCAACCTCGTTATCGCTAATGCCGCTCACATCAGATAGAGCAATTCGAATCGCGCCAGCCTCTACTCGATAGCTCCTATCTGAGCGGTTGATATCAATTGGGGCGATCTTTATCCCGCATTGGCGGACCTCATCGAGGATTAATCGCTTTGGATACATCCCTGGATCATGAGTTAAGACGCCAGCTAGAAAAGCAGCTGGGTAGTGGGTTTTTAACCAAGCAGATTGATAGGTGGGTAGTGCAAAGGCTGCGGCATGAGCTTTACAGAAACCAAAGGAGGCAAAGGCGCGCAGCACATCCCAAATTTCTGTTACCACCGCTAATGAGTAACCGCGAGCAAGCGCAGCCGGAAAGAACCAATCACAGATAACTTGTTGGCTATCGCGATCACCTAAAGCGCGTCGCTTCTCATCAGCTTCAGCTAGCGAGACTCCAGTCATAGTCGAGATGATTTCGATGACCTGTTCGTGGAATACGACAACCCCTTCGGTATCACTCAATATCGGGGCGAGATCAGGATGGATGATTGATCTTGGCTTCCAGCCCTGCCGGCTATTTAAGAATGGAGTAATCATGTCGCTCTTTACCGGGCCGGGGCGGAAGAGTGAGATATCGATTATCAGATCGTTAAAGCTCTCGGGTGCGAACTTTCCTACTAGTTCACGTTGCCCAGGGCTCTCGATTTGGAATAGGCCTAGAGTCTTAGTTGATTGGATTAATTCGAAGGTTGCGCCATCATCAAGAGGTATCGAATCGATATCTATCTTCTTATTAGCGCTCCGCTCTATCTCAGTAACAGCATAGGCAAGCGTGGATTGCATCCGTACCCCAAGGATGTCCAGCTTCAATAAGCCGATTGCCTCTACATCATCCTTATCCCATTGAATCATTGGGTAGCCGCTTGCATTCTCTTCAATTGGAGCGCGGTCATATAAACCGATATCAGATAAGACAACAGCGCAAGGATGCATTGCAAGGTTTCTTGGTAATCCATCTAGTCGTTCAGCCAAACCAATCGCCATCCGCCAAAGTGGCGAAGTGAGATTTAGAGTTTTAAGTTCCGGCAGATTCTCTAGAGATTTACCTATATTTCGCGCTCTTATGTGCGGTAGCGACTTTGCTACTAAATCAATCTCCATTGGTGGAAGTGAGAGCGCGGCGCCAACATCACGAATCGCATGGCGAGCGCGATATGTATCAAACATCGCAACAGTTGCGGCTCGCTCTTTATAGAAATCAAATACTTGATCATAGATTTCAAGGCGGCGAGCTGATTCGACATCGATATCGATATCAGGAAGCGCAGCTCTAAGTGGCGAGCAAAATCGCTCCATGAGAAGTCCAAGTGATAGCGGCTCAACCCCAGATATCCCAAGCAAGTGGCAGACAAGTGAACCAGCGCCGCTCCCTCGGGCTGCGACTCGGATTCCAGAGTTACGAGCGCGATCGGTCACGTCTGCGACAGTTAGGAAATATGACTCGTAGCCAAGGGTTTTGATTATCTGTAGCTCTTTCTCCAATCGATCTATTACATCGCTAGATACTTCACTTCCATAACGCCAATTTATGCCTGAGTAAGAACGCTCTCTTAATTGGTTCACCAGTTCTTCATGGCTAGATGCGCCAACAACGCTTGGTTCGGGAAGGTGAATCGAACCGATTCCAATATCAATTCGTGGCGATAGTTGGGCCGATTCTGCCCACTCTCTAGTTGTTCGAAGCAGAAGCCTTCCGTTCCGCTCCCCGGCTGCCCTAGCGATAATCTCCGCTAAATAAGCCATCTCCTCGCTACTTTTCAAGAATGCCTCAGCGTTCTTGCGCTCTACAACGCTGCGATGAAGTGGCAAGAGATTTCGAGTCGCATCCAAGATATCGGCGATTGGGGCATCCAAACGTTCTCTCATTCGAACGGCATTACTTAATACAACTTTTAGATCATTATCTCTAGCAAATCCAAGGGTTCTAGCAGCATGTGCGGTAGATCGGATTCCCTCGCTCTCTAGATGAGTGACGCACTCAAGAGCTTGATCTTTAAATATATCTCTAGTCTTATTTAAGATTGCGAGCGCTTTATCGTAACGACGCGAGAGAATCGCCAGGCTTACCTCAGAGCTTGGTCCATGCAATAGAAGAAGATTTTTTGTGTGACTTTCATTAGCAATAAAGAAATCAGCGCCTGGAGGTGAACTAAGTCGTTTTAGCGCTGTTACTAGGCGAACTAACGAGCTCCAATTATTTGGAGTAGCTAGAAGTGTCAACCTAGATTGATTCTCATACTCGATATCTATTCCGATAATCGGAGCGATTGAATTTAATTCGCAACTTGTGGCAAAACGGATAGCGCCAGCGAGAGTATCTCGATCAGTTAGGGCAAGTGCGTTCATCCCTAACTCGCCAGCTCTAGCAACTAGTTGGTCGGGAAGATTTGTTCCATATTTAAATGAGTAGCCACTTGCTACATGTAGATGTGTGAAGCTCATGTCTTTAAGCTCATGTCCCTAAGCTCATGTCTTTAAGCGCTGGCAGATCTTGAGGTCGGCCTTATCCGCCAGATTGGATTACGAGGATCGATAACCTCTTCGCGTTCAATCTCGAAGGTCGCCATCGTTCCAATCGGGGCTGCCTCTACTCGCCAGAGAATGCGCGCACCATCATCGGGGCGATAGAAGCCATCGCTCGCTCGATTCCACCAGCCACCTGATTCGCGCCAAGAAGATAAAACGGAATGGATACGGAAGCGCTGGCCGCGGAAGGTGAATTCAGCCGGCTCGCCGCCTATTAGGTATATCTGGGGTGGGTTAGGATTTTCGAACATTTGTTCGAACCCTAGCGAAGGGGCCTGACAGGCTGCAAATGCTGATCTACGAATGTTGGCCCAACCGACACGAGCCGCTCGCCTCTTATTTACCTAGTTATTTACCTAGGCGGTGCGAGTATCCGCCCGTGATCACACACAAGCCATCCACGTCCGCCCAGGGCAACTCCCTCCGCGTACGTCTCTCTGCCATCACAAGCTCCCTCGCGCTAGTGATATCCGCTCTCGTAGTGCTCACTTCCCCGCAGGCCTCAGCAAATACCTATGCTGTTCCTGCAGCACCAACCATCACCAAGGCATATGTAACTGATGCCGGTATCCGTGTCCGATTCAATCCTGTTAGCGCATCACCTGCGGTAACTCACTATGTAGTTACCGGTGGACAAGGATCATGTCCAGTTGTCGTACCTGCAACCACATCCGGTTCGGTTCGACTACCGATTCTTGAAGGACAGACCTCTGCAACTGTAAATGTGCAGGCTGTAAATGCTTATGGCTTCTCACCTGCTGCAAAGTGGAGCAAGACTTTCACAGCAACTGCTGTTGCCTCAACTATCACTCTTTCAAGCGGTGACAATATTGGCGCAGCTCCGGCTATCTCAAGCCAATTCGAAGAACTTCCAACTATCGAATCAATGAATTTGATGAAGTTCGATGTCTCTACATTTGGAAATCATGAGCATGATAGAAATATCGCTCACGTCCAGAAAGTCATCGGCGCTTCTGATTTTGCCTGGGTCGCATCTAATTACAGCTCCCTTGAGCCGCTTAAGTCAGGTACAAAAGCAGCTAAGAGTTATGTGATTATCGACCGTGGTGGAGTAAAAGTTGGCGTTGTCGGAATGAATACCGATGAGACACCTGAGGTAATTTTCCCTGGAAACCTCGATTACACAGATGCAAGTGGTGCGAAGAAGACCTTACAAATCTCCGCCTCGGTTGCTGGCGTAAATCAAGCAATCAAGGATGCAAAGTCCGCTGGCGCTGACATTGTTGTAGCGCTACTTCATTACGGCTGGTCAGAGAACGCTGATGGGCTAGCAAAGGGCCAACTCTTGGATCTCGCAAAGGGAATCAAGGGTGCAGCAGCAGTTCTTGGTGGCCATAGCCACCAGCGCTACAGCAGCATCATGGGAACTTCGGCTCGCTATGGCTCGACTCTCATCGCACAAACCCCAAATGCTGGTGTTGGTTACAACCGTATCCAGCTCTGCGTAAGTGGAAGCAGAGTCCAGGGAGCATCCCTCGACTACGTAACAACCGCTGACCTAAAGGGTGTAACCGCTGATACAGCTGGTGCGGCGCTCGTTAATAAATATAAGGATCAACTGGTGACCAAACTTGATGTAAAGATTGGTCAAGTTTCTGAACTATTCCCACGCGGCGGTACTCCTGCCGTAGAGCGCGCTGGCGAAACTCCAATGGGTAATTACCTCGCTGATTTGATGCGCAAGGAATTGAAGACTGACTTTGCGCTAACAAATGGTGGCGGTCTACGCGATACCTTCCCAGCGGCTACTTACAAAGCTGTCGATACAACTTACAAGCGCCCCGCAGCCGGGGTTACTGGTCCATTTGATGTGACCCTCGGAGATGCAATCTCAGTGCTTCCATTTGGTAACTCAGTTGCTGTTGCGACAATTTCTGGAACCCAGCTCTGGGCCGCTCTAGAAAATGGAGTCTCGCAACATCCATCCGGTGGTCGATTCCCGCAAATCTCTGGATTCAAGTTCTCCTTCGACACTTCAAAAGCAGTGGGATCAAGAATCACTGCTGTTACTAAGTTAGATGGAACTGCAATCGCAAAAGATGCAAAGACCTACACGGTAGCCACAAACGACTTCATGCTCTATGGAGGCGATGGTTATACGATGCTAAATCCTTCTACCGCTAAATTCCCTGGCAAGTTATTGCTAGACATATTGGTTGATGGAATCAAGGCAGATCTAGCAGCTAAGCGAGTCACCCAGACTCCTAAAGCTGATGGACGAATCACAAAAGTAGGCTAAAAGCTAGAAATAAAAGAGACCGCGCCTTTGAAAAAAAGGCGCGGTTTTCTTTTGCGACACGCCGAAATAGTTGAAACTTCAAGCAAATTGGTTTAATCTTCAACCAACTGTCTCGAAAGGACGCAAACTAAATGGATATTCTCCTGGTAATCGGTCGCGTGCTCTTTGCGTTGATCTTCATCAACTCAGGTATCGCACACCTCACAAAGCTCAATGACATGACTGGCTACGCCAAATTCAAGAAAGTTCCGGCTGCCAAGTTAGCGGTCATAGTGACCGGCCTGATGTTGATCATCGGTGGTCTCTACATTGTCTTTGGCGTTTACGCCGATCTCGGTGCGCTACTTCTTGCGCTCTTCCTCGTGCCAACCGCATTTATGATGCATAACTTCTGGACCATCCAGGATCCGCAAGCCAAGCAAGGTGAGATGATCAATTTCTTCAAGAACCTCTCTCTTGCCGGCGCTGCCTTGATTATCTTCGTATTGGTTGGAAGCGGAGTTGATTTCGGTCCTGCGGTCACTGATGGATTCTTCAACCTCTAATACAAAACTCTAATACATAAAGAGTCACAAATAAGACCCCTGGCTTCTCAGGGGTCTTATTTATTTCAGGCTACCTTTACCTCGTGGAAATACTCCTAGCCATCATCTGTGGCGTTGCCATCGGTTCAATCTTGGGCTTTGTTGGCGCCGGAGGCTCGATGGTAGCTGTTCCTATGTTGATCTATGTATTTGGAATGACGCCGGTGCAAGCAACTACTGCTTCACTCATAATTGTATTTAGTGGGGCGTTATCTGGAGTTATCTCTAAGTTCAAAAGTAAGGATGTTCTGGTTAAAGAATCGCTCTCAATTTGGGCGATTGGATTAGCAACAAATTTCGGTGGAGCTTATGTGCTCCCAAAGATCTCTGAATCAATTATCCTCACCGGCTTTTCACTAGTTCTCATCTCTGCGGGAATTTCAATGCTGCTAAAGCCGCCCACTGGATCAAGTGAACGGAAGATGCCCCTACCTGCGCTGATTGGCTTATCGCTGTTGGTGGGCGCACTTACGGGTCTCTTCGGTATCGGCGGAGGGTTTATCGCAATCCCTATCTTGGTCCTCTTTTACAACGTCTCTCCCGCCAAAGCCGCAGGTACTTCGCTCTTCATAATCACGATAAACACGCTCACGGGCTTCTTTGCTCATTACCGTCATTGGGAGGAAGTCTCCTGGGAAATACCAATCCTCATCGCGGTAGTTGCGGTCCTAATCTCAACGTTAGCTGCCAAACGGAGTACTTCGATGAGCCCGCAATCTTTAAAACGTGCATTTGCATACACCGTATTTGCCATAGCCGCCTTCACTCTCATTGAGACATGGCTCTTTTGAATAGAATTTAGAAGTGGACGGCATATTAGAAAAGGCTGCAGTAAAGCGTGCCGCTGAGGCAATAAAACGCAATGAGATGTCAGGCGAGATAAAAGTTCTCTCTGATAGCGCGCGCACTGCACAAGATGCGGCAACGGCACTTGGCATACAAGTGGGACAGATAGCTTCCTCAATCGTCTTCAAACTTCCAAGCGGCAATCCACTTTTGATAGTGACCTCAGGTCGGCATCGCGTAAACACTGATTTGGTATCAAGGGATCTAGGAGTAGAAGGACTTGGAAGAGCCGATGCAGACTACGTTAAGAATGTCTCGGGATACTCTGTAGGTGGAGTTGCCCCAGTCGGTTGGCTAAACGCCCCTGAAATAATTTTGATTGATAGAGCGCTTGGTGAATATGAAGAAGTTTGGGCTGCCGCTGGCCATCCCCATACAGTTTTTCCAACTAGCTTTGATGAACTACTTAGAGTAACTGGCGGTACTGATGCGGTAGTTGGCGACTGATGCAACGCCTTAGTCAAAAAGTATTTGGTGAAGGTGAACCGTTATTGCTAATTCATGGCATGGGATCGGCAAGTACTGCATGGAAACCGATCCAAAGCGAGCTAGCCCAGCACTTCAAAGTTGTGTTAGTAGATCTACCTGGACATGGAGATACCCCGTTGATTAAAGGGGCGCCTATGGATCCACATAGCTTGGCCCTTTCCGCGCTTAATGAAATGAGTGAGTTGGGCTTAGAAGAATTCCATGTCGTTGGTAACTCTCTGGGTGGTTGGGTTGCACTTGAGATTGCAAGTTCTGCCCCCGAGCGAGTGAAGAGCGTGACCGGCCTTGCTCCCGCGGGTCTTTGGCTAAACCCTTACAACGTGCGCTATCCCGCAACAGCGCTAGCAAGATTTCTAGCTCGATCGACTAGCAAATTGGCGCCAACAGCGCTGCATTTTGAAGCAGCGCGCAAGCTCGGTTTTGCTGATGTGAGCCCAAGATGGAATGAATTCTCTTATGAACTCTGTCTAGACGCAGTAACTGCGATGGCAAAGGCAGATGGCTATTACCCTGCCTGGGATGGGATGTTGATGAAACGTTTCGATGGAAAAATTCCAGAGCAGATTCCCGTGACAATTATTTTTGGTGATACTGATCGCACGCTCCCTGAAACTACTTGCCAAGAACGCTCAATCGCACCAGCTCATGCTAAGTGGATTATCTTTCCTAATACCGGACATGCCCCCATGTGGGATAGCCCCCAGGATGTAATCGCCGCAATTAGAGAGACTGCTAAATTGTGATGACTACAAAAGTCTATTTTTGGAGAGTTCCACGTAAGTACTTTCTTTGGGCGATACTTCGTATGGCTCTTGATAGACGTGCGCTAAGAAGAAATCCCAGTATCTCATTCTGGAAATTATTGGGAACAGGAAAGGGAGAGACTTTTACTCCTCGAGATGCAGATCCAAGCCGATGGGGACTATTAATAAACATTGAAGATCAGGGGTTAGCTGAATTCGAAAATTCTAAGTTGATAAAAAACTGGAATGGAAAATCTATCGAGAAGTTTGAGGCGACTCTTAAGCCAATCGCAGTCCATGGTAAGTGGTCTAGAAAGAATCCATTCAAATCAGAAATCGCTCCGATAGATTGGAATGGCAAGGTTGTTGCGATAACGAGAGCTCGAATCAAGTGGCGTAAGAATTTTCTATTTTGGAGCTCTGTACCTCCCGTAACGAAGAGTTTGAGGAGCGCTCCAGGTTTAATCAGCGCAATTGGAATTGGTGAAGCGCCACTGGGACTACAAGGAACTTTTTCGATCTGGGAAGACCCAAAGACGATTAGTTACTTTGCCTATCGGGGTGAGGCTCATAAAGAAGTTATCGCAGCTACAGCTCGCGAGAAATGGTATGCCGAAGAGTTGTTCGGCCGATTTGCGCTGATAAGTTCATCTGGAGTGCTCTAGCCGGCGATTAAGGCAGAATTGACCCATGTCGATTCGCAACTTCCGGCCCAGACGGGATTCGCGTCGTCGTATAACTCCTTTTCAAAACTTCCTATTAATTGCAGTTTTAACCGTGGCGATTGGCCTACAGATTTCTTATCCACTTCTAGATGGTGAACCGCTTCGTCTCGTGACTATTTCGACTGTTTATTGGTGCGCTGGCGCCATGTTGCTACACGCACTCTTTGCTTATCGCCTTGCATACGCAATTCGTTTTCTAGCAATCACGTTTTTTTATGCCCTCTTTGTCGAACAGATAGGAATGCGAACTGGTTGGCCGTTTGGAACTTACGAATATTCAGGCTCGTTGGGTTATCAAATTTACGGAGTGCCACTAGTTGTGCCCTTTGCCTGGCTAATGATGGCCCATCCAATTTTCCTCGCAGCTAGAAGAATCGCACCGCGATGGGTTTTTCTTGTTGGTGGTTATGGATTAATGGCTTGGGATCTCTTCTTGGATCCACAGATGGTTTCAGCAGGGCGATGGACTTGGGAAATTTCTGGCTCAACGGTTCCATTTCAACCTGAGATTCCAATCTCAAATACCTTTGGTTGGCTATTAACCGGAATGGGTTTGATGGCCTTACTTAATTTTGCGCTGCCCAAAGAGCGACGCTCTCTTGGAGCTAGTCGCGCAGTGCCGGAGTTCTTCCTAATGTGGAGTTGGTTGAGTGGGATTATCGCCAATCTCTTCTTCTTCGATAGACCTGGAGTGGCTCTTCTTGGAGGTTTTGCCCTCGGTATCGTGGTGGCCTGGTACTTCTTATCGGTGAAACTTGGGCGTAATGACTAATGGATCAACTTTCCCAAGCGCTAATCTCGTTGATTCTCATTTTCTCTCTCTTTAATTTCTTTACCGCTCGCTCGGTTAAGTCAAATAGAACTCCTGTATCGGAGTCGGTGGCGCTTTTGATTCCCATGCGTAATGAAATCGAAAACGCAGAAGGAGTACTTTCCGCAGCCTTTGCCCAAGTGCAACTCGACAATTTCAAAATCCGAGTTCTTGATGATGAATCTTCTGACGGTACCGCTGAAGTATTGAAGATAGTTAAGGATTATCGCTTTGAATCTATCCCCGCAACTCCATTACCAGAGGGTTGGCTCGGTAAGAACTATGCGTTACAGCAACTTGCAAATCGCAGTAGTGAAGAATTTCTGGTTTTCCTCGATGCAGATGTTCGCCTCGAGAAGAGCGCCATCGCAGACGCAATTGCGCTACTCAAAAAAGAAGGTTGGGACTATATCTCTCCTTACCCTCGCCAAATTGCTAGTACGCCTATTGCAAAACTCGTGCAACCATTACTTCAATGGTCCTGGTTTGCTTCATTGCCACTTAGATTAATTGAGAGGAGTAAGAGTCCGCGCACGGTTGTAGCCAATGGACAACTATTCATTGTTCGCAATTCACATTATCAAAGAGCAGGCGGTCATCAGGCGATAAAGGGTGAAGTAATAGATGATATGGAGTTAGCTCGTTTACTCCGCAAATCTGGAGCTATCGGTTCGGTTGTAGATGGATCAAAGATTGCAAGCTGCGAGATGTACAAGGACTCAGATTCTCTAATCGCTGGATACTCAAAGTCACAATGGCGTGCCTTTGGTGGAACGCCAGGAGCACTGGTTGCAATCTCAATACTTTTCTTCTCCTCAATTTATCCGGCGATTTCTGCGATTCAAGGCGAAAGTTGGGGACTCTATGGATATTTAGCGCTAATAATCTCCAGGCTGCTAGCGGCGGCACGGACTAAATCAACAATATTTTCAGCACCTCTTCACCCCTTAGCGATAGCAATCTGGATTGGATTGATTATTAGATCGATTTTTCTAAAGCGAATGGGACGACTTGAATGGCGCGGTAGGGCGATATGAGCCATCACTTTCCCACTAAGACCCCGAAGGCGATAGTCGTTATTGGTGGCGGGATGGCGGGTCTTGCCAGCGCTGCGCGATTGGCAAAAAAAGGTCACAAAGTCACGCTCTTTGAAGCGAGCAACAAATTGGGAGGTAAGTGCCAAACAGAGAACATAGATGGTTTTCGCTTCGATACCGGACCTTCATTACTGACTCTTCCGGCCGTTTATCGAGACCTCTTTATCAAAACCGGCAAACGCCTTGAGCACCTTGTCGAGTTGAAAGCAGTTGATCCCTCTTTTGAATACATTTTCCATGACGGAAAGAGGGTGACATTCCCAAATCTTTCGCATAACGGTACCGTGAAAGCTATATCGGAGACTTTTGGCGAGTCAGCCGGACGTGATTGGCACAAACTTCTCACTCGAGCAGAAGCGATGTGGGAATCTTCTCGGGAGAGTTTTATAGAAGGCGAACTTAGAAGCTTAATTCCTTTTCTTAAGCGGAAGAGTTTCTTCCATGATCTATTTACGATTGCACCCTGGCGCTCGCTACGCTCTTTGACGAATAGCTACACGGATAATGAGTATCTAAGAAGAATTATCGATCGATATGCGACCTACACTGGATCTGATCCTCGCAAAGTACCCGCAGTCCTATTGACTATAGCTTTTGTAGAAGAGGCTTTCGGAGCTTGGCATGTGACTGGTGGAGTTGGGACGCTTGGAACGAAACTCGCGCAACGCGTCGCCGAATTGGGCGTAGCAATCCACCTAAATTCAACTGTAGCGGCCATTAACACTGAGGCTGGTAGAGCTACTGGGGTCACGTTGACGGATGGAAGAAATTTCGCCTGTGATTTGGTGATTTCAAATGCCGATGCCTCCGAACTCTATAGTGAATTAGTTAAAGAAGAACCGAAGGCAAAACCAGCTCTCAAAGCTTTGAGGCGAGCTACTCCTTCGCTCTCTGGCTTCTCGCTCCTGCTCTCATTAAAGGGTAAGAGTGATCTGAAGCATCACACTGTGGTTTTTCCAGAGAACTACGATGACGAGTTTGATGCAATCTTCAAGCGTAATGAGCCGCCCAAAGATCCGGCCATCTATATCTGCAATCCAAAAGATCAGGACATGGTCCCTGCACCAGATCACGAAGCTTGGTTTGTTCTCATAAATGCCCCGCGGCATGATCCAGAAAATGGAACCGATTGGAATAAGTCTGGATACAAAGAGGAGTATGCCAACCTGATCATTTCCCAGATGGAGCGCAAGGGAATATCGGTTAGGAATCGAATCATTAATATGGAGATTAGAACTCCTGCAGACTTAGAACGAGAATATCGAGCACCTGGTGGCTCAATCTATGGAACTTCAAGTAATGGGATGCGCTCGGCATTCTTTAGAGCACGAAATCGCTCACCCATCGAAAATTTATTCTGCGTTGGTGGCTCTGCTCATCCGGGCGGCGGATTACCGCTGGTAGCGCTCAGCGCCGAGATTGTCGCAGCTGCAATCGAAGCAAATTAAAAAGAGTTACTGCGCTACTTATCTGCATAGTGACCCAGATCCAGGATGCTAATTCGAATAAATCTAAATCGAATAACCTTCCGATTAAGGGAATGAAAATCAGCGTCGCTCGGACTGGTCGCTCACACCAAGTCACAAATAGAACTTGATTGACTCCAAGCCCGCCAACCCGCGCGCGTAGGTATTCCTGAACGAAGGCTGCCAACCAGGCTGTTAAAACTATTTGCCACGGAGCCCCCAAAAGATAGAGCGCAATCGCCCAGAGCCCTTCGACAAATCTATCGGCAACGCTATCGACCAGAGCCCCAAATTTCGAGCTCTTTCCTGTTGCAATTGCAACAGTGCCATCAATGCCATCAAGAAGAAGTGAGAGCACAAGAAGGGCAATTGCCCAATGACTTTCTAGGGCTAGTAAGAATCCAACCCCAGCGATGATGGAGAGAAGCGATAGAGAATTCGGTGAGAATTTCATAACTATTAGTGGCCTAGTTATGTAAAAACTAATGATGAGCCAAGCGCGCACGATTCCCTTAACTTGGGCGCCGCCATGAAGCGCACTCCAACTTATGAAGAATTCTTCTCTACTCATTGCTTCGCTCATCGAAGGCCTACGCGTTTTACGATTTCAATGGTCGAATCCGCAGAATTCATCGTGTAGAAGTGAAGACCCGGAGCACCGGAACTAATCAAATCTTGAGCCAACTCGCTGGCAATCGCAACGCCTTCGGCTCGCACCAATTCAGGAGTGGCTTCAACAACGCTTATCCGAGCCGAGATGTCTTGTGGGATGGGAGTTCCACTCAAGAGCGCCATTCGCTCAAGTTGTTTCACGTTAGTGATAGGAAGGATTCCCGCAATTATCGGGAGTTTTGAATTTCCAATTTGGAGTCGTTCCCTTAAGTCTAAATACTTTTCAATACCGAAGAAGAATTGTGTTGTGGCAAAAGAAGCGCCCCGTCGCTCTTTCTCCAACAGAACTAGCACATCTTGATTGAGATCCCTTGAAGCTGGATGTTTATCGGGGAAAGCAGCCACGCCAACTTCAAAACCTAACTCTCGAGCAAGCGTTACAAGTTGATCAGCGTGATCAAATCCGCCCTCGGTAGTTTGCCACTTAGATGCCGGTCCTCCTTCTGGGTCTCCCCTAAGCGCGAGTACTGAAGTTATTCCAGCGTTGCGATAGTTACTTAAAGTTTCCCTTAATTCTTCTTCAGTAGAACCGACACAGGTTAGATGCGCGACCGTCTTTAGTCCGGTCCGTTTGGTGATCTCGCTTGTGATTCTTATAGTTCGATCGCGCGTGCTGCCACCGGCTCCATAAGTCACCGAGACAAAGTCAGGATTAAATGGCACAAGCGCATCTAAAGATGCCCAGAGTCGAGCTTCTCCTGCCATATCTTTTGGCGGAAAGAATTCGACAGAGAAAGTTGGAGTGCTTGGCATACGGGTTGAGGGTACCGTTGCGCTGTGGTTTTATCCGGAATCTCAGAGATTCGTAGCGCAATTGATGCGGAGTTAGAATCCTTTACACGCAATCGAGCATCCGAATTAAGGGAAATCGATACTCATCTAAATCCAGTCGCCGAAGCGCTATCCGAGTATGTCTTAGATGGCGGAAAGAGATTCCGGCCCATCTTTGCCTACCTGGGATTTCTTGGAGCCGGTGCAAAAGCTTCGCCGCAAGTACTCAAAGCCTGTTCCGCTCTCGAGCTCGTCCATGTTTGTGCGTTGATTCATGATGATGTCATGGATGGTTCTGATTCCAGGCGGAATAAGCCCTCGCTACATAGGAGATTTGAGGCGCTCCATATTGATAGCAAATACGCCGGTAGCTCTGAAAGATTCGGTTTAGCTTCTGCAATTCTGCTTGGAGATTTAGCACTTGCATGGAGCGATCAAATGATTAGTGAATCTGGAATCACAGAAACCCAAGTTAAGCAAGCCATTCCAATCTTTCATGAGATGCGAGCTGAGTTAATGGCTGGCCAATACTTAGATGTCTTGGAGGGAGCGCTCGGAAAATCAGATTTAGATCGTGCCCGAAAGATTGCCCGTTATAAATCTGGGAGATATTCGATTGAACGTCCACTTCGTTTTGGAGCGGCACTCGCCGGAGCGAGTCAATCGCTACAACAATCCCTAACTGACTTTGGACTTCCCTTAGGTGAAGCTTTTCAACTAAGAGATGACATCCTGGGAGTCTTTGGTGAATCAAGTGTTACTGGAAAGCCTTCTGGCGATGATATCCGGGAGGGAAAGCGAACCGTCTTGATAGCGATGACCGCAGAACGTTCAGATTCGCTAACCCAAGCAAAAATCGAACGCCACCTAGGTGACCCAAATCTCGACAGAATTCAAGTCGCAGAAATACAGAGATTGATAGAGGATTCGGGTGCCCTCGCTGAATGCGAAGAGTTGATCGGACGCTTGTTGGATCAAGCTCTCTCTGCGCTCAATAATCCAGAGTTGGATGGCGAAATTGCAGAGCGCCTAAAAGAGATGGCCCTTGCTGCCACCAAGAGAAAGAGTTGAAACTTAGATGCGTAGAGTTAAAGGCAAGCGCGATCGTGTAGTGATAGTTGGCGCTGGACTCTCAGGCCTTAGCGCTGCTCTGCGACTATCTGGAGCTGGACATGAAGTAACTATTCTGGAACGTGAGTCGGTTCCCGGTGGCCGAAATGGATTACTAAAAAAGGATGGATACTCGTTCGATACCGGTGCTGCCCCTCTCCCCTTTGTATCGAGCCTTTTATTCAGATGGAAGTATCCTCAATGTTCACGCGGATACAAAGAAGATGGAAGATGAGATTGCCCAAGTAATTGGTGGTGATGAGGCTGCTGGCTATCGAAAGTATGTGGACTTCGTAACCAAACTTTACAAGTACGAGATGAATGACTTCATCGACAAGAACATTGATACCCCCTTTGATCTGCTCACTCCCAATCTAGCTCGATTAATTGCAATCGGTGGCTTTCGTAGACTTGCGCCAAAGGTCTCCCAATTTCTAAAAGACCCAAGAACCCAGAGGGTTTACTCATTTCAGGCGATGTATGCCGGCGTCTCCCCGCAACAAGCTCTAGCAATATATGCAGTAATTGCATATATGGACTCAGTAAATGGCGTCTTCTTCCCCAAAGGTGGAATGCACGCCCTACCGCGAGCGCTAGCCGGAGCTGCGACCAAACATGGAGTAAAGATTCACTACAACTCGAAAGTAACAAAACTTGAAAAGAACAATTCGCGTGTAAATGCAGCAATTACTGAAGATGGTTCTCGCTACGAATGTGATGTCATAATTCTTAGCCCAGACCTTCCCGTTGCATACAGAGAGCTGCTCAATAAGACACCGCGACGGGTTAAACGCTTGAATTACTCCCCTTCTTGTGCAGTTCTTCTTGCCGGTTCAAATAAGCGGTATGACCACATCGCACATCACAACATTCACTTTGGCGATTCTTGGGATGGTGTTTTCGAGGAATTGATAGATCAAAAGCGGCTAATGACTGATCCAAGCTTGCTAGTTACCGTTCCATCTCATGATGATCCGCAACTAGCGCCAAAGGGAAAGGAGAGTTACTACGTCCTCTTCCCTACTCCAAACTTGAGCGCTGATATTGAATGGAAGCGCGAAGCGCCTCGTTATCGAGATGAGATGGTGCGAGTAATGGAGTCACGCGGATATACCGGTTTTGGCGATTCCATAGAAGTTGAGCACCTAACCACGCCGCTAGAGTGGCAGGCCATGGGACATGAAATGGGTGCGCCTTTTGCGAGCGCACACACTTTCTTCCAGACCGGTCCATTTAGGCCGGGGAACATGGCAAGAGGTTTTGAGAATGTCGTCTTCGCAGGAAGTGGAACTCAACCCGGTGTTGGAGTGCCTATGGTTCTAATCTCTGGAAAGTTAGCTGCAGAGCGAATTACTGGAAATGGATGAATTAGAAGCAGCGGGCATAAAAGAAGAGGCCCTGCGCCAATCTTATTTAGAGTGTAAGCGACTTAACTCCCAACATGGTAAGACTTACTTTCTTGCAACTCTTTTACTTCCGAAAAACAAGCGACCATTTGTTCACGCGCTATATGGCTTTGCCAGATATGCAGACGAAATTGTCGACGATTTAGATTCTAAACTTTCGCCTCAAGAAAAACGAGCTGAGTTAGAGCGCTGGAGCTATCAATTACTTCAAGATATCAAAGCTGGAAGAAGTAGTGATCACATAGGTAGGGCCTTGGTCGATACGGTAAAACGATTTGATATCCCAATCGCATACTTTGAGGCATTCTTACATTCCATGGCTATGGATCTTGATAAAACGGAGTATGCAACTTTTGAAGAACTAATGGAGTATGTCTACGGCTCGGCCGCGGTAATTGGACTCCAAATGCTCCCAATCTTGGGAACAATTCCCGGAAAATTTAATGAATCAAAAATCGCTGCCGAAAAGTTAGGTATTGCCTTTCAGCTAGCAAACTTCATTAGAGACGTTAATGAGGATCTCGATCGGGGTCGCGTCTATCTCCCTAAGAACGAACTAGCCAAATTCGGCGTCGACCGAGCCATGTTGGAGCGACGAACTCTGACACCTGAAATTATTGCGGCGCTTAAGTTTCAAATCGATCGCGTTCGAAAACTGCAGCGCGAATCTGACGAAGGCATTGCGTTTCTTTCACCTGAATCACGTCCATGTATCCAAGCTGCTAGTGAACTCTATTGCGGGATTGTTGATGAAGTAGAGAAGATTGAATATGAAATCTTTAAGCGGCGTGCCAAGACCTCAATGCTGAGAAGAATGAAGGTCGCACTGCCAGCCTGGGTTAGGGCGATCAACGCCCGCTAATCGCGCTCCACTCCTTTGCGCCCCCAAAAGATCCAGAGCGACATCGTTAGTGTGACCATGGAAAAGCCAAAGAGCAGATCTTCAACGGGAGCAGATGCGATCCGCCAACCAATGATTGCCGCTTCGCTATAACTAAGAATATTGCGCGAAGTTAGCCACCAGTTTGTAAGAAGCTGGAAGAAGATGATGATTGCGTAAGCCGTCCAATATGCCTTCTTCTCAAGTAGCCGAGATTTAAGGATGTATCGATCAATAAGTATCACCAAGATAACGCTAAGTATCGAAAGTTCTGTATAGCTCATTTTTCGTCACCAAATTTCCAATTTGGCTTCTGGGTTCTAACCGCTTCTATAGTTAGTAGTGATGCGAGCGGGACTACGATGAAGAAGAGAAATTCCTCAAGTGGCACTCCCTTTGGTCCGAAAATTCCGACAACTTGATTCTCATCAAACCACCAATGTCCCTGGGTAACGGCGTAATAGTCCCAAATCAAAAAGATTACCGAGACCGGCAAGATGCTTAGAAGTGCGCGTTTGAATCTACGGAGTACACCAACCTTCAAGAAAATCTCAAGCCAGATAGAGCCGAAAAATGTGAATAGCAACATCGCAAAGTAAGCGAACTTGAGCACGGCTTATGCTAATCTTCTTTTCAATCGGGAGCCAAAAGTTGGCTGAGAGGACCTTCGGGTCGACCGTCACACCAGTTCGGTAATGCGAATTGGAAAGGGGTTAAACGTGAATACTTTTTTTACCGCCTGGGAATACCAAGTCTCCTACCTGGAATTTATCTCTGTCTTAACTTCATTGACCGCCGTGACTTTAGGAGCGCGAGGTACTCGCTGGGCATGGCCTTGGTGGATTCTTAGTAGCACCCTTTACGGACTCTTCTTCTACAGAGTTGATCTACTTGCTAGTGCGATTCTCCAACTCATTTTTATCGCAGCTGCAATCTGGGGATGGTTTGGTTGGAAACCCAGTGGCGTTGAACCTCGTTACATGACCAAGAACGAGAGAGCTATCTGGTTATTTGCTGCTTTCGTTTTATGGCTATTGGCAGCTCCTCTCCTCGCAAATATTGGCGCAGCGGCGTCATGGCCAGATTCACTTCTGCTGGTGGCAAGTGCAGTAACCCAACTAATTATGGTCCGGCAATTTCACGAGACTTGGTCCCTCTGGTTTGCAATCAACTTGTTTGGAACTTGGCATTACGCGCGGCAAGAGTTCTTCTTCACTGCGTTGCTTTACTCAGTCTTTGCTCTCATTGCTATTTATGGATTAGTTCGATGGCTAAAGATAAAAAGGTAGCAAGTACTTCGCTTAGTGAGATTTTGGAGCGGATCAATACCAGCCCACGAAAATCTCGCTTTACTTCCGCAATCTCAATTGACGGCCCAGCTGGTTCCGGAAAAACTACTTTGGCGCGACAAATTTCCGAAAACTTTGAAGATGGCTCGGTACTTACCATTCATATGGATGATCTTTACAACGGTTGGGAGGATGCTTTGACTGCCCAACTCACTCGTACTCTGGTAAATCAAATTCTCGCTCCTGCTTCCCAGGGCAAAGCAGTTGGGTATCGAAAATATGATTGGTTAAGTAGGTCATTTGGAGATCTAATCTCGCATCCGTGCCCCACTCTCTTGATCTTGGAAGGGGTTGGTTCTGGACAGAGAGCAACTAGAGCATTCACTGACGAATTGATTTGGATTGATGTAGAAGTAGAAGTTGGACTTCAAAGAGTCCTTCGTAGAGATGGTGATTACCTCGAAACTGAGATGCGTATTTGGCAAATTCGTGAGCAAGCGCACTTCGAGAGTGAAAACACTCGGGATTGCGCCACAATTCGAGTAGATGGCAACTTCTTCATCTAAAATTCGGTTGTGTCTGATTTAACTGGCGAAGTCATAGATGGTCGATATAAGTTAAATCGCATAGTTGCCTCAGGCGGTATGGCAACAATCTATGCCGCACTTGACCTTCGCTTAGATCGACAAGTCGCAGTAAAGATTATGCATCCCCATCTCGCTCAAGATGAAAAGTTTGTAGAGAGATTCATAAGAGAAGCAAAAGCTGCTGCCTCGCTCTCGCATCCGAATATCGTCGCCGTCCTCGACCAGGGATGGAACCAAGGCGGAACTCCATGTGTCTTCATTGTTATGGAGTTAGTGGAAGGCGCAACGCTCCGCGACTATTTGCATGAGCAGGGAAGAATCCCCCCGGAACGCGCGATTCCCATGATTATTCCGGTAGCAAGCGCACTGGCCGCTGCACATAAAATTGGAATAGTCCATCGAGATATCAAGCCTGAAAATATCCTGGTCTCAAAAGAGGGCCGAATAAAGATTGCTGACTTTGGCTTGGCACGTGGAGCCTTACTTGGAAGCACCATGACGGCCGAATCAAGTGTGATTTTAGGAAGTGTCTCCTATCTATCGCCCGAACAAGTTCAGCGCGGTATTGCGGATGCTCGAAGCGATGTGTACTCATTGGGAATAGTTCTTTTTGAGTTAATCACCGGCGAAAAACCTTACCAAGGTGAGGATCCCGTCCAAATCGCAATCCGGCATGTGAATGATCGCGTTCCAGCTCCCTCCACATTGAATTCATCAATTACGCCGGAATTAGATGCTCTGGTTTTACGTGCCACGGATGTAAATCCAGATAAGCGCCCCGCTGATGGCGCAGTATTTCTTGAAGAGCTCCGTGCTCTCTCCGAGAAATTAGATCCAAAAAAGAGACAACTAAGTTTGGAATTGGATTTGCCGCCGTTGCCCCTCAAGCAACCTATTAGGGAGCGGCAAAAAGAGCCACGCGCAAGAAAGGCTAATCCTCAAGTTTCACAGGAATCAGAGGTTAACTCAGAGGGCGAAAAGGAGAGTTCGGTGGCGAAAAAGAAATCAAAGGAATCAAAACGTTCCGTATCTCCTAGAGTTAAGCGGAATCGACGTATTGCATCACTCGCTGCTCTCGCCTTGCTATTTACATCTTGGTATATCTGGGCTGGGCCCGGTTCGAAAGTCGTAGTGCCATCACTTGCTGGATTTACCGTAAAAGATGCCCGCTCCGAATTATCCGATCTTGGGTTGAACTTGGAAATTGGAGTTGAGGAATTTAGCGAAGATGTTGGCGAAGGAAAGATAATTAAGTCAGATCCAGCCGGAGGTGGACGCGTTGATCCAAATGGTCTGGTTACCGTTATTGTTTCTAAAGGCAAAGAGCGATTCATAATCCCAAACCTTGTTGGTCTCAAACCTGATGTAGCACAAGAGTTGATCGACGAGAATAAGTTGGTCGTGGGCGAGATTGTTGAAGAGTTCTCTAGTGATCTACCCAAAGGTTTGATCCTTAGGACGACACCTGTAAGCGGGGAGCGAGTAAAGCGAGATACTTCCTTGACGCTATTTGTCTCTAAAGGAGTAGAGCAGATCTCCCTCTCTGATTACAAGGGCAAGAGTGGTGAACAGGCCCTTAACGAATTAGTTGAAGCTGGTTTTGAAGTTAAGACTCAATATATCTTTAGCGAAGATCTACCCGCAGGCGCCGTCGTCTCTCAAACCCCAGGCAAGGGTGAAGCTGATAAGGGCAGCACCATTACTTTGATTGTTTCAAAAGGAACTGAATTTGTTTTTATACCTAATGTCTTTGCGCTAAGTGAGGCTAAAGCAGTTGCAACCCTCAAAGATCTCGACCTAAAGGTTGTTGTCAAGAAAGTTGGCAATAAGAAGAACAAGGTCGTCACAAATATCTCCCCCAAGGTGGGAAGCAAAGTAAAACGTGGCTCTACTGTGACAATCACAGTAGGGTGACGGTGTGGCCAAGAATTCAAGTAAGGAAGTGAAACGCCCCTTAATCGGAGCGCACGTTCCTACTTCTGGTGGAATGGCAAAGCGTTCCATCGAGTATGCCGCGACTATTAAGGCTGAAGCAATTCAGGTCTTCGCATCCAACCCACGTGGCTGGGCCATGCCCGATGCAAATCCAGAAGCTGATTCAGCATTTCGCCAGCGAGCAAGCGAACTTGGGATCGAAACTTACGTTCACGCCCCATTTCTTATAAACCTTGGTTCACCGACAGAAGGAACCTATAAGAACTCGGTTGCTTCAACTTCTTACTCACTTCGCAGAGGTCGCGAGATAGGGGCACTTGGAGTTGTAATCCATACTGGCTCAGCCGTTGATGAAGCCCATGTGAGTAAAGCATGGAAACAGATAAAGAGCGGAGTCATGCCGATCCTGGATAAGTTAACCGATGCGGATCCTTGGCTACTACTTGAACCTACTGCTGGCCAAGGACAATCGCTAGTCAAGAAGTTAGATGATCTAAAGAATTACTTTGAAGCTCTAGAGTGGCATCCCAAAGTTGGGGTTTGTCTTGACACATGCCATGTATTTGCAGCTGGCCATGACATAAAGAGTAAAGGTGGCATGACCGAGACTTTGGATCTATTGGTAGAAGTTGCAGGTAAAGAAAGAATTCAATTGATTCATGCAAATGATTCAATGGATGTCCTAGGATCTTTGAAGGATAGACATGCAAACTTAGGTGAGGGTGAAATTGGAACCAAGCCATTTGAAGAGTTGCTTAGACATCCAGCTGTAGTTAATGCTCCCCTGATTCTTGAGACCCCGGGTGAAGAACCTGAACATGGTCGGGAAGTCGCGCTTCTTAAGAAATTGCGGGATAAATAAGTGGCCTTAGTCCTTGCGCCGTGGGCGCTTCTTGCCGTTGCGGCGATGTGGGGAATTTCCTTTGTCTGGATGAAGGACATTCTTGATCAGCAAGATGTCTACAGCTTCTTGGTTTCACGTTTCATAGTGGCAGCGCTAGTGATGTTAGTAGCTAATCCAAAGGTCATTGCAAGACTTAATCGCACGCTTTTACTAAAGGGATCACTCATTGGCACGGCACTTGGCCTCGGCTACATATTCCAGACTTTAGGGCTAGAGCGCACGACTCCGGCAATTACTGGATTCATTACGGGACTTTATGTCGTCTTAACTCCACTTATTGGAGCTTTAATTCTCAAGGAGAAATTAACTATATCGGCCTGGTTTTATATAGCTCTTGCAACTGTGGGTCTTGGAGTTCTCTCCATCAATGGATTATCAATTGGGACCGGTGAGCTTTTCGTTCTAATCTCCGCATTTCTATTTGCTGCACATATCCTTCTCTTGAGTCGGTGGAGTAGAGACTTTGATGCATACACACTTACTTTTGTTCAATTAGCTACTTGCGCAATCGTTTCTGGGATTCCCGCCTCACTAAATGGATTCATTGCGCCACCTGATACCCAAGTCTGGGCGGTCGTGATCTTTACTGCGGTCTTTGCTACTTTCTTCGCCTTCGTAGTCCAGACCTGGGCACAAGCGCGTATTTCCGCTACGAAAGTCGCCGTAATTCTCACTATGGAAGTTGTCTTTGCTGCTCTCTTCTCAGTAGCCCTGGGCGCCGAGCCATTAACTTTACGGATAGTTCTGGGTGGCTCTATGGTTCTCGTAGCCATGGTCATGATTGTCCAACCGAAAGTTACGCCCACAAAAAATGATAGTTGATCTCCGCTCCGACACAGTAACGCGACCATCCGATGCAATGCGCGCTGCGATTGCTGCTGCTCCGGTTGGAGATGATGTTTATAGCGATGATCCAACTGTTAACTCGCTAGAAGAACGAGTTGCCGAAATGTTTGGCAAAGAAGCTGCCGTCTTTACTCCGAGCGGCTCGCTTGCAAATCAACTTGCAATTCGAACACTTGTCTCACCCGGCGAGGAATTACTATGCGAAAGCAACTCTCACATAGTTCGTGCTGAACTTGGCGCAGCTGCAACCTTTAGCGGTATAACTACTCGAACTTGGACAGCGAAGCGAGGGCTGCTTGATGCTCAATCTGCCTTAGAACTTGCGCGTCCTAATTCCGGGCCGTACCTGGTCTCCACCACCGCTATAGCAGTAGAAAACACTCATAACTTTGGCGGTGGAACAGTCCAGCCAATCTCTGAAATTGAAAAGTTGGCACTAGCGGCCCAAAACCTCGGCTTGAAACTACATTTAGATGGCGCCCGAATTTGGAATGCACATGTTGCATCAAAGGTTTCTCTCAAAGACTATGGAAAGCATTTCGATACCGTAAGTGTCTGTCTCTCGAAAGGTTTGGGCGCTCCCATTGGCTCACTCATGCTTAGTAACAAAGAAAGGGTGGCAAGCGCACGCGTCTGGCGTAAACGTTATGGAGCTGGAATGCGTCAAGTTGGATTATTGGCCGCAGCCGGTCATTTTGCTCTTGATAACAACATTGCACGTTTAGCGGAGGATCATAAGAAAGCAAAGGTTCTCGCCCTGGCTTGTAATGAAGTTGTGCCTTCAAGCGTTAATCCAGATGAGATTGAGACAAATATCGTCGGTCTTGACCTTACCGGTTCATCGTGGAGCGCTGCTGAATTTGCAGCCGAAACAAAAAATGAGGGAATTTGGATAAGCGCCTTAGGGCCGAAATATGTCCGTATGGTTACTCATATGGATGTAGATGAAAGCGGTGTTAAAAGTGCAGTTGTGGTACTTAAGAGATTACTTGAGCGCGCCTTCATGGCGAAGTAACCACTCTTTTACTGGCAAACCGTAGGCATAATTCCCGAGCGCACCCCCGGTCTTAACAATTCGGTGACAAGGAACGACGAGCGCAATTAAATTTCTAGCACAGGCGCTGCCTGCGGCCCTAACTGCATCGGCCGAACCGGCTCGCTTCGCCAGTTCGCCATAAGAGATTGTCTTGCCTGGTGAAACTTTACGCATCGCCTTCCATGCAGATTGAGAGAATTTCTCTCCAGGTTGGCGAACTGATATTCCATCTAAAGCCTTAAGGTCACCTGAAAAGTAGTCATCTAGTAAGTCAGAGATAATTGGTAATCGCTTTACTTCCGAGATACCTTGATCGCGATCTTCTTCATCCAACTGATTTGTTAAATCTCTGAAGTTTGAGAATCCCGAAGCAAGAAGCAAGTGTTCGTGGGAGATCAGGTAGAGCGAACCTACCGGCGTCTTCAGCGTCGCCTTACTGAGCATTTTGAAAGCCTACGCCTACCTTCTTGGAACGGATAGTTGTATTTACTTGCGATCGCGGAGCATTTCCGCGAGCAAGAAGGCTAACTCGAGTGATTGAGTGTGATTGAGCCTTGGGTCGCAGGCAGTTTCATACCGAGTGGCTAGGTCTTCATGCGAGATTTCAGCGCCACCGCCAACGCACTCCGTTACATCATCGCCCGTTAGCTCGATATGGATTCCACCTGGGTGAGTCCCTTTTGCATGATGAACTTCGAAGAAACCGCGTACTTCATCTAGTACGTCATCAAAACTTCTTGTCTTAAACCCACTTGGAGCCTCGTAAGTATTTCCATGCATTGGATCGCAGACCCAGAGAACGCTACTTCCGCTATTTGCGACTGCATCAACGAGAGGCGGTAAAACAGTGCGGATATTCTTCGCTCCCATTCTTGTGATAAAGGTCAGGCGCCCTGGTTCATCATCAGGATTTAATATCTTGATGAGGGACATCATCTCTTCAACGCTTGTCTTTGGGCCCAGTTTTACGCCAATTGGATTCTTGATCTTCTTGGCAAAATCGATGTGAGCTCCATCAAGTTGTCTAGTTCGCTCACCAATCCAGAGAAAGTGTGCAGATACATCATAAGGAAGTCCAGTGCGTGAATCGATACGAGTAAGTGCTTTTTCGTATTCGAGAATTAACGCTTCATGAGAGGAGTAGAAATCAACAGTCTTAAACTCTTCTGGATTTATTCCTGCAGAACGCATGAAGTCGAGCGCCCTTCCAATCTCCTTAGCAAGCGCTTCGTATCGCATGCCAGTATTGGAGTCCTTAACGAAGCCTTTGTTCCATTCGTGCACCAGGCGTAAATCAGCAAAGCCACCTTTAGTAAATGCACGAACTAGATTTAAAGTGGCCGAAGAGTTGTGATACACCTTTACTAATCGAGCGGGATCTGGGGTACGTGCCGATTCGGTGAACTCCAAATCATTAACAGCATCACCACGATATGCGGGAAGTTCAATATCGCCACGCTTTTCGATGTTATTGCTTCTTGGTTTAGCAAACTGTCCGGCCATTCGACCAACCTTTATAACAGGCATACTTGCGCCATATTGAAGAACCGCTGCCATCTGCAAAATGGTCTTGATTCGATTACGAATCGAGTCAGCTGTTGCTCCGGCAAATGTTTCTGCGCAATCCCCGCCTTGTAGCCAGAACGCCTCACCGCGCGCTGCTTGCGCGATTTTTGCCTTTAAATTGTCGCACTCTCCGGCAAATACAAGAGGTGGTAGCGCCTTTAACTCTTTGACTGCTGCTTCTAGCTTAGAGATATCGGGCCATTCGGGTTGTTGGGCAGCCTTAAGCGACTTATCAAAGAGAGTTTCTAGCTGGGCCGTCATAGGAGAAGGTTAAGTAGAAGCGCTAACTAGGCGCTACTCAATTAGCCAAAGAAGACTTCTGCCTCAGCAAGTAAGCGTGGATCTACAGTCTTTAACTTATCGGTAGCAGATTTCAGAGGTACTCGAACGATATTGGTGCCATGAAGCGCAACCATCTTGCCCCAATCACCTTCATGCGCCGCCGTAATTGCGTGCAGCCCAAAGCGTGTAGCAAGTACGCGATCAAAAGCAGTAGGTGTTCCACCTCTTTGAATATGGCCCAGAATTGAAGTACGAGCTTCTGCCCCAGTTCTAGTTTCAATTTCTTTTGCGAGCCACTCACCAATTCCAGATAACTTGACATGGCCAAAAGCGTCGAGCGAGCCATCTTTAGTCACCAGAGTTCCATCTTTTGGAAGCGCACCTTCAGCAACGACCAGAATCGGAGCATATGATTGCTGGAATCGAGATTCGACCAACTTGCATACTTTCTCAATATCAAATGGGACTTCTGGGATGAGAATGCAGGAGGCGCCACCGGCAAGGCCTGAGTGCAGCGCGATCCAACCGGCATGGCGACCCATTACCTCAACAATTAGAGCGCGGTGATGTGACTCGGCTGTTGTGTGAAGCCGATCGATTGCTTCGACAGCAATATTTACAGCTGTATCAAAACCGAATGTGTAATCGGTGTTGTTCAAATCATTATCGATAGTCTTGGGGACGCCAATTACCTTTACGCCCAGCGCATCTAGTTTCGTTGCCACGCCAAGAGTATCTTCGCCACCAATCGCTATGAGGGCATCAACGTTCATTTTTGCAAGATTCTCTTTGATTCGCTCTACGCCGTTTTCAATCTTGAAAGGATTTGTTCGCGAGGATCCAAGAATGGTTCCACCGCGAGGCAGAATTCCACGAGTAGCCTTGATATTAAGTGGCATTGTTAGTCCCTCAAGCGGACCCTTCCAGCCATCTCTGAATCCAATGAACTCGTAGCCATACTCTTTTTCGCCCTTACGAACTACGGCACGAATAACGGCATTAAGACCCGGGCAATCGCCACCACCAGTTAGAACTCCAAAGCGCATTTTCTAAATTCTCCGATGACTCAATTAATTGATCAACTCTGATCCAGAGCGCAATTCTACCCCTACCCCGCTACTCTTTCCGTGATGCCAAAGACCTTGATTTATCTTGCTCACGACAACCTAAATCGCCATAAAGGTGCGCTTAAAGATGCTGATCCAAAGAAGCATGAGGTCATCTTCGTTGAAAGTAACCGAATGCTCACAGGGGCAAGATGGCATCGCCAGCGGATCTTCTTTCTACTTTCTGCAGCTAGACATTTTGCAGAATCGTTACGAAAAGAGGGGTTTACAGTCCACTACGAGAAGTCGCGGGATACCGCTTCTGGAATTAGTAAGTATGCAGATGATTACGAGGCAGTAATTGCGACTGCCCCATCTTCTTATCGCCTAACTAAGAACCTCTTGGATATCGGAGTCAAGTTTGTTCCAAATGATTTCTTTCTAACTTCAAGAGAAACTTTTTCTAGTTGGGCGAATTCACAGAAGTCTCTCAAGATGGAGAGCTTCTATCGCTTTCAGCGAGAACGACTTAACATTTTGATGGACGATGGCGAGCCGGTCGGTGGCAAGTGGAATTTTGATGAAGCTAACCGTCTTCCACCCCCCAAACTTGGCCATAGTTGGCCTTCGTATCCAGAACATGAACGTGATGAAATCGATCGTGAAGTGATCGCCGAGATTGAATCTTTGGACTTGGTTGGAAGATTGACCGACAGAACTTGGGGAACTACTCGAGAGGCTGCACTTGCACAACTAGATCGATTTCTAAAGGATTCATTTAGAGATTTTGGTCCATACGAAGATGCGATGACAAGTGAGAGTTGGGCTTTAAATCACTCCTTGTTAAGCACTTATATGAATGTTGGGTTGATTACTCCCGATGAGATCGTCGCTGAAGCGCTCAAACGATTCAAGAGAGGTGGTATCTCTATCGCCTCTTGTGAGGGTTTTATCCGACAAATAATTGGATGGCGCGAATATATCAATGGGCTCTACTGGTACTTTGGAAACGAGTATCGTGATTTAAACGAATTCAGCTCTACTAGAAAGTTGCTCCCGCTTTTCTCGGACTCTTCAAAGACAAAGATGAGGTGCGTAAGTGAGATTATTTCGCAAATCGAAGAGCGATCTTGGGTGCATCACATCCCTCGCCTTATGGTTCTAAGTAATTTAGCCGCTCTTGCCGATGTTAAGCCAGCTGAATTCCTTGCATGGATGCGTGAAGTCTTTATAGATGCCACAGATTGGGTGATGGTCCCAAATGTCATCGGAATGAGTCTTCATGCTGATGGCGGAAAGATGTCGACTAAACCTTATGTTGCAGGTGGCGCCTACATCTCAAGAATGTCGAATTATTGTGGTAGTTGCGCGTACAACCCAAAGACCCGAATTCAAGAGGATTCATGTCCATTCACTACTCTCTATTGGCACTACATGGCGCGAAACGGTGAAAGATTTAAGAAGAATCATCGGATGTTTCAACAGTTAAGTGGCTTGAAGAAATTAAGTGATTTGGATGCAACAATAAAACGGGGAAATGAAGTCATCAAAGGTCTAGAAGAAGGGAAGATTTAACGAGTTACGGTTACGCCCTTGCCGACAACGACGATTCCGCCCTCGGAAACGGTGAAGCGCTCCCGATCTCTCTCGAGATTTACTCCTATTTGAGCTCCCGGCTCAACTACAACGTTCTTATCAAGAATTGCATTCTTAACGTGAGCGCCATCTCCGATTCGGACTGATGGCATTAAAACAGCTCGCTCTACTCGAGCATCTCGACCTACTAAGACATCATAAGAAGCAACAGTTCTATGCATTTCGCCGCCAGCAATAATCGAACCAGCGCCGACTACCGAATCAAATGCGATACCCCGCTCCGAGAATTTTGCTGGAGGAAGAGAAGGAGGATTTGTAAGTATTGGCCATTGGCGGTTGTATAGATTGAAGATTGGATGAACTGAAACCAAATCCATATGGGCATCGAAATATGAATCGATGGTTCCTACATCTCGCCAATAGCCGCGATCTCTCTCTGTTTCACCTGGGACCACATTGTTAGCAAAGTCGTAAGCCTTTGCCAGACCTGCCTTGGTCATCGAAGGAATTATGTTTCCACCTAGATCGTGGCGGCTATCGACATCTTCTGAATCAAGTATTAGCGCCTCTTCCATCGCATCTCTTCGGAAAATGTAGTTACCCATAGATGCGAGTGAGAACTCTGGATTTCCAGGCATCGCTGGAGGATTTTCTGGTTTCTCATGAAATGCCTTTATCGTCACACCATCTTCGGCTAATTCAATGACTCCAAATTGGGAAGCTTCACTTCGCTTGACTCGGATAGCCGCAACTGTTACCCCAGCATCCGTTGCCAAGTGTTGTTGGTACATCTGGTCTGGATTCATTCGATAAACGTGATCAGCCCCAAAGACAATTACATGCTTAGGGTTTTCATCATGAATCAAATTGAAGTTCTGCAAGATTGCATCGGCACTTCCTGTGTACCACCTTGGACCTAATCTCTGTTGGGCAGGAACTGGAGTTACATAGTTACCCAATAAAGTAGACATTCTCCAGGTCGTCGTGATGTGACGATCCAGTGAGTGAGATTTATATTGAGTCAAAACTGCTATGCGGAGAAATCCTGCATTTACTAGATTTGAGAGAACGAAATCAACGAGTCGATATGAACCACCGAACGGGACTGCCGGTTTAGCTCGATCTGCGGTAAGTGGCATCAAGCGCTTTCCTTCGCCACCAGCGAGCACTATTCCTAGTGGTAGATCTAAGCGCGCCATGAGCGAACGATACTCTTGCTTGGTGAATAGCGGGAAGTCACTTTCGGTAGCGCTTCTGACTAGAGAGTGGCCGCCTAACATCTACGGCGGCGCTGGAGTTCATGTGAAGAACTTGGTTGAGGCGCTCAACGAGACTCTCAAGGCGAGCATCCGGGTACATTGTTTTGGCGCGCCGCGAATTGATGCAACTGGATATGAATTAAAGCCACCAATCACCGAGATAAATCCGGCTCTACAGACTCTTTTAATTGATATGGATATGGCGTTAAAGATAGAAAATGCAGATCTAGTTCATTCACATACTTGGTATGCGAACTTCGCAGGATACCTAGCGAGCAAGATCTACAAGATTCCGCACGTTGTCACTGCACACTCATTGGAACCGCTTCGACCTTGGAAAGCTGAACAACTAGGCGGCGGCTATGTAATCTCATCTTGGGTTGAACAACTCGCGTATGAGAGCGCTGATGCAATTATCGCAGTTAGTGATGGAATGAGAAAGGATGTTATTTCTTCCTACCCTAATGTTGATTCTAGGAAGATTACGACAATAAGAAATGGAATAGATACCGAGAAGTTCAAACCTAATCTAAATTCATTAACTCTCGAAAAATATGGAGTCTCAGCTCCGTTTGCGCTCTTTGTTGGGCGCATTACGCGACAGAAAGGTCTTGCCCATTTATTAAGGTCTTGGAAATCAATACCTAAGGAGTACGCCCTTGTACTTGCAGCCGGAAGTCCGGATGAGCCCCAAATTGGTGCTGAAGTTGAGTCACTGATAAATGAGTTGCGCCAAGATCGAGAGAACATAATTTGGATAAAGGAAATGCTGCCCCACGATGAGTTGGTTGCGCTTCTTACCGCAGCTCAGGTCTTCATTTGTCCTTCGGTCTATGAACCACTTGGAATCGTAAATTTAGAGGCTATGGCATGTGAAACTGCAGTAGTTGCCAGTGCAGTTGGTGGTATTCCTGAAGTTGTAGTGAATAATGAAACTGGACTCCTAGTTGAGTTTGATTCTGACGCGAAAGTTTTTGAAGCGAAGCTTGCCGAATCAATATTAGAAGTTCTAAGTGATAAATCTCTCGCAACAAGATTAGGAGTTGCGGGGCGAAAGCGGGCTGTGACTCACTTTGGTTGGGATAAAGTTGCCAACCAAACAATCGATTTGTATCGGAGTCTTATTTAATGTCACGTAAAGGCTGGTTGCTCTTCAGCCTGGTCGGTCTTCTCTGGGGAATCCCCTATCTCTTTATGAAGGTTGCCGTCGAGGAACTCTCTACTCCGATGATTGTCTTCTCGCGTTTATTGATTGGCGCCGCCCTTTTGATCCCATTGGCGATGCGAGAGGGTTCGCTTAGAAAAGCCCTGCCTTATTGGCGCTACATATTGCTCTACGCAGTATTGGAGATGGTTATTCCTTGGTCACTAATAACCAGCTCCCAGCGAGATCTCTCTTCGGGTGTAGTGGCACTTTTAGTAGCCACGGTACCTATCTGGGCAACGCTCTTCGCTCATCAGACTGGTGACTCAACTGCTGCTCATCGCATCCGAATCTTTGGCATCGTCATTGGATTGATTGGTATTTCCTTGATTGTTGGAATCGAGAGCATCTCTGATTTTGGAAACTTCGGAGCCCTTGCTCAAGTTTTAATCGCCTCCGTTTCTTACGCTTGGGCCGTAAATATGATTACTAGAAAAGCTCCCGGAATCTCTGGTCTTGCGATTAATGGCATCGCGATGACGATTTCATCTGTAATTTTTGCACCCTTTGCTTTCATGAGTAAGCCTGAATCGATGCCTTCTCTTGATGTAACGCTCGCAACGCTAGGCCTTGGCGTTCTGTGTAGCGGAATGGCGTTCTGGATTTTCTTTCTCGTGCTGGCCGAGATTGGGCCTGCGCGAGCATCTCTAGTTGTTTATCCAAATACTGCTGTCGCGGTAATCCTAGGAATCATAATATTGAGCGAGCCGATAACCCTTGCAATCTTGATTGGTTTACCGCTCGTTCTTATCGGTTCTTACTTCGCTAGCCGGAGACCTTCTGCGCAACCAATTCCCGCTTAATCCAAAAATCAGTTATTTAAAAGGCCCAGTTTAGAGAGCGCCTTAGGGTCGCTTTGCCAATTTGGAATAACCTTTACATGTAAAGCAAGAAATACCTTCGAATTCAATTTCTTCTCTATCTCTTTACGTGCGCGTGTGCCAATATCTTTTAGATGCGCCCCCTTTGAGCCAATAATGATGCCTTTCTGGCTATCCCGCTCAACAATTATCGAAGCATGGATATCAAATAATTCTCTCTCTTCTCGCTTCGATAGATCATCAATTACTACTGCAATTGAATGGGGAACTTCTTCAAAGAGTTCGGCAATCACTGCTTCGCGGATCAATTCCGAGATAGTCAGCTCCAACTCTTGATCTGATCTCATCTCAGCTGGATAGAAAGCCGGTCCCTCTTTTGCATGTTTCGCCAGTAGCTTTATCAGTAACCCAATCTGGGTATCGGTGAAGGCAGATACGGGCACTATCTCATCCCAGACAAATCCAGCTCGTTTTGCCAACTCCGAAGCGGCGATTAGCTGTTGGGGTAATTCATTCTCTTTACCCATATCAATCATGGTGACAACGCAAATTTTGATTGTACTTTTAAAGGTACTAATTTGTTTGGCGATATAAAGATCGCCATCACCAACTGCTTCAATCGCAGGTATACATTGGATGATGATGTCTACATCACCAATACTTTCGCTTACAACTTGATTAAGCGCTGAACCCAAGGTTGTCTTTGGCTTGTGAAGGCCTGGGGTATCGACCAAAACTAATTGGAAATCAGGTTCTGTAATTATTCCTCTAATAGCTCCGCGGGTCGTGTTTGGATGATGCGAAGTTATTGCGACCTTCTCCCCTACCAGGGCATTTATAAGAGTTGATTTACCAGTATTGGGTCTACCTACAATCGAAACAAATGCAGATTTATGCGTCATCAATGCATAGGGTACATGCACTTTGAGGTAAGAACTCCATCGCATCAGAGACTGATGTGACGATTTCCGCACATCTTTGACCAATCAACCGATGACATCCATCGCTAGTGGGTGAAGTTATTGGGCCAGGAACTGCGAGAACTACCTTCATCAATTCCGATGCATCGTGTGCGGTGCGAAGTGAGCCACTCCTAAATGCAGCCTCGATGACAATTGTCGCCCTTGAGAGAGCTGCGATAAGGCGATTCCTCGTTAAAAATCTTTCAGGACGCGCCTTCTCATTCGGCATAACTTCTGAAATAAGGGATCCGTTAGCAAGGATCTCTTCGAAGAGCCGTTCGTTACCAGCTGGATACCTAACTGAGATGCCGGAGGCAAGGATTGCAGTCGTTCTTCCTTCGGCAGCAATCGCACCCCTATGAGCGTGAGTATCAATCCCATACGCTCCACCACTAATAATCTCAAGTCCGCGATCTGCGAACCCCGATGAGAATTCACTAGCTATTCGTGCACCATATTGGGTTGGGTTTCTAGTACCTACAAGTGCAACTGAATCACATCTAGGTGGCGAACCTTTGATGATTATCCCAAGTGGTGGTGAGAGAAGATCATCTAGCGCGTGTGGCCATTTCGCTTCACCTCGAGTAACAAATTCGCCACCAGATCTACCAACTTCATCTTCAAGTGATGTCGCGCTTCGTTCTTGCAGTCGCTTACGAACTCTTTCGAAGGACCTTTTTGCGGAAACATAACTTGCAGATTCAATCCGCTCAATTACTTCTTCAGCACCTTTTTCAGATACTTCAGTCGTCCAAAACTTATCGCCTGGATCTGTTGCAAAAAAGAGTCTAAGTAGCGCTAAGTTCATTCTCCCGGCATTCCACTTCTTAGCAATAACGCCTGTTCTATTTCTGGCTTACCGGGAGCGGTTACTCCATTCACATCAGCGATACTCCAACTAAGCCGGATAGTTCGATGAAAGCCTCTCGCACTCAACTCTTCTTTATCTAAGAGCGAGTGAAGTAGCGCCATTCCATCCTTATTTGGGCGGAATCTCTCGCGAAGTAGCGTCGGAGGGATTTGGGAGTTCAATTTGAATGACTCATGAGCAAATCTCTCGGCAGCAATCGCTCGCGCCCTTATCACTCGTATTCGAATTGATTCACTTCGCTCTGCGCTAGATGTGGATAGCTCAACTCGAGTTGGACTCTCAATACGTAGTCGTATATCTACTCGATCCAAAAGTGGGCCAGAGAGCTTCGCTAAATATCTTCGCACCTGTAGTGAAGTACATTGACAACCACGACCGCGTCCAGCAAATCGACCACAAGGACATGGGTTTGCTGCAAGTAGGAGTATGAATCGCGCCGGAAAACTAGTAGTTAGTGCGGATCGAGAAATAGTTATAGAGCCAGATTCCATCGGTTGCCGTAGCGCATCCAATATTCCGCTATCGCACTCCGGAGCCTCGTCAATGAAAAGCACGCCTCTATGCGCAAGCGAACATGCGCCTGGCTTTATCAAGTTACTACCACCCCCTACAAGCGCCGGAATAGTTGTGGAGTGATGTGGAGCGATAAAGGGTGGTTCGGCACTAAGTACATTTCTATCCTTCAGCGTTCCTGCAATGGAGTGAATACCACTCACTTCAATCGCCTCGTCTTCATCAAGGGGTGGCAAGATTGTTGAAAATCGCTCCGCTAACATCGTCTTACCAGAGCCTGGCGCGCCGATCATCAATAAGTTATGACCACCGGCTGCGGCAATTTCTAAAGCAACTTTGTTTTCTACATGACCAGCCACTTCAGACATGTCAAATTTTGTTACCTCTTTAGGGGCATCAATAAGTGTTGGATTCTCAGCGCGAACTCCACTCTCTAAAAAGGTAATTACATGCGATAACTTAGAAAATGCTAGAACCTCTAAATCCTTAAGTAGTCCAGCCTCCTGAAAATTCTCTATTGGAACGATCACCCTCTTCACGCCTCGATCTCTAGCGGCTATCAAAGTTGGAAGCACTCCGCGGACTGGTCGCAAGTTCCCTTCTAACGAAAGTTCCCCAAGAAAGAAGGCCTTTGATAGATCGCTCTCTTTAAGTTGGCCCGATGCGGTCAAGATGGATAGTGCAATTGGCAGATCAAAGGACGAGCCGCTCTTTGGGAGCCATGCTGGAGATAGCGAAACAGTGACTTTTCGATTCGGCCAACTCCTACCGCTATTTAAGATTGCCGCTCTTATTCGATCTCGGGATTCACTTAGAGTCGCATCCGGAAGACCGAGTAATGAATAAGCTGGAAGACCGTTAGAGACATCGACCTCAATCTCAATCGGTTCGCCTTTAAGCCCAAGAAGATTTATCGAAGTTGTGCGGGCAAGAGTCACAAAACCCCTTCGCGATAGTCCATCAAGAACTCACCAGAGCGGGCCACCAGGATTCCTGCAACATCGATTCGATACCGACTACCAAGCCTTTGATGGGTAGCGAGCCAAGCGAGAGCTAAACGCTGAATTCGAAATGCTTTCTCATTGGATATCGATTCGAGCGGATCGCCGTGTGAAATGCTGGAGCGAGTCTTCACCTCTACGAAGATGATGGTTCCTTCTCGATCCTCGACAACTAAATCGATTTCACCCTCTTTGATCCGCCAATTCCGATCTAGAACACGCATCCCCTTTGTAGTAAGCGAATTCGCTACGAAATCTTCCCCGACTTCGCCCAGCTTGGCTGCGCTTGGATTTTTTGCCACGGCGCGAAGGTACGCAGGCTTAAGTGATGTTGGTGAGAATTCTTTAGAGCTGTGGATTACTTGATTAGCTTGGCCACATTGGCGTAACTCTTACGGTGAATTGGGGTTACACCGAGCCGCTTCATCGCATCGCTATGCGCCTTAGTTACGTAACCTTTATGTTCGGCAAGGCCATAGCCGGGATATTTCTTATCTAGTTCAATCATCAATCTATCTCTGTAGACCTTGGCGATGATTGAAGCCGCCGAAATAGTAAGAGCGACCTGATCACCTTTCCAGACTGCAAGATTTGGATAAGGCATACCTGGTATTTCATATCCGTCGGTAAGTACATAATCTGGGGTCAAGCCCAGCGCATTAACTGCGCGGCGCATCCCTTCGATATTTGATTTATGCAATCCCCTCGTATCAATCTCCTCGGAGGGGATTTCGATGATTGCATGTGCACTTGCTTGATCAAGGATTAGCGGGTAGAGATTTTCTCGTTGGATTGGCGTGAGTAACTTCGAATCTCTTACTTGTAGCAAGGATGAATTGTTGGGGTTCTTAAGTATTAGTGCAGCAACAACGAGTGGTCCGGCACACGCCCCGCGACCAGCTTCATCCACTCCAGCTATTGCCTTAATGCCGGAATCGAGAAGTCTCCGCTCAATCATCCCGCTACGGGAATCTTCGACAAATCCTTACCAACTTCGAGAATTCCCAGATTAGAAAGCGGCCAGATAACAAAGAGCGCTCGTCCGGTGACTTTATCCAACGGAACCATTCCCTTATTGGGATCTTGAGTATGGAACCTAGAATCTGCGCTTGCGCCACGATGATCGCCCATCACCCAGATAAAACCTTTAGGCACGGTCACATCAAACTCACTATCTGAGGGTTTATCGCCCGGATAGATGTACGACTCTGTGACGGGAGTTCCATTTACCTCGATTTGATCGCTAGCGTTACAGCAGACAACTCGGTCGCCACCAACTCCGATTACTCGCTTGATCAGATACTGCTTAGCCGGATCTGGAAGCACACCAACGAAGACCAGGGCATCCTTTGCAACTTTCTTTATGCCCGTCTCTTCATTGGTCGGAACGCTAAGCCAATCAGCTGGATCTCTAAAGACGACGACTTCGCCACGCTTGATATCACTAAATAGGGCTCCGAGCTTATTTACGCCGACCCGATCGTTAACCAAGAGGGTGTTCTCCATCGAGCCCGACGGGATATAGAAGAATTGAACAAAGAAAGTTTTCACAACCATCGAGAGAATTAGCGCCGAGACTAGAAGGATCGGCAGTTCCCGAAGTGCGGAACCCTTTCCGCGAGGAGACATTCCTTAAGCTTGTGGCTTCTCTGAAGACTCTTGTGAAACTTGAACTTCAGGTTCGGCTTCTGGAGTCTCAACTACTGGAGTTTCAACTACTGGAGTCTCGACAACTGGCGCTGCCTCTGCATAAATCACTTCGAGATCTTCGCCGCCGCGACGCTCACGAATCTTGGCAGCTTTACCGCGTAGGTCGCGGAGATAATAAAGTTTCGCACGGCGCACCTCGCCCTTACGAACCAATTCAATTTTTTCAATTACAGGTGCATGGACTGGAAAGACGCGCTCTACTCCTACACCGTAGGAGATTTTGCGGACAGTGAATGTCTCGCGGATACCGGAGCCACGACGTGAAATCACAAGACCTTGGAAGACCTGAACACGACTCTTATTACCTTCGATAACTCGGACGTGGACCTTTAACTCATCGCCGGGGCGGAAGTTGGGGATGTCCTTGCGGAGGGAGGCGGCATCTACCGCATCGAGCACGTTCATAATTGAATCCTTAGATAGAGGTTGTTCTTTGCTAGCCGCCGTATCCTGCCATAAGAGCCGGCCGCTGTTAAATCCGGGCTTATTTACGCTACGACTTTGGTCTTATCGAAGGTCAAATCCGTGAGGGGCGAGCTCTTGGGCTAGAGCCTCAAAAAGTCCCGTGCCTGCGGCCAAGACAAAGTACTTCTCGCCATTCCAAATTCCCTTGATGAAATTGAATCTTGCTCCGGACTCTTGGGCGATTAAACCCGCAGCGGCGTAATCCCATTCATTTACACCAGCTTCGAAATGCGCATCAATGGCGCCCGAAGCAACCATGCAGATATCTACTGCGCAGGCGCCCATTCTTCGAATGTCGCGGATCTTAGGAAGAAGTTCACGGATAAATTCTGCCTGAGGCTTGCGGCGCTCGATGTCGTAGGCAAAACCTGTTGCGATTAGCGCCCTATTTAACGGGACTTGTTGATTACATTTGATGGGAGCACCATTACAGAACGCGCCGGAGCCGCGAATTGCGGTCCAGGTCATTTGAATGGATGGGGCATGAACAACTCCGATTAATCCACCTATCGCATCTTTGATGGCGATGCTGATGCACCAGCCGGGAATTCCATAGAGATAGTTAACGGTCCCATCGATCGGATCAATCACCCAGGTATAACCGCTTGTGCCGCTACGGTTTGCGCCTTCTTCGCCGATAATTCCATCATCAGGTCTAGCGCCAAGGATTGCGTCAACAATCAACTTCTCACTTTCGTGATCCATCTGGGTTGCAAAATCAAGAACACCGCTCTTTTGATCCAATTCAAAATTCGAAGGTCGTTTCATCAGCAATTCGCCCGCTTTAGTAGCTATCTCCGCAGCTAATTTAAGGAGTTGCTGATTTGTAGTCATAGTTGAATCTAATCACAAGTAGACTCACCAACATGCTCACCCCTTACAAGAAACTCTTCAAAGTTCGTGGGGGCTGGCGTTTTTCCTTTGCAGCATTCATCCTCAGGTTACCAATCTCGATGCTCTACCTTGCCATTGTTCTTTTTGTAGTCGCCGAAACTGATTCCTATGCCACAGCTGGAGCGCTTTCGATGGCAGCGTCGATCGTGCTCTCAATTGCATCGCCACTCTGGTCTAGAGCGGCTGATCAATATGGACAGCGAAGAATCCTAAGTATCACGGCACCGCTTCATATCTTTTTTATGGGTGCGTTTGTCTTTCTCCTTAAAAACGATGCACCCACAATTCTCTGGTTTACCTCGGCTCTACTATTTGAGGCATTTGTTATTGGGTCTGGTCAGATGGTTCGCCGTCGTTGGATTTATGCGATTGGCGATGATCGAGCGCTCACCGATACCGCTTACTCTTTTGAGGCCTTTGTTGACGAAGTTATCTTTACTTCCGGTCCTGTAATTGCAACTCTATTGGCCGTTACCTTTGCACCTGAATACGCAATCTTTGCCGCCATGTTGTTTGTTGCTACCGGCGGCCTACTCTTCGCCAGCCAGAAATCAACTGAGCCACCTCCTCATCCCAAAGAACCAGACTCCGATCATTCGCTTTTGATTCGACTGCCATTTATTCGCGCGCTATTCATTCCTTTGATGCTATGTGGCTCTTTCTTTAGTTCTGCTGGATTAGTCATAGTTGGTTATAGCGAGGAGTACGGAATCCGCGAATGGAGCGGCTACTTCATTGCGATCTGGTCATTCGGTAGTGGCATCTCAGCCCTTGTGATCGGCGTAATTAAGTGGAAGCGAAGCGAGGCAACTCGATTCTTAGAATCTCTATTTCTTCTCTTCTTGCTAACTATTCCAATCTATCTTGTCGCCCTTATAGTTCCTGAGAAACTAGTGATAATGGGCGTTGCCTTATTCTTTAATGGCCTTGCGATCGCCCCGCTCTTAACCGCAGGCTTTGCCGCAGCGGAGCGCTCGGTAGCGGAAAATCGAAAGACTGAAGTATTGGCCTGGGCAATATCTGCACTAAATCTTGGTGGCGCCCTACCGCCAGCAATTACCGGTTACATCATTGACAATCAAGGCGTTTCTGTCGCTTTCGTGATCCCACTTCTTTGTATGGGCCTATCTGCGCTATCGATTTTCCCGTTCTTGAAAGAATGGCGGATGAAAGTGCGCGAAATTCCACTCTGATTTCCACTGTTTGAGAGCGTAGGTATGGCAACCTTTGCCTCATGTCAGAACTGCGAGTTGTTGGGCGCACCAGCGATGGCGAACGAATTGAGCTTGCTGATAGCGAAGGAAATTCATTCACGGTAAAAATAGATGAATCCCTTAAGAACGCTATGGCCGAGCGAAAATTAGTCGCTGTAAGTGAAGAGGCTCCGACTTTTTCCATTAAGGAAATCCAGGCAAGACTTAGAGCCGGAGAGAGTTTTGCCGAAGTTGCTCGAATCTCTGGATTGTCGATGAATAAGATTGAACGATATGCAAGTCCCATTATGCAAGAACGCGCCTGGGTAATCGAGCAAGCAGAAAAATCTTCACCCAAGGGAACTTCACTTCCGCTCCGTGAATTAGTAGTCCAAAGACTTGCCCCGCGCGGCGTCAATATGAATCAAATCTCTTGGAATACCTGGAGACTTGATAATGGAAGTTGGCACCTTGTTCTTAGCTATCCATCCTCAGATGGAAATCGGGAAGCTACTTGGAGCTTTGATCTAAATAAGCGGACCTTTATTTCTCAAGATGATGGCGCAAAGTGGATTTGTGGCGAAGAAATCACCAAACATCCGACAAAGCAAGACCGAATGAGCGACCATGGAGTGCTCTTCCCCGCTGAAGGCGATTCACCACAACCGCCACGACTTGTAGCTGTTAGAACTGACCCTTCATCAGATGACGCTCCATCGGTAACTGATATTCCGACCGACGCTAAGAAAGATGGCGTGACACGGCGCATCTCTATACCTTCATGGGATGACATCATGTTCGGAAGAAGTAAGAAGAAAGATGGCGACGAGGAGTCTTAAATCCTCTGAGTGAGTAGAGGTATCTCTACTTCTGCCTGGGTGGTGCCGCCATGATGGCCAACCATTGCGCACTGTTGAGATTCGCGCTCGATTTCAACGAGAATCAATTCGCCTTTCGCAATCACTATTAAATCTCCAATTCGCTCTTTGACGTGATCTAGAACTACAGCCCCGTAAAGCCCAGCTGCAATTGCTTCACTTCGAGTCAGTATCTCAGCGCGATCCCCTAAGAATTCTTCCCAACGTTGCTTAACCTGTGAAATCTTCTCGGCTTCAACATAGAGGTATCTGACCCGAGGTTCGCCTGCCATCAGTCTTACATCCTTAAGAAGATCATTTCCCTTTCCAACAACTACAAAGTCTCTTCGATTTATCATCCCGTGATCTGAGGTTACCCAGAGACGGGCACCTTTCGGCAGGCGTTCAAGCAGTAAGCCAATTAATTGGTCAACTCTCTCAAGTGCGGTTAGGAACTTATCTGAACCAAAGCCGGAATTATGAGAGGCATCGTCGACATCATTCAAATAGAGATAGGCAAATGAGTTCGCATCTTTTAGCGCATCGGCCGCCGCCGAGGAGATTTCTTCATTGTTATTTGCACCGCGATATATCCCACCGCGAAGTGCGGCTCGGGTGAATCCACTCTCGGCATAGCGCTTGCCCGCTATATGCGAGGTGCGAATTCCCGCTTGATTTGCTCTCTCAAACAGAGTTGCTTTTGGTTGCCAAACAACGGGGTCAACTCGCTCATCCCACTTAAGAGCATTCAAAATTCGCTCCGGAGTTCCACTGTGAGGCACACGCATCGTGTAACCGACCATGCCATGTTCTCCAGATAAGACTCCCGTCCCAAGTGAAGTCAAGCTTGTTGCCGTTGTCGAAGGAAAAGTTGCAAACAAAGTCTCTCTGTATTCAAGAGCTCTTAAGTGTTTAGTCTTATTAGAAAATTCATCAATCGCATTCTTGCCCAAACCATCAACTAGAAGAAGGCACTCGCGAAGACCCTCATTTGAAGGTATTTGTAGCGAATTAGTTGTACCCCCAAGTCCTAGCGTCGCAAATAGAGATTGCGAGAGTTCCGCTAGCGTTTGGGGCACTGCCCCATCTTTCCAGTAACCTTCCGACTTGTGATCCAATATTCAAGCGAAGTTACTAATGCGCTCTCACAGAAGCGGCCCCTTGTTGCGTTGGAGTCCACAATTATCTCCCACGGTCTTCCGCGACCGAAGAATCTTGAGGTCGCTCTTGAGGTTGAGGAGATTGTCCGAAGTGAAGGTGCAACCCCCGCAACAATCGCCATCATTGATGGTCAAATTCATGTTGGACTTGAGAAGAGTGAACTTGATCGCGTCGCCAATGATGAAAACTTTACAAAGGCTTCAATCAGAGATTTAGCTACTGTTACGGCAACTGGTCTTTCGGCAGCAACGACTGTTGCTGCAACATCTCATATCGCACACTTAGCTGGAATCGAATACTTCGCTACCGGCGGACTTGGCGGTGTACACCGTGGCGCACAAGAAAGTTGGGATGAATCAGCCGATCTACTAGCTCTTGCAAATATTCCAGTTCTTGTCGTTTGCGCTGGAGTGAAATCAATTCTTGATATTCCAGCCACTCTAGAACGCTTGGAAACTCTCTCAGTACCTGTTATTGGCTATCGTACTAAGAAGTTCCCTGGTTTCTACCTTCCGGATAGCGGTTATGCAATCGAGCATGAGGCAAAGAGTCCGGCCGAGATTGGCGCGATTTGGCGTGCCCGCAAGGAAGTGGGAACTTCAAATTCTGGTTTGGTTGTAGCAAATCCAACTCCACTCTCCATGAATCAAATGCTTCATGAGCGACTACTTAAAGATGGTTTAACCAAGGCGCGCGATAACAATGTGACTGGCAAAGCTGTGACACCATTTTTACTGGAGTTTTTCCACGCTAATAGTGATGGTGAATCTCTCAAGGTCAACATCGAAATCATCAAGAGCAATTCGAAGTTAGCGGCCCAGATCGCAAGTTCCTAATATGATCAAAGTTCTCTGTATCGGCGATGCCATGATTGATGTTATTGTCCAGATGAAGGGCGCGATTAACGTTAATAGCGATACTCTCTCAGAGATCTCTATGCATGGCGGTGGCGCTGCTGCAAATACTGCGACCTGGCTTGCCCATCTCGGGGTAACAACTTCATTTGCCGGTCGAATCGGCAGTGATTTATCTGGGGAGTTCTTCCGCTCCGAGCTAACTTCACATGGCGTGCGCCACGAGAATCAACCGTTGGACGGTGCAAAAACCGGAACCGTCGTTGTCTTAGTAGATGAAAGCGGAAACCGAACTATGTTTCCCGATGCGGGAGCTAATTCGGGCCTGAGCCTTTCTGATCTACCCAGTTTGGTTGGAATTGATGGAGTTTTTCTATCTGGCTACTCACTCTTTAACCCACAATCCAGTGATGGCGTCGTTGGAGTGATTCATGCAATACAGGAACTCGGAATACCGATTTTCTTCGATGTTGCTTCAATTGGAACAATGAGCGCTTTCGGTAAAGAACGTGCAATCTCACTCATTAGAGGATTTAGTGGGCTATTCATGAATGAATCAGAAGCGGAATACCTCACCGGATCAACGAATCAATCTGAGCAGTTCCAATCCCTAAAACATCTCGCTCCGTTGATTGTGATTAAGCGTGGCGCCAAAGGTGCTGTCGCGAAATGTAATGACGCAGATTTAATCTCTACACCAGCAGAAGAAGCTGTAGTTATCGACACGACTGGAGCCGGCGATGCATTTGCAGCAGGCTTCCTCGCCTCATGGCTCGCTTCAAAGGATCTTGGCGCTGCAATCTCGCGAGCTGTGGAAGTTGCCGCTCAATGTGTCGCAACTATCGGCGCAAGGCCGAGAGTCAATCCATAGAAATTAGCTAAGACGTTGGCAGAATCACGCCGTGGCAAAGCGCGATTCAAAGAGTGGACCTAAGCCTGGTGAGTTTCCGGGCAAGATTGTTGACGTCGATGTATCTAGCGAACTCTCTGATTCTTTTCTTGAATATGCCTACTCCGTAATTTATTCTCGCGCTTTACCTGATGCGCGTGATGGTTTAAAGCCGGTACAGCGGCGCATCCTCCACCAGATGTCGGAGATGGGTCTTCGCCCTGATCGCGGACATGTAAAGAGTGCGCGAGTCGTCGGCGAAGTTATGGGTAAGTTGCACCCGCATGGCGATGGCGCGATTTACGATGCTCTAGTTCGAATGGCTCAAGCATTCTCCATGAGATTGCCGCTTGTTGATGGACATGGAAATTTTGGATCGCTAGATGCCGGCCCAGCCGCTATGCGTTACACCGAGGCGCGCCTTGCCTCAGCCTCACAGATGATGGTCGATGAAGTCGATGAAAATACCGTGGACTTTGGCGCAAATTATGACGGCCAGATCATGGAGCCACTTGTTCTTCCCGCGGCCTATCCAAATCTCTTAGTCAATGGTGCGACTGGAATTGCAGTCGGTATGGCAACGAACATGGCACCGCATAATCTTGGCGAAGTAATTACAGCTGCTCAACATCTAATTGAGAATCCGAGCGCAACGGTAAAGCAATTAATGAAATTGGTTCCAGGCCCCGACTTCCCGACTGGTGGAACGCTGATTGGTAAGGAAGGCGTACTAGAGGCCTACCAGACCGGTAAAGGCGCTTTCAAAGTCCGAGCAAAGGTTGAGATTGGAAAAGTTACAACACGTAAGCAGGGAATAACCATCACTGAGTTGCCTTACAACATTGGTCCTGAGAAAGTGGTGGAACGAATCAGCGACCTCGTACGAAGCAAGAAGATTCAAGGTATATCTGACATCGTAGATCTAACAGATGGCCAGAATGGAACTCGAGTCGTCATTGAGATCAAGAATGGTTTTGAGCCAGAACAAGTTCTAGAGAACCTCTACAAGCTCACCCCCCTAGAAGATGCCTTCTCAATCAACGCAGTTGCCCTCGTAAATGGCAAACCAAAGACCCTTGGACTCAAAGAATTACTTCAAGTCTTTGTCGATCATCGCATCGAAGTAGTTACCCGTCGATCAAACTTCCGAAAAGAGAAGGCTTCAGCGCGATTGACTCTTGTAGAGGGACTTCTAAAGGCGATTGTTGATATCGATAAAGTCGTAAAGATCGTACGTGGCAGCGAAGATGCTTCTGAAGCTAAGTCATCATTGATGAAGACTTTCAAATTGAGCGATGAACAGGCTACTCATATTCTTGATATGCCGCTTCGTAGGCTTACCAAGATGTCGAAGATTGAACTGGACACTGAACAGAAATCCTTGAAGAGTGAGATTTCCGCGCTAACCGCACTTCTAAAGAATGAGGCGGCCCTTCGCACCAAGGTTTCTGAAGAGTTAGGCGAGGTTGCAAAGAAGTTTGCGACTCCGCGTCGCACCATAATTGCCTAAGTTTTAAGCGTCGATCCGCTCTCTATCGATATCAGCAGCAGAGATAAACTCTTTTCGGGGCGCTACTTCATTTCCCATCAATAACTCAAAAATCTTCTCAGCATCTGCTCCATCTTTAATGGTGATTCGGCGCAGGGTCCGGTGATCAGGATCCATCGTGGTCTCTCGGAGCTGGTCGGCATCCATTTCACCTAGCCCCTTATAGCGCTGGATCGGTTCACGCCACTTCTTGCCCTGCTTCTTTAGATCAGCCAACAACTTCTTCATCTCATCATCTGAGTATGTGTAGTGAACTTCGCCTTTCTTCCCGCCCGATCCCAGAACTTCAATTCGATGAAGCGGTGGAATCGCAGCGAATACCCGTCCATCTTCAATTAGCGGCTGCATGTATCTATAGATCAGAGTAAGGAGAAGGCAACGAATATGTGCGCCATCAACATCAGCATCTGACATCAAGATGATTCGGCCATAACGTACATCTTCAAGGCTAAATGACTTTCCAGAGCCAGCTCCAATAACTTGGATGATTGCAGCACACTCTGCGTTATCGAGCATCTGGGAGAGCGAAGCTTTCTGGACATTCAAAATTTTTCCACGGAGCGGAAGAATTGCTTGGAACTCGGAGTTACGCGCCGCCTTCGTGGTACCCAGAGCTGATTCGCCCTCAACCACAAATAGTTCTGTACGCGATACATCCTCTGAGCGACAATCAGATAATTTTGCAGGAAGTGCCGAACTCTCTAAAGCATTCTTGCGACGCTGGAGGTCTTTATGAGTACGGGTAGAGATTCGAGTGCGCGCAGCATTTGCGACCTTTTCGAGAATTAGTCGACCATTAGCCTTATCGATTCGCTTAGTGGTTGTGAAGAATTTCTTTAACTCATCAGTTACGACCTGTTGGACAATCTTGGTTACAGCCGGAGTACCTAGGACCTCTTTAGTTTGGCCCTCGAATTGTGGTTCTTGCATCCGCACCGTGACCACGGCAGTTAAACCTTCGAGGATGTCATCCTTAATTACATCAGGTTCATTTTTCTTCAAAGTCCCAGTCGAGCGGAGAAAGTCATTAAAAGATTTGGTTAGCGCACGTTCAAAGCCCTGGACGTGGGTTCCGCCTTTGGGTGTGGCGATAATGTTCACGAAGGAGCGGATGTTCGTTTCATAGCCATTGCCCCATGTCACAGCAATATCTACATCCATATCCCGCTCTACTTCTTTTGGCTCTAAGTGGCCCTTTTCATCTAGCACCGGGACTGTCTCTTGGTAGTGGCCCTTGCCGATGAGTCTTATTACACCGCCGACTGGAGCATCGCTCTGGATGAAATTGCAATACTCAGAGATTCCACCTTTATGAAAGAAGGTCTCACTCGTCTTTTCTTTAGTGCGATTGTCATTTACTTCTAAGGTTAAGCCGGGAACCAAATAAGAAGTCTGACGGGCACGCGTATAAATCTCTTCGATATCGTATTGCGAATCCTTAATGAAAATCTGTTTGTCAGCCCACCACTTAACTCGCGTTCCAGTTATCTTTGCTGAGACTTTACCAATTGTTCTAAGTCCAGATTGCGGTTCAAATGAAGCGCCCGGACCATCCCCTTCGAAAACTCCGGCAACTCCCCGCTTGAAGGACATCCAATAAATTTTGCCATCACGATCTACTTCGACATCAAGGCGAGAAGCGAGTGCATTAACGACAGATGCGCCAACGCCATGTAATCCGCCGGTGGCTGCGTAAGAACCGCCGCCGAACTTCCCGCCGGCATGTAACTTAGTCATAACAACTTCTACACCAGTTAACCCAGTCTTCGGCTCTTTATCTACCGGGATTCCGCGACCATCATCATGGACTTCGATAGATCCATCTTTTTCTAAATTGATAATAATTTTCTTGCAATGCCCGGCTAACGCTTCATCAACCGCGTTATCAATGATCTCCCACAGGCAGTGCATGAGCCCGCGACCATCAGTTGATCCGATGTACATACCGGGACGCTTTCGAACAGCGTCCAGACCTTCCAGAACTGAGAGATCTTTTGCGGTGTATGTGCTCTCAACCGAGCGAGTATCTTTATCTGTCACGACGGCGAAGGGTATCCAGCGCCATTCCACATATCGGGATTACGCGCCGAAATCGCTGTGAATTTGTCGATAATGGCGGGAAAAGACACTCCCGAGGCAAAGAAAAATCAATTTCAGCCTGCGGGGAATAAACCAGAGATGGTTTGATGTTCCCCTACGCAGTTACTGAAGTTACGGAGAGGCAGGCAAATGACTGAGAATGTAGTACTTGAGTCCACACCGCTTAACGCGCTTGATCGTTGCGATCGTTGCGGCGCCCAAGCTTATGTGCGCGCTGTAATGGCAAATGGATTCGAACTACTTTTCTGTGGTCATCACGCTAAGAAATATCAAGAGGGACTTGCGAACGTCGCTTCTCGAATTCAAGATGAGACTGATCGAATCACCGAAGAATCAGCGGCTCGATAACTCTATTTAGAAGACTAGCTCTCCCAGTAAGTCTCTCTTCCTTATCGGCAATCCCACTTAACTTTACGAGCGCATTTACCCCGAGATATCGAATGGGTTCGGGTTCCCATTTTCGAATTCTTGAATTAACAAAATGAAGTTTTCGTAACTCGCTATCTTTATCAAGAATCTCATGCGCCAAAACTTTTGCCGATAAATGACTCATTGTTACGCCATCACCGGCGTATCCACCTAATCTTCCAAATCCTTCTTTGGGGTTCCATTGAACATATGGCTCCCAATTGCGAGTTACCGCAACTGCTCCACCCCATGAATGTGTGAAATTAACGTCTCGTAAGACCGGAAACCAAGACTTCAAGAGCGCACGAATCGTCTCGTGAACTTTAGCCGTTGACTCCTTTGAGGTTTTTAACTTAGAGCCAAATGGATAAGTAGCGCCTCTACCTCCAATTGCAATTCGATTATCCGTGGTGCGCTGGGCGTAATTGACCATATGGGAGTTTTCGGCGAATGTGAAACGCTCGGGATTTCCAATCTCATTCCAAATTGAGTCACTGAGTGGTTCTGTTGCAACCATGAGCGAATAAAGCGGTATGAACTCTCGCCCAGGAGAGCCAAAAGCTTCGGTGGCCTGAACTACAACCGGCGCCGCTATAAAGGAGCTATTTACGAGCGCTCCCCCGTGCGTGGGGCTCGCCCAAGAGCCTTCAAAGATCGATACTCCAACTCTCTCAAGGTGGGAAGCTAGAGAATTAAGAAGGCTAAATGGATTAATGGTTGCGCAGATTGGATTGAATACTCCTCCAAGAACACCTTCGACTTTTAACTTCTCTTTTACTTCATTCGCACCCAAAAAATAACTTGAGCCATCAACTTTTGCTTTCAATCTCTCTAATTGCGCTTTGTTTCGGGCAAAGTAGAGACTTCCAGACTTAACGAAACCCACCTCTTTTTGATTACTTGAAAAGACTCCTATCTCATTGATCGAGCCATCAAGTGCCTCAAATAGTTGAGCTGTGCGAGCACTTCCGATTCGCTTCTTAAGCGTTTCTTTGTAGACGGGATATTCACTCGATGCCCAGCCACCATTACGGCCGCTTGCACCAAAGCCAAGAACTTCTGCTTCAAATATCGCTATCTTTAAAGATGGATCTAATTTGTTGAGATGATAAGCGCTCCATAGCCCACTAAATCCACCGCCGATAATTGCGACGTCATAGGTATCTTGTGGAGTTTTCTTACTTGAAGAAGTTCGAGAAGAAGACCAAAGCGAATTGCTAGCCCTGGAAACCGGCGTCACGATGCGATCCATCACAGAATGGCTTCTCTTTGGATTGGCCACAGCGGCAAAGTGAGAAGTTCTCTTTGGTTTCGATGACTTTTCCATCGGCGTCTACAAAATCCACTTCGCCCGTAACTCGGATAGAACCATTTGGCTTCACAAAAATCTTTGGACGATCTGACATTTTTATCTCCTAGTCGAGGTAGTCGCGGAGGACTTGTGAACGAGATGGGTGGCGCAGCTTCGACATAGTCTTTGATTCAATCTGGCGGATACGTTCACGGGTAACGCCGTAGACCTTGCCGATCTCATCGAGAGTCTTTGGTTGGCCATCAGTTAGACCAAAACGCATCGCCACGACGCCGGCTTCGCGCTCAGAAAGAGTGTCGAGGACTGAGTGGAGTTGCTCTTGTAGAAGAGTGAAAGAGACTGCGTCGGCAGGGACAATCGCTTCGGAGTCCTCGATTAGATCGCCGAACTCTGAATCGCCCTCCTCGCCAAGCGGGGTGTGTAGCGAAATTGGTTCGCGGCCATACTTTTGAACTTCGACAACCTTTTCCGGCGTCATATCTAGTTCTTTTGCTAATTCCTCAGGGGTTGGTTCACGGCCGAGATCTTGGAGCATCTGGCGTTGGACACGGGCCAGTTTGTTGATGACTTCAACCATATGAACCGGAATTCGGATAGTTCTAGCTTGATCCGCCATCGCACGAGTGATCGCTTGGCGGATCCACCAAGTCGCGTATGTAGAGAACTTATAACCCTTTGTGTAATCAAACTTTTCAACGGCGCGGATAAGACCAAGGTTTCCTTCTTGGATCAGATCTAGGAAGAGCATTCCGCGGCCGGTATAGCGCTTTGCCAGAGATACAACGAGGCGCAAGTTCGCTTCAAGTAGATGATTCTTAGCGCGACGTCCATCATGGGCGATCCACTCGAGTTCACGCTTTGCTGATCTATCTAACTTCTCACCAGAATTAAGTTTCTCTTCCGCAAATAAACCGGCTTCAATTCGCATCGCAAGCTCTACTTCAAGTTCGGCATTAAGGAGCGCGACGCGGCCGATTTGCTTCAAATAATCTTTTACTGGGTCTGCAGTTGCGCCAGCAGTCAAAACAGTTTGTGGTGGCGCATCATCTTCTTCTGAATCTTTAAGAGTGAATTCGCCCTCTTCTTGCTTTGCCTCTTCAGCTAGGTTTACAACTCGAAGGTCAGATTGTCCTTCGCCTCCCTCTTCAGGAGTTTCTGCAACTAACTTCTCGAGATCTTCAAGTTCAACTTCTTCTAACTCAACTTCTTCGCCATCAATCTTTACAGTTTTCTTTGGACCTGGTTTTCCAGTGGCTTGTGCTGTTGAAGTAGCCGTGACTGGTTTTGTGCCAGATGCCGCAGCTTTCATTGCTTCTAGCTCTGCTTTAGTTGGGAAGAGACGAGGACCGGCCTTCTTATCTTTTCCACTCTTATCTTTTGCGCCAGCTTCGCGAGCGAGTTTCATCGCTTCTAGCTCTGCTTTGGTTGGAAAGAGTCTTGGACCAGCTTTCTTCTTCTCTTTTTTCCCTGCATCTTTTTTCGCGCTCTTCTTCACAGCCGACTTCTTTGGGGCTTTTTTGGGCGCACGAGATACAGGCACAAATAGTCCTTTGCTTTTGTTCTAGCGATTTACTAGAGACTTGCCATTTGGGGAGATGGCTATGGCTATATTATAAATTGTCCACAGGCCGAAACGCACTTTTTAGGCTAAAGACGCCCCGCCTCATGCACTCTTCGAATGAATTCCCTCGTCTCTGACAATTTTGGAGATTCTAGAAGCTCCTCAGGTGGGCCCCACTCCAAGATTTTTCCGTGGTGAAGGAAGCAGACCTCATTGGCGACCTGTTTGGCAAAGCCCATCTCATGGGTGGCAAGGACCATGGTCATGCCCTCGCCTTTTAGCTCCCGCACCGTGCTTAGTACCTCATTAACCAGAACTGGGTCTAGCGCGCTAGTAATCTCGTCGAGAAGCAACAATCGTGGATGGCGAGCGAGAGAGCGGATGATTGCAACTCGCTGTTGTTGGCCACCACTTAGCCGATCTGGATATTGATCAGCTTTATCCTTTAAGCCAAAGCGCTCGAGCAACTTGAAAGCCTCAGCTACTGCCTCTTCTTCGCCAATTCCTTGAACTTTGGTCGGCGCAAGGATTATGTTCTCCAAGACGGTCATGTGAGGAAAAAGATTGAAAGCCTGAAAGACCATACCGAGTTTCTTTCGCACTTCATCAGGATTCACATTAGCCGCCGATATATCTGAACCATCGAGTCTTATCACGCCATCATCGACTTGCTCAAGAAGATTGATGCACCGCAGCAGTGTTGATTTACCACTACCAGATGCGCCGATAAAGACAGTTGCGGTGTGCTCTGGAACCGAGAATGTGATGTCTTGAAGGACAATTTCCTTGCCAAAACTCTTGCGAAGTTTTTCAACTCTCAATACAGGAGTACTCATGCCTGGCCTTGCGCATTCTGGCGTTCGAGTGAGTTGCGAAGCATTCGATCTGTCATCCGGGTCAACGGAATAGTGACAGCAAGAAATACAAGGGCCGCCATAACATAAGGCGTATAGTTAAAACTCTTAGAAGTTTGAATCTGGGCTGCTCTTATGGCATCGGTAACTCCAAGAATTGAAATCAACCCGGTGTCTTTAATGAGTGCGACGAGATCATTCAATAACGGTGGCGTTACTCGTTTTAAAGCCTGCGGAAGAACTACATGGCGGAGAGTTTGGATATGACTGAGCCCCAGTGAGCGTGCGGCGGCTCGCTGGCTTGGGTGAACCGTAAGAATTCCACTTCTGATCACTTCAGCTACATATGCCGAATAAGTGATTATCACAGCAATAGTGCCAAGAATTAGCACATTATTTGTCACACCCTTGAGTTGTAAGGCGGGAATGCCAAAACCAACTAACAAGATGACCAAGAGCATCGGAATGCCACGGAAAACATCTACATAAATTGTTGCTAAAAATCTAAATGGCGTTAGTGCAGGAGATCTTGAAGTTCTAATTAGAGCGATTAGTAGGCCTAGAAGTGCCACTGATGTACCGGCAATCAGAGTTAATGTGGCGTTTGTACCAAAACCGAGAAGTATCTTTGGGAGAACCTCAAAGCCATAAGCCCACTTGAAGAATAAAGTGCTGCTATGAGTGCGTTCTTGCGGTTTCGCTTTTTCCGGGCGATCCTTCGAGCGCTCTCAATCTCACTTGGTTTCCAAGTCCCTCCAAAATCGTAAGGCGCGGCACCAGCGTTATTGCCAGCCCCGCGCCCCCGATTATCAGACATTAATTTCTCAATTAAACATTAAATGTAATTAATTGAGTACCGGAGCACCTGCTGAATCAGCGAGCCATTGGGCTGTGATCGAAGCCAGGGTTCCGTTATCGCGAATTGCATCTACGGCTTGTGAGACGCAGGATGTAATCGGATTGTCCTTCGATAGTAGTAATCCAAATCCTTGGTCACCAGCGTCGCTGCCATCAATCTGGCCGACGATGATTCCATTTGGAACCTCAACTGCAGAGAGATAGAAAGCGGTTGGAAGATCGACTACAAGACCATCGATTTGCTTGTTCTTAAGCGCAGTAACGGCAGCAGCGTTATCGTTGAATACCGAAGCCTTAAGGCCAAGGTTTGTCTCGATTACATCAAGTGATGTTGTAGAGACCGCCGCCCCTAGTTTCGCGCCAGCATCTTTCAAACCCTGAAGGGTTGTTACGCCCTCAATCTTGCTTCCCTTGAATGAGACGATCGCCTGGTTTGACTTGTAGTAAGGGGATGAGAAATCAACAACTTGCTTACGCTCATCAGTAATCGAGTATTGCTGGAGGTTGAAGTCGAAGGTCTTTGGTCCTGGAGCAATCGCGGCATCGAAGGTAGTGCGAACCCATTTAACGGCAGCTTGGTCATAGCCAAGTTGCGCTGCGACAGCGTATGCGACTGCGGCCTCAAAACCCTCGCCACTTTCAGGGGCATCATCGATTACCCATGGATAGTAAGCGGGTTCGCCGGTTGCGATTGTTAGTACGCCAGCTTCAACTGTTTGCAGTGAATCTGGTGAGCATGTTGTTGTGTCGCCACTAGCTGATCCACCCTCATCTGACAATTTCTTGCAGACCCGCGCTTGTCGAAATTCTCGACCTGGTCCTCACCCGGAGCACCCCACCGCGGTGGAGGGTTGCCGTCCAGTTAGCCGGGGCTTGAAGCTGGAACTCGTGACCTAGGCGGACTCTAGGAAATGAGAATCAAAAAGTCCACTTATGACTCGAAAGGCCATGCGACTCGGCGACGGCTTGATAATAAATCTTTCCTTCATGGACATTTAATCCGAGGGCTAAACCTGAATCTTGTCGTAGCGCCTCCCGCCAACCAAGATCGGCAAGGGCGATGGCATATTTCAAGGTGGCATTGGAAAGCGCATAGGTAGATGTAAATGGGACCGCTCCCGGCATATTGGCTACGCAGTAGAAAATGGAATCGTGAACATTAAACGTGGGTTCGGCATGGGTGGTGGGACGAGAATCTTCAAAGCACCCGCCCTGATCGATCGCGATATCTACTAGAACCGAGCCAGCTTTCATCCGTTTTACCAATTCATTCTTAATCAACTTTGGAGCTTTGGCTCCGTGAATCAGGACTGCGCCAATAACTAAATCAGCTTGAAGCGCCTCCTCCTCGATTACATGAGCGCTAGACATCAGCGTCTTGACGGTACCGCCAAAGATCTGGTCAATCTCGCCAAGGCGTTTCTGGTTTAAATCGACAACTGTGACATCGGCGCGCATTCCATGAGCGATGGTTGCAGCAGCAAGTCCAGCGATACCTCCGCCAAGAACTAGAACCCGCCCGGGTCTAACTCCTGGGACTCCACCAAGGAGTACGCCACGTCCACCATTACTTCGTTGTAGCGCAGCGGCTCCGACTTGGGCGGCCATGCGACCGGCAACTTCGCTCATCGGTGCAAGTAAAGGTAGCGCGCCATTAACTTCGACTGTCTCATAGGCGATTGCCGTTATACCGCTATTGATTAGCGCATCAGTGCACTCTTTTGAAGCAGCAAGATGGAGATAAGTGAAGAGAGTTTGGCCACTTCGCATCCGCTTGTACTCAGCGGCAATCGGTTCTTTAACTTTTAAAACTAATTCCGCTTTACTCCAAACCTCATCAGCGCCACCGAGAATTGTGGCGCCAACTTTCTTATAGTCTTCATCAGTTATCGCAGAGCCAAGTCCGGCGCCACTTTCGATAAATACGGTATGGCCGCGGCTTACAAACTCTCGTACACCAGCCGGGGTAATAGCGACACGAAATTCATTATTTTTTATCTCTTTGGGAACGCCAATGTTCACGCCGAAATGCTACCGGAGAATAAAGCGGCACAAACCTTGGGGTGAAGCTCGGCTCTTAACTCAGCAAAGATGGTTGGTGACTTTCCGCTTCTAAAGAGTTGCTTGAGTAAGTTGATCATTGAGTAGTTCGGCTGATCACCCTCAGCTTTTGCGAGAGCCAGATTTGCCATAGCGCCATCGCCTCGCTCATATGCCGCAACTGCAAATAATGTAGCGGGGGCAGCAATAAATCCCTCCGGTGCCTTCTTCAGTAACCACTTCCAGGCGTCGAAGTAGAGATCACTCTCGCCATTCATACTTCCCAATGCGAAGTCGCGAACTTGGAGATCCTTGAGACGAACTAGAACTTTCGCAACCAATCGCTTATCCCTACAGATTCCATCAACTTCAAAGTCGTGTAGAAAATCGAGTATTGAATTTGCACCCTCTCTTTGTGCCGGAGTTGGGTCGCAGTCGTAATCGATTGGAGGGATTCGCCCGATCATTTCGATGATTACCGAATCTAACTCTTGATCAAGTGAGCCGGCCATCTCGGTTAAGTTTTTGAAAGGCATCAACTTTCCTTGCGCGATTTCCTCTACAGCGACCCTAGAGCCGGAGAGCTCGGGAAGTGGCGAGCCTTCGATGGGGCAACAATCTGGATCGTTACACATCAGAGAACGCCACCTATTTCCCACGATGATGATCGATTCGCGAAGTGGAATCGCCTCTTCTTCGAGAGCCTCGATTAATGGAAGAAGCACGCTCTCAGTGTCGTGACATGAATCTGGGATATAAGAGACAAGAAGCGCGCCATCGCTACCCCTCAATTTCTCAATGAGCGCGCTTGCTTCTCTCTTCTCTATCGACTCCGGAAAGTCGATCCGAATTGCCATATTTATCGACTCATCTTTTAATGAGATGAGAACTATGGAATCACTGGGTTGGTATCCGATTAGAAATGGAACGGCAGCCAATAAATCATTAGGAGTTGTAACTGTTGTCATGGGCGAAGCATTGGCGAGCACTTAATCGGATGGGAAGAAACTTTTATTTTGTGGATAACTATCGAGTAAATGTAGTGTCGGCTTTGTAGATGGAGATTGTCCGCTCAAAGTTCTGATTGATACTTCCCTTTATCGGCCCAGATAGAGCGCCGGCACGCCAAGTTCCAGACCAGGTAACCTGTAGGTCGACTTCGTACTCACCCGATTCTTGATATTTATTCTTAATTAGAGATGCCGGATAAGGCGCCCCCGGATGAACTGTGGTCTGAGAGTTTCCATCGCCGAATTCCCATTTATATAGAGCCTTTAGCGTAATCAGAATTGGAACCTCGAGAACCACGATTACGGTTTGAAATGAAGCCGGAACAGTAGTGAAGAAGTTAACTGGCTCTCTCAATAGGGCGGTGCTCATCGGTTGGGTGAGAATGAGGCCGCCAGGCAGCATCCGTTTTACCTGATCGGCTAATTGTGAGGAGCTGATCTTCGAAACTCTTGGCTTGCGGACTCTAGGTTTACTTATCTTTGTAGATTTCGGCCGCGGTGATGTTGTTGCAGCGGGCTTTGGCAACCAGGGAATCCAAGGTTGTTTCGCAGTTGCAGTAGCGGTGGGGCGTGGCGATGGAGTCGTAGTTGTAGCCGATCCAGGTTTGCCTTTCTTAACCTTGATGACAATATGGTTATCATCATCGGCGCTTACATCAATACAAGTATCACCATCACACTCTTCTCCGTGTACGGGGGTTGCGATGGAAATTGTTGCAATTAGTAAGGCTATGAGTAGACGGCGCATCTACTCACGTTAGAAGTAATTTCCTGCCCCCGGAGCCCAAACCAAATTTCTGTGGAAAACTAGCGGGCATGGCAGTTCGTGATGGCGATGGTTGGGTGAATTGTCAGTGTGGCTCAAGACATTGGGGCTTAAATGGCGCTGCGGGCTTACTTCTCTTCCGCTCCCGAGAGATCTTGTTACAGCACCGAGCGCCTTGGGTGCATAACGGTGATACGTGGGGAATACCGGGAGGCGCTAGAGATTCGCATGAAAGCGCACTAGAAGCAGCGCTGCGTGAGAGTAATGAAGAGATTGGGATTGATGGGAAGTATGTAACAGCTCGATTTACGCATCTCGATGATCACGGCGATTGGAGCTATGAAACGATTGTTGCTCACCTTGAACCCGAGGGTATGGTCTTTGAGAATAACCATGAAACTATTGATTTACGCTGGTTTCTCATCGAAGAGGTAGGTTCGGTAAACCTTCACCCTAGTTTTGCAAGGAGCTGGCCAACAATTAGCGCCCGGCTTCAAGAAATTGTTGATTAAGCCTTCGAAGCGATTCCTTAACAACATCGCCTTCGCTAGTACGCCAAAGTGGCGGCATTGAATTAAGTAAGACCGATCCATATCGCTTATTGACGATGCGCGAATCGAGAATTGCAACTACTCCCCGATCATCTATGGAGCGAATCAATCTTCCGGTGCCTTGAGCAAGCAGAAGTGCGGCGCGGGGAAGAGAGACTTGCATAAACCCTGAGCCTCCCGTGGCATCAGCTTTTGAAGCGCGCGCCGACATCACCGGGTCATCTGGTCTTGGAAAAGGAATTCGATCAATCGCAACTAGCGTGCAAGCAGGACCTGGGACATCAACGCCTTGCCATAAACTCATCGTTCCAAGAAGTATCGAATTTGGATCTTCAGCGAAGCGATCAACAAGCGTTCCGACGCTATCGCCGCGCTTTTGTGTGATGATCTTTATTGGGAGTTCAGCCAAGACTCGGCGAAGATGGTCATCGGCCATCTCGACTCCCCGCCAAGAAGAAAATAGCGCAAGGGTTCGGCCACCAGCGGCATCAATCAGCTCACCGAGCTCAACTAGCGCCTCGACGCTCGGTCCATCTCGCCCAGGTTCGGGAAGATGTTTTGGAAGATAGAGCATTCCTTGGGAAGCAAAATCGAAGGGCGAGCCGACATCTAGCATCTGGACATTACTTGGGTCGATCCCAGAGCTATCTTCCTCGTCTTCAGATTCACCACTTATCCCAAGATTCCTAGCTATCGAATCAAAGCTCTTTCCAACCGAGAGCGTTGCGCTCGTAGCAATGACCGGTGTTTGGGTAAAGAGATTCTCGCGCAGAACCGAGGAGACATCCAACGGTGCGAGATAGAGAGTTGAGAAATTTGGCTCAAACCAAAGGACGCTGCCATCGCTATTTTTCAGTAGTTTTTGGGCAGTTGTCTTTACTTCATTGACCGCGCCTTTGACTCGGGCTCGCTCAGCGATCGTGTCTGGATCGATAATTTCACTATCTGCATTTATCGCGGCAACCACCGCTTCGGCTGCTTCTTTCACCTTTCTTATCGGTGCGACTAGTTCGTCAGGTAACTCAACTAGCCTTCGTTCCTCTTCACTTCTACTTCGGTAATCATTGCTGTAGCTATCCAATGCATCGGCAAATGAATCAGCGGCTTTATCAAAAGCATTTGCAAGTTTGCCAGGCATATGTTTTCTGGCCATTGCGGCAGCACGAGAGACTCTTCCGGCGGTCAATTCTTCGGTTACGGCTTGGGTTGTGCGATCCATGAATTCATGGGCTTCATCAAGAATGACCGCATCACGTTCGGGAAGGATTGGATGCGAATCGACAATCTCAATAGCGAGCAAGGTGTGATTGGTGACGACAATGTCGGCAGTTTGGGCCTTTGCCTTTGCATTTACCGCAAAACACTCGCTCCCAAATCTACATTCATCGGCCCCTACACACTCTCTTCCAGAAGTTGAGTTAGCGAGCCAGACTCTTCGATCAACTTCGGGAGCATCATCGCGATCTCCAGAGATTCCAGGTTTTGCTGCCCACTCTCTAAGGCGACGGGCATCGCGCTCTAGAGTTGAGATATCTACCAATACTTCGGAATCGTGGCTCTCATCTGCGTTCATCTTTTGGAGACATAGATAATTTCCAACGCCCTTATAAACAGCAAATGAAATTTCACGTCCTAGCTCTTCTTCGAGGGCCTCCTTAACTCGAGGAAGGTCGCGCTCTACAAGTTGGCGCTGGAGCGCCAATGTTGCGGTTGCAACAAGTACCCGTTTGCCGTGAACAAGAGCAGGGACTAGGTAGGCAAGAGACTTTCCCGTTCCGGTTCCAGCTTGGACAAGGAGATGGTGACGATCAGAGAGGGCATTAGCGACCGCTTCGGCCATGGCGATCTGGCCCTCACGAGGAGAGCCATCAATCGCATTAATTGCAGCAGCTAGAGCGTTTCTGACCTTTTCAAGGCTCATTGCTGAACCTTATGAGTTTGCTATGACCTTTTTTCTGATCAGGAGCAACCAGATGTGGATCCGCAACCCTCGCAGACATAGCAGGCTCCAGATGCGCGCATCTTTACTCCGCAGGTTACGCAGAGCGGTGCATCGGACTTTATGCCAGCGATCTTCTCAAGTAGTTCTGTTGAAGAACCGATTTGAGTTGGTGTTTGGGATGGAGCAGATTCGATCTTCACTTCAACTGGTTTTGCTTTAGCTTCAATTACTGGCTCTGCAGATGGCGCTGCAACTTCTTGAGCCTGGGCATATTCGCCAGTCTCCAAAGCGTTAGCGCGCTCGGCTGCGGAATAGATTCCATAGGCAGCACGGACATCATGAGGTAGGTAATCAAGAGCAAGGCGACGGAAGATGTAATCCATCATGGATTGGGCCATGCGGATGTCTGGGTCATCGGTCATGCCAGCTGGTTCGAAGCGAGAGTTTGTGAACTTCTGAACGTAAGTTTCTAGCGGTACTCCGTATTGAATACCGATTGAGACTGCGATTGAGAATGCATCCATAACTCCAGCAAGAGTTGAACCTTGCTTTCCAAGCTTTAAGAAGATTTCTCCGAGTTGGCCATCTTCATAAGTTCCGGCGGTCATGTAACCCTCAGCACCACCAACGGAGAATGAAGTGGTGCGCGATGGGCGTGACTTTGGAAGACGCTTGCGAGTTGCAGGAGCAGGTGCTGCTACCGAAGAACTCTCTTCTTTCTTAGTTGCCTTTGCATCAGATAGTGGTTGGCCGACCTTGCAATTGTCGCGATAGATCGCGATCGCCTTAAGTCCTAGCTTCCAACCTTCGTAGTAAACCTCTTCAACATCTTCAACCGTTGCATCCTCAGGGAGGTTAACGGTCTTTGAGATTGCGCCAGAGAGGAATGGCTGGCATGCCGCCATCATTCGGACGTGGCCCATTGGAGCGATTGAACGCGCTCCAAGTGCGCAGTCGAAGACGTCGTAATGCTCTGGCTTTAGACCAGGGGCATCAACAACATGGCCGTTTGAAGTGATGTACTCGACGATTGCTTCGATCGTCTCATCGGTATAGCCAAGTTTCTTAAGAGCTAGCGGAACGGTCTGGTTGACGATCTGCATCGATCCGCCGCCGACCAGCTTCTTGAACTTAACTAGTGAGAAATCTGGCTCGATACCGGTTGTATCGCAATCCATCATCAAGCCGATAGTTCCGGTTGGGGCAAGAACAGAGGCCTGGGCATTACGCCAGCCGTTTTTCTCACCGATTGAGAGGCAGCTATCCCATTGCTTATTGGCCTCGGTCCAGACATCGCGATCGAGAGTTGAGAGCGGCTTTGCAGAGAGAGATGCAGCTTGGTGCTTCTTCATCACTCGGGTATGCGCAGCTGCGTTACGAGCGTAACCGTCGTATGCACCGACGATGCCAGCGATTTCAGCGGAACGGCGATATGAAGTTCCGGTCATCAAAGATGTAATCGCGCCAGCGAGCGCTCGGCCACCTTCAGAATCGTATGCAAGTCCAGAAGCCATCAAAAGGGCACCAAGATTTGCATATCCAATTCCGAGTTGGCGATATGCGCGGGTAGTCACTCCGATTGCTTCGGTTGGGAAATCAGCGAAGCAGATTGAGATATCCATAGCGGTAATAATTAGCTCAGTTGACTTAACAAAATTCTTTACATCAAATGAACCATCGCTCTTTAGGAACTTCATCAAGTTCAAAGATGCGAGGTTGCAAGATGAGTTATCTAGCGACATGTACTCAGAGCAGGGATTCGACGCGTTAATACGGCCAGTCTCAGGGTTTGTGTGCCAATCATTAATCGTTGTGTCGTATTGGATACCTGGATCGGCGCAAGCCCAAGCAGCTTCAGCCATCTTGCGGAAGAGGGACTTTGCATCAATCTCTTCAATTACTTCACCCGTTGAGCGAGCACGTAGACCGAACTTCGCGCCGTTCTCATAGGCGCGCATAAATTCATCATTAACGCGGACTGAGTTATTTGCATTCTGGTATTGAACAGAGATGACATCTTTTCCACCGAGATCCATATCAAATCCAGCATCACGGAGGACGCGGATCTTCTCTTCTTCGCGGACCTTTGTTTCAATGAATTCTTCGACATCTGGGTGATCGACATCTAGAACAACCATCTTCGCAGCCCGGCGAGTAGCGCCACCGGATTTGATGGTGCCAGCTGAGGCATCAGCGCCACGCATAAAGGAGACGGGGCCCGAAGCGGTTCCACCGGAGCGGAGAAGTTCCTTTGAGGAGCGAATTCTGGAGAGATTTAAACCGGCGCCTGAGCCACCTTTGAAGATCATGCCCTCTTCGCGATACCAGTTAAGGATCGAATCCATCGTGTCATCGACAGAGAGGATGAAGCAGGCAGAGACTTGTTGTGGAGCGGTGGTTCCGACGTTAAACCAGACTGGGGAGTTGAAGGAGAAGACCTGGTGAAGGAGCATGTAGGTAAGTTCGTGCTCAAAAACTTCAGCATCTTGTGGAGTTGCAAAATAACCAAACTCTTTTCCAGCTTTTGTGTAAGTAAGAACTACACGATCAATTACTTGCTTTAGTGACCATTCACGGTTCTCATGTCCGACAGCGCCACGGAAATATTTCGTGGTCACGATGGTGGAGGCGTTTACTGACCAGAAGTCAGGAAATTCGACGCCTTTCTGTTCGAAGACGGTCTCGCCAGTTTTCCAATTGGATTGGACTACATCGCGACGCTCCCAATTCACCTGGTCGTAAGGATGTACTCCAGGAGTGCTGAAAACTCGCTCCATTTGGAGGCCTTTTCCAAGCTTGTTCTTTCCACCAGCGCGATTGATAACCGTGTCCGACATTCTCTTTTTCTCCATATCTAGAAATCTTTAGTTTTGTTTTATAGCTTTTAGTTTTTACTGCTTTATTCAGTTCTCTTCTAACTACTTATCGGACGCGTCATTTAAGTTGCGGGGAAGAAACTTGGGTTTTCGACTCTGAAATCTTTTCGGAAGGTATAGCGCGGAGAAGTGCGATCTCACCTTCGAAATCTTCAAGGGAGGAAAAGTTACGGTATACCGAGGCATATCGCAGGTAAGCCACCTCATCTAATTCGCGCAGCGGTGAGAGAATCGCCATACCGACTTCTTGGGCCTCAATCTCAGCTTGGCCAGTCGAGCGGAGCGACTCTTCAACTCGCTGTGCGAGCAGAGCTAAATCATCATCGGAGACCGGGCGGTTCTGGCATGCCTTGCGGACGCCATTGATGACCTTCTCGCGACTAAAGGGTTCAGTCGCGCCGCTTCTCTTGATGATGGAGAGAACAGCTGTTTCCTGAGTGGAGAAGCGAGAGCCACAAGTGGTGCATTCGCGACGACGACGGATTGCCGTTCCTTCATCGGCAGGGCGCGAGTCAACGACTCGAGACTCCTCGTTCCGACAGAAGGGACAGTTCACGGCGTGTCTTTCCTTTCAATGCTGGGAAATTCCCGATTTTGGGTGTATCAGAGATTCGGCTTTGAACCACTACTTATGGAAGCCTACCGCTTTTTAACCCCAATATCTAGGGGTAAGAGTAAAGCAAGGGTTTAGAGTTCGCAATACATCGCTAGGTAACTAGCCGCGTGTCGGGATATAAATCTTCTGGCCAGCAACTAACTCGGGGCTCTTCAAACGGTTGACCTCAATTAACTCATCTACGAGGTCGCGGCGATCCCCAGAGCCACTTAGATTTGCCGCGATAGACCAGAGAGTCTCACCCGGTTTCACAGTGATCTTCATATAGGGCGTAGTCGATACCGAATCAGAGGACCCAGCAGAAGCGCCCGAAAATAGCGAAAAACCAGCTAAAAGAAGGATGGAGAGAGATGAGACAACCGCAAGCCGGGCAAGTGCTCGGCCTCGGGGGGTGAGGCGCAGTTGCGATTGGCCATTTAAGGGGGACGGATTGATAGCGATCGTCATCATTCTCTCCAGCTATTTCTAGCCTTATCTCTAGAACGAGCGTTGAGAGTGGGGATACTCTTCGAACGTCTGTTCTAAAGCTAAAGGTACACCCCGCCACTGACATCGGCAAGTTTTTTTAGAACATTTGTTTGAAATCCTCGTAAATTTGTTCTAAACTTCTAGCCATGACCCCGAAAATCTCTGAGCTCCCAGACGGCCCCGTTGATGAGAATGGCCTGACCTCCCGCCAACTTAAGATCCTTCAAGCGATTAAGAGCGCGATGGAAGAGAAGGGCTATCCACCATCGATGCGTGAAATTGGTGAGGCTGCCGGGCTCGCCTCCCCCTCAAGTGTTAAGTACCAACTCGAGGCCCTGGAAACCAAGGGCTGGATCCGTCGTGATCCCTCAAGAGGTAGAGCGCTAGAAGTATTAACTCCGGGCGATGAGAGATTTGAAGATATCAAACCCGAGAAGACTTATAACGTCCCACTTGTCGGACGAATCGCTGCCGGTGGCCCGATCCTCGCCGAACAAAATGTTGAAGAGCTCTTTCCACTCCCCTCCACGTTGGTAGGCGAAGGTGAATTGTTTATGCTCAAAGTTGTTGGCGACTCAATGGTTGATGCTGCGATCTGCGATGGCGATTACGTTGTGATTCGTTCCCAAAAAGATTGCAACAAGGGCGAGATTGTTGCCGCGATGATTGATGGTGAGGCAACCGTAAAGACCTTCTCAAAGAAAGATGGCCATATCTGGCTACTTCCGGCAAATGAAAACTACGCCCCTATAAATGGCGATAGCTGCGAGATTCTTGGAAAGGTAACGGCGGTACTCCGTTCGGTTCGCTAGACCCGAACAAATTTCTCAAGCAGGTGCGCTAGCGCACCATCCACCCTGGCATGTAACGAAGTTCCTTCGGCTAAGTGCTCTTCGCGCAAAATCTCGCCCTCTTCATGAATCCGACTCACAAGGTCACCTCGGTTGTAGGGAATCAAGGTACGTACTTCAACTTTTGGCCTAGGAAGTGATGCTTCAATCGCATTGATTAAAGCTTCTATTCCAGCCCCGGTATGAACAGATATCGGATAGGCATCCGGCTCTTCCCGCATCACTAATCGCATCATTTCGGGATCGGCGATA